>JBBDNW010000205.1:0-2507 GCA_040877375.1 Pirellulales bacterium | reverse complement strand
GGTGGCCTCGGACAAGGTGGTGGTCAGGGCGGTCTCGGCCAGGGTGGTGGACAGGGTGGCCTTGGACAAGGTGGTGGACAAGGTGGTGGGCAAGGCGGTTTCGGCCAGGGCGGTGGCGGTGGTCTCGGTGGTGGCCTCGGGCAAGGCGGCTTGTGTTGGGTTGCTCGCGAGGTCTATGGCGAAGCCAATCCGAAGTGGCTGCTGTTTCGCTACTGGCTCACCAGCGATGCTCCCCACTGGCTACACGCTGCCTACGCAGCCCACGGCGAGGATTTTGCCGGCTGGATCCGTGACAAGCCGTTTATAAAAACCGCGGTGCGGATGCTGATGGATCAGGCCCTCGCTCAGGCGACGATGCCATGCCCCGTTTCGGAGTAATCCTCGCCGCTGCGGGGCAAAGCAGCCGATTCCAGGACGCCCACTACAAGAAGCCGTTCGCGCCGCTGGCAGGCCGGCCCGTCTGGCTGCACTCGGCCGAGAAGTTCATCGACCGTGACGACGTGAAACAGGTCGTGGTCGTGGTCTCTCCCGAGGACCGCCAGTCGTTCGTCGAGAAGTTTGGCGCCAGCCTCGCCTTCATGGGCATCACGCTCGCCGAAGGAGGCACGCAGCGGGTTGATTCCGTCCGCAAGGGCCTCGAGAAACTGGGCGATGACATCGACATGGTGGCCATTCATGACGCCGCCCGCCCCTGCATCGCCACGGCTTGGATCGACAAGGTGTTCGCGGCCGGCGTTCGCACCGGCGCCGCCATCCTGGCGATCCCCGTGGTCGGCACGCTCAAGCGGGTGGCCGCCGACCACACGATCACCGAGACCGTCGATCGGGCCGGCCTCTGGGAGGCGCAGACCCCGCAGGTCTTCTCCCGCGAGCTGCTCACCCGTGCCTTCGCGGCGCATCGCGAGGGCCAGGCCACGGACGAGGCCAGCGTCGTCGAACGACTCGGCCACCCGGTGACCGTGGTCCAGGGCTCGCCCATCAACCTCAAAATCACCTGCCGCGAAGACCTCAAACTCGCCGAGCAGGCCCTCAAGGCGTTGCCGCCCACAAAACTTGGCGGCCCTGCTCATCCCTTCGCCGACGGCGACCTCTGGCGGTAGCGATATGCTTCACGATCTGCTCACGGAGTTCGAGGCCCGAGGCCTCGTCCATCAGTCGACCGATGCCACCGCCCTTCGTGACTGGCTCGCCACGCCCGGCCGCCGCGTTTATGCCGGTTTTGATCCGACGGCCGACAGCCTCCATGTGGGCCATCTCGTGGCCCTCGTGCTGCTGCGCCGCGTGGCCCGCGCCGGCCACGAGCCGGTCGCGCTCGTCGGCGGTGCCACGGGCATGATCGGCGACCCCAGCGGTCGCAGCGAGGAACGCAACCTGCTCTCGCCCGAGGAACTTGCCGCCAACATCGCCGGTGTCGAACGGCAGATCCGAGCGGTCCTCTCGAGCGCCGGCGACCAAGTGCACGTCGTCAACAACGCCGACTGGATGCGGGGCGTGGGCTACCTCGAGTTTCTCCGCGACGTCGGCAAGCACGTGCCGCTGTCGCAGATGCTCGCCAAAGACTCCGTGAAGAGCCGGCTCGACCGCGACGGTGGCCTCTCCTACACCGAGTTCAGTTACATGCTGCTCCAGTCATGGGACTTCGTGCATCTCAGCGATGTCCTCGACTGCCGCGTGCAGATCGGCGGCAGCGACCAGTGGGGCAACATCACCGCTGGCATCGAACTCGGACGCCGGCTGCGGTCCCGCGATCTGCACGGCATCACCTGCCCGCTGCTCACCAAGGCCGACGGCACCAAGATGGGCAAGACGGCCTCGGGCGCCATCTGGCTCGATCCGCAGAGAACAAGCCCCTATCGCTTCTATCAGTATTGGATCAATCTCGACGACGCCGACGCTGGTCGCTGCCTGCTGCGGCTGACCGACCTGACGATCGAGGAGACGGCGGCTTTCGATGCCAAACGGGCCGCCGCCCCCGCAGCCCGCGACACGCAAAAGCGGCTCGCCGAGGAACTCACTCGACTCGTGCACGGCGACGCGGGTCTCACTGCGGCCCGGCAGGCCACCGACATCTTCTTTGGTGCCGAGATCACGAGCCTCGATGACCAGTCGCTCGGTGAGATTTTTGCCGATGTGCCAAGCCACGGGTTTGCGCGGACGACGCTCGACGGCGACGGGCTGCCGCTGGTGGAGGCGCTCAAGGCCACGGGCCTCGCTCAGAGCGCGAGCGCCGCGCGGCGGACGATCGAGCAGGGCGGGGCCTACGTCAACAATCGCCGGATCACCGACACCGCCCACCGGCTCACGGCCCAGGATCTTGCCGGCACCACCACGCTCGTGCTCCGTTCCGGCAAGAAGTCGTACGCCGTTGCACGGTTCGTGTGAGCCGGCATCGCCTCTCCGTCAGGAAGCCCCAAGCGCGAGCGCGGGGAATACGCCCGCCACGCCAACCCGTTCCCCACCCCGACCACAGTCGCCACCCGTATTCCCATCGCTCGCGCTCCGGGCTT
>JBBDNW010000204.1:12026-13978 GCA_040877375.1 Pirellulales bacterium | reverse complement strand
GCGCCGCTCTGGGGCACGGCGTTGTAGAGGGTGTTGCGGCAGCCCACGTCAGCCGCGAGCGGGTGCTCGACACCGATCCGGTCGCGAAGCTTTACCACGTGTTCGTCGCAGGGCCGTCCGCAGTTGTGCTTGTTGGTGCCAGGGGAAAGTACGGCACAATACACACAGTGCTCCATATGAAACATCGGCATGTGCTGATGGACGACCACCTCGAGCCGCTCGGGCTTCGTCGCCGCCACCAGTGCCAGCAGCTGCTCCCGATTGCAGTCGTAAGACACCGTCACCCGTTCGCAGCCCGCTGCCGTGAAGAACTCGGCCGTCAACTCATTCGTGACGTTGAGCGAGAAATCACCCACCACGGGCATCCCCAGCTCCCGGAAAAAACGCAGTCCCGCCCAGTTCCGCACGAGGATCCCGTCGGCCGCATGCTTTTCCAGCAGCCTAAAGATGCCCATCTCGTCGGGCTTCTGAATTCGCGGGGTGGCGAGGTGGATTGTGGCCCCGACCCCACGGCAGCGTTCGACGGCCTCGCGGTATTGCCGAATGTCGGCGAACTCGGCATGGATCCGCCGCTCACCGATTTCGAGCACACTGCCGAGCTGGTCGAGCGAGCGGACGAGCACGTGGAGTGTGGGAATCAACGCTGGCGTAAGAGCCGCCTCCGTAACGATTCCGCCGGTGTCGCGGATCGTCATGCCAGGCTGCCGAGCTCGCGGTGCAGCGGCCGCCGACTCAAGCCCGGCGACAAGATCGTGCCTGAGCTTTCCGAGCACGCTCAAGGGCACCATCGGTGCGCCAGCGATGTCGGCCGAAAGACCGCGGAGTTCGAACGGGGTGCCGCCCAGACGGCCGAGCTGGTCGCGAAGCGTGTCGATGGAGAGCGGGTGTTTCGTGGCCTCACGGGCCGGCTCTTTCGAAGCGACTTCGCAGGTCGCGCCGAGCAGGGTGCGGGCATTCACGCGCACGACCGTGCCGGCCGCGACCACCACATGCAGGTCGACCGGCTGCCTGCGCTTGAGGTCGCTACCCGCAAACGACTTGCGGAGTCGCGACGTCAACGCCTGGTCGTCGGTCTTCCAGACGGTCTGCCCCGGCTTGATGCGGGCGTCATCGAAGGCGCCGTGGGCAAACGCCAGCTCCACGCGGCCGGTATTAACGGGCTCGATGAGTGACCGGCCCCGGTCGAAGACCTCGTAGACGCGTCCTCCCGCCGCCTCGTCACCCGTCGCGCCGCAGTCGAAGGCGACGCCGTCCCCACGCTTCACTTCCGCCATGAGGTCGACCGCGATCCGGCCGCGACGGACCTCGGCCACCGTCCCGAGCCGCACGCCCCGCTTTGCGCTACCCGTCGCCGGCACGAGCATCTTGTGATCGGAGCCCTTGAGCCAGCCTGGGGAAAAGCCCCTTGAAAACGAGAGTTCCATCTCCTCGACCTGCCGGGGCGTGAACGTGACGGGCTGCCCGGCCACTGCCGTGTCGATTGCCTGACGGTAATGCCGCGTGATGTTGGCCACGTATTCGGCCGTCTTCAGCCGGCCTTCGATCTTGAAGGCCGACACCCCTGCCTCGATCAGTTCGGACGCCAGGGCGTAGGCGGCGAGGTCCTGCGGCGAGAGCAGGTACTTCTTGTCAGCGAGATCGACATCCCTGCCGTCGCAGACGAGGTCGTAGGGGAGCCGGCAGGCCTGGGCACACTGCCCGCGGTTGGCACTGCGGCCGCCGAGCGACTCGCTCGTCAGGCACTGCCCCGAATAGGCCACACAGAGTGCTCCGTGCACGAACACCTCAAGCGGCATGGCGGTCAGCCGGCGGATGGCCGCGATCTCATCGATCGAGAGTTCCCGGGCCACGACGACGCGGTCCATGCCGAGCTCCTCGGCCAGCGCGATCGTCTCGGCACTCGTGAGCGTCATCTGCGTGGAGGCGTGCAGCGGCAGGTCGGGGGCGAGATC
>JBBDNW010000204.1:0-11926 GCA_040877375.1 Pirellulales bacterium | reverse complement strand
GAGCGGAGCGGGGTGGTGAGCGGATTCCCCGCGCTTGCGCTTGGGGCTTCCTGACGGTTGCGCGCTCCCCGGCTCCCAAAAAGCCCCAAGCGCGAGCGATCCACGGACGTTGAATGCGTTTTGGCCTTCAGTCCTCGTTGCCGCGGAGTTTGGCGAGTACCGAGTAGTCCTCGAGCGTCGTCGTGTCGCCCGATGTTTCACGGCCGGCGGCGATATCCCGCAGCAGTCGCCGCATGATCTTGCCGCTGCGGGTCTTGGGGAGCGACGCCGTGAAGTGGATGTCATCGGGCGTGGCCAGGGCACCGATCTGGTGGCGGACGTGCTTTCGCAGCACGTCCTTGAGCGCGTCGTTCGGCTCACCCGAACGAAGTGTGACAAACACCGCCACCGCCTCCCCCTTCATCTCGTGCGGCCGGCCGACGGCTGCCGCCTCGGCGACGTTCGGATGACTGACCAGCGCGCTTTCGATTTCGATGGTCGAGAGCCGGTGGCCGGCGACGTTGAGCACGTCGTCGATCCGCCCCATGATCCAGTAGTAACCGTCGGCATCCTGCCGGGCGTTGTCGCCGGCGAGATACTTGCCCGGCACCTTCGACCAGTAGGTCTCGTGAAACCGCTCCTCGTCGCCCCAGATGCCGCGGAGCATCCCCGGCCACGGCCGCTGCATCACGAGCCAGCCACCTTCTCCCTGCTCGACGGGATCGCCCGCCGCATCGACGATCTGGGGTACCACGCCGGGGAGCGGCAGCGTGCAGCTGCCGGGCTTGGTGGGCGTGCAGCCCGGGAGCGGGCTCATCATGATCCCGCCTGTCTCCGTCTGCCACCAAGTGTCGACGATCGGACACCGCTTGCCGCCGATGACTTCGTGATACCAGATCCACGCCTCGGGATTGATACCCTCGCCGACCGTGCCGAGCAGCCTCAGGCTCGAGAGATCGCGCCCCTCGATGTGCTGCATGCCCCACTTCATAAAGGAGCGGATCGCGGTGGGGGCCGTATAGAAAATCGTCGGCTTCTCCTGCTCGATGATCTCCCAAAACCGACCCTCGTGCGGAGCGTTCGGGGCGCCCTCGTAGATCAGGATGCTCGCGCCGGCGGCCAGCGGCCCGTAGGTCACGTAACTGTGGCCGGTGATCCAGCCGCAGTCCGCCGTGCACCAAAAGAGGTCGTCTTCCCGCAGGTCGAAGACCCACTCGGCCGTGGTCTTGGCCCAGAGCAGATAGCCGGCGGTCGTGTGCTTGATGCCCTTCGGCTTCCCGGTCGAGCCGCTCGTGTAGAGGATGAAGAGCGGCGCCTCGGAATCGAGCGGCACGGCGGGCATGTCGGCCGGCATGCCGGCCACGAGATCATGCCACCAGACATCGCGGCCGGGCACCATCTCGACCGGCTGCCCGGTCCGCTTCAGGACCACCACGTGTGTAACGGTGGTGGACGGATGCGACGCCGACACCAGCGCCGCGTCAACGTTTTTCTTGAGCGCCAGCTGCGCTCCCCGCCGCCAGCCGCCGTCGGCCGTGATCACCGCCACCGCCTTTGCGTCGTGATTACGGTCGGCGATCGCTTCGCTCGAAAATCCGCCGAAGATCACCGAGTGCACCGCGCCGATCCGGGCGCAGGCGAGCATCGCGATCACCAGTTCCGGCGTCATCGGCATGTAGATCGAGACCACGTCTCCCTGCTTCACGCCCAGCTGCCCTATGCCGGCGGCGAGCCGGCAGACCTCGGCGTGGAGTTCCCGGTAAGTGAACGTCCGTCGCTCGCCGGTGGGCTCCCCCACCCAGACGATGGCAATCTTGTCGCCATGGCCGGCAGCGATCTGATGGTCGAGGCAGGCGGCCGACGCGTTGGTCTGGCCATCAACGAACCACTGCGCCACGGGCGGCTGCCAGTCGAGCACCTTCGTGTAGGGCTTCATCCACGGCAGTTGCTGCGCCCTAGCGTGCCAGAAACCCTCGGGATCCCGGGCAGCCTCGTCATAAAGCCGACGATACTCCTCGAGCGATCCGATCCGGGCCTGCTTGGAAAACTCCGCCGGGGGTGGAAAGACCCGCGTCTCCTGCATCACGCTGGCTACCTTGCCACCCGCGCCCGTTGATTCCGCCATGGACGATCGCTCCTTGCATTACGCTTTTCTCGACGGCACCACAGCCCCGCCACCACCGAAGCAACTATCCTCGTCATCCCCGAATCCGATGCCAAGTGCCCTGGCCGCCTGCACGGCGGATCCGTGCGGATCGACGGTCGAAAGCCGACCGATCGCTGCCGCGATTGTCACGCTTGCGATGTCCGGCGGCCGGTAGCAGACCATCTCGCCAAAGCGGCCCTCATGCACGAGCCGCGTGGCGTGGGCTCCAAACTCGGTCGCCAGCATCCGATCGAAGGGCGTGGGTGCGCCGCCCCGCTGGAGGTGCCCGAGCACAACCGTGCGGACCTCGCGACCGAGTCGGGCTTCGACCTCCCGCCCCACGATCTCGCCGATCCCGCCGAGTTTCACCTGCCCGGCGCAGTCGCCGGTGCCAGCATGCACGAGCCCGCCGCCGGGCGCGCGGGCTCCCTCTGCCACGACGATGAGTGTGAACCGCTTTCCTACGGCGTCACGTTCGGCCACCTTGCGGCAGACGTTCTCGAACGTCCAGGGAATCTCCGGGAGCAGGATCACGTCGCCGCCCCCCGCGATGCCGGCATGAAGGGCGATCCAGCCGGCGTGCCGGCCCATTACCTCGAGCACCATCACCCGCTCGTGGCTGGCGGCTGTGGTGTGGAGCCGGTCGAGCGCGTCAGTGGCGGCGGCCACCGCTGAGTCAAAGCCGAATGTGAAGGCGGTGGCCCCGAGGTCGTTGTCGATCGTCTTGGGTACGCCCACGACCGGGATGCCATATTCATGGAGCTGCTGGGCGATGCCAAGCGAGCCGTCGCCCCCCACGCAGATCAGGCCTGTGAGGGCCAGCTGCCTGACGGTCACGGCCACCTCTTCGAGCAGGGCGGGGTCGATCCGCACTCGGTCCCCTTCGCCCACCAGCGCCGTGAACCGGCCCCTATTGGTGGACCCCAGGATCGTGCCGCCCTGCAGGAGGATGCCCGCGGTGTTCTGGGCGTCGAGCGGCATGTAGTTGACGGGCTCGACGAGGCCCTCGTAGCCCCGCAGAAATCCGATGCAGTCGTACCCCAGTCGGATGGCCGACTTCGTGGCCGCCCGGATGACGGCGTTGAGGCCCGGACAGTCGCCGCCACTGGTGAGAATCCCGATCGTGGGCCTGCGGCTCATAAATCACTCACCGTGCTCGGCGAGCCAGCGTTCGGCGTCGAGTGCTGACATGCAGCCCGTGCCGGCAGCCGAGATCGCCTGGCGGTAGTAGTCGTCGGCCACGTCACCCGCCGCAAACACCCCCTCCACGCTCGTCGCGGTGCGGAAGTGCTGCTTCCAGACGATGTATTTCTTCGGGGTCAGCTCCAACTGGCCATTCAGAAAGCCCGTGTTGGGCGTGTGGCCGATCGCGAGAAACACGCCTGCCGCCTCGATCGTCGTCTCCTGACCGTCAGCGGTCGTGCTTTCGAGCCGCACGCCTGTCACGCCTCCCGTGTCGTCGCCGAGCACCTCGGCGAGCGCCGAGTTGAAGTGGATCTTGATCTTGGGGTTTTCCAGAGCCCGCGTGGCCATGATCTTGCTGGCCCGCAAAGCGTCACGGCGATGCACAAGATGGACGGTGCTCGCAAACTTGGAGAGGTAGGTCGCCTCCTCCACCGCCGAATCGCCTCCCCCCACCACCACGATGGGCTTGTTGCGAAATCGCGGCAGCGCGCCGTCGCAAACGGCGCAGGCGCTCACTCCGCGGTTCTTGAACCGCTCCTCGCTCGGGAGCCCGAGCCAGTTGGCGCTGGCACCCGTTGCCACGATCACGCACTTCGCATGCACTGGCGGACCATCGATGGGCTCGAGCACGAAGGGTCGCTTCGAGAAATCGACTCGCACGATATCGTCGGTGATGATCCGCGTGCCGAAGTTGACCGCCTGCTGCCGCATGAGTTCCATCAACTCTGGGCCCGTCACGCCGTGCCCCTCGTGCGGGGCCATCATCGATCGCCGCTCCTTGGGGAGCGCGGAGTCGAGGAAGCCGCCGAGGTTGCCCGCCGGGAAGCCCGCGTAGTTCTCGACTTCGCTCGTGAGTGCGAGCTGGCCGAGCGGCAGCGTGCCCGCCATCCGGTTCTTCTCGGTGATCGCCCCCTCGAAGACGAGCGGCTTGAGTTGGGCGCGGGCGGCGTAGGTCGCAGCCGACCATCCGGCCGGGCCGCTGCCGATGATCACGAGGTGCTCGAGCGAAGACGACATGGAACGGCTCCCGGGTGAGGTCGCGGCCCCGTCGCGTCGACGGCAGCCCACGGAACAGGCATGATGTACCCGTTCCTGGCGACTGCGGAAACCCGCCCCCGTCAAACTCCGGAACCCAGCCCCCCATGAGCCTGCTCGCCGTCCTCGTCCCAAGCGCCGTCATCCTGCTGCTCGCCTACCGCATCTATGGCAGCCTGCTCGCCCGGCTCTTCCAGCTCGATCACGACGCCCCCACCCCCGCCGTCACGCTCCGTGACGACGTCGATTACGAGCCGATCCCGCCGCAACTCCTGCTCGGGCAGCATTTCTCGGCGATCGCGGCGGCCGGACCGATCGTAGGCCCGATCCTCGCCGGGGTGGCGTTCGGATGGGTTCCGGCCCTCGTGTGGATCCTCGTCGGCAGCATCTTCATCGGCGGCGTGCATGACTTCGCGGCGCTCGTGGCCTCCATCCGCCACAAGGCCCGTTCGATCGCGGAGGTGGTCCGCGACCACATGAGCCGCCGGGCCTACCTTCTTTTCCTGTCGTTCGTGTGGATCGCGCTGGTCTACATCATCGTGGCCTTCACCGACATCACGGCGCAGAGCTTCATAGGGAGGCAGGTGCTTGAAAACGGTGAGAGCGTCTCGGGTGGAGGGATCGCCACCTCGAGCCTGCTGTATCTCGTGCTGCCGGTGCTGATGGGCCTCTGCATGCGGCATGCGCGGATGCCACTGGGGCTCGCGACTACGATCTTTCTGCCGCTGGTCGGCCTGGCCATCTGGGGCGGCCAGAAGATTCCGTTGGACCTCGGCCAGATACTGCAGGTCAGTGATGCGACCACCCAGAAGATCTGGGGCGTGCTGCTGCTCGGCTACTGCCTCGTTGCCGCCATGGTGCCCATGTGGCTTCTCCTCCAGCCGCGAGGCCACCTCGGCGGCTGCTTCCTGTACGTGGCCCTTGCAGGAGCCGTGGTCGGGCTGATTGCGAGCGACCGTTCGCTGGCGGCGGTCTTCGGTGGGGAATCGGCGATCCGCTATCCGGCGTTTACCGGCTGGCAGGCGGCCAACGGTCAGAGCCTGATCCCGATGCTCTTTATCACGATCGCCTGCGGTGCCTGTTCGGGCTTCCACTCCCTGATCGCCTCGGGCACCACGAGCAAACAACTTCGCCGGGAGACCGACGCCCGGGCGATCGGCTACGGCACGATGCTCCTCGAGGCGATGGTGGCGGTGGTGAGCCTGTGCTGCGTGATGGTGCTCGCGAGCGACAGTCCGCTGACAAAGCAGTCGCCCAACTTCATCTATGCCCTGGGGATGGGCCAGTTTCTCGAGATCCTCGGCGTGCCGGCGACCATCGGCGTGTCGTTCGCCCTGATGGCCTTTACGACCTTCGTCTACGACACCCTCGACGTCTGCACGCGGCTCGGCCGCTACATCGTTCAAGAACTCACCGGGCTCACTGGCCGGGCCGGCGCCTGGCTGGGCACGGCTGCCACCGCCGGCGTGCCGCTCATCTTTCTGCTCCGAACAAATCTCGATGCCGACGGCAACCCGGTGCCGGCCTGGAAGATGTTTTGGACGCTCTTCGGGGCGAGCAACCAACTGCTTGCCGCGCTCACGCTCCTGGGAGTGACCGTCTGGCTCTGGCGAACATGCCACGCCACGTGGATCTGGTTCGTGACGGGCCTGCCGACGGCGTTCATGTATGTGATGAGCATCTGGGCACTGTTCTCGATCACTCTGCCGCGGTTCCGCGGTCCTGAAGGCTGGACGCTCCCCGCCGACCCGGTGCCGTGGGCGGGAGTGGTGCTGCTCGGCCTCTCGGCCGTGATGCTCGTCGAGGCGATCCGTGCCCTCGCCGAGCCTTCGGGGCCACCAACGCAGCGTCCCACGAGCGCGGGCACGGGCATCAACGACAACGGTGGCGTCTTCCTGCACGGTGCCAATCTCGGCGTCGAAGCCCGCTCGTAGGCGTCTGGAAATATTTCTGCATCCAATTCCCGGTCGCCAGCGAACCCCCTTCTGCTCGGGCCGCGTGGCTCAGGCGACTGTTTCTTCATTTCCCCTCGAAAGGTTGTTCCTTATGCGAGTTCTGTTCACCCGAATGGCCCTGATGGTGGCCGTGGCGCTGCCCGCAATCGCCCCGGTCCATGCCGATGAGTGCCCGGTCGCCGCGGCTGCGAAGGCCAAAGCCGCCGCTCAGGCCCAGATTCAGACGGTGGCGTTCAATGCCGAGGCCAAGGATATCGTTGACACGGCCGTGGGGGCTGGCGACTTCAAGACCCTCGTGGCAGCTGTGCAGGCCGCCGGGCTGGTCGACACACTGAAGGGCCCCGGGCCGTTCACCGTCTTCGCCCCCACCGACGCGGCTTTTGCGAAGCTCCCGGCCGGCACGGTCGAGTCGTTGCTGAAGCCTGAAAACAAGGCAAAGCTCGTAGCGGTGCTGACGTATCACGTCGTTCCCGGCAAGGTCATGGCCGCCGACGTCGTGAAGCTCACCGAGGCCCCGACGGTGCAGGGCGCGAAGGCCACCGTCAAGGTCGAGAACGGCGTCGTGATGATCGACAAGGCCAAAGTCGTGAAGACCGACATTGTGACGAGCAATGGTGTGATTCACGTGATCGACGCGGTTATTCTGCCGCCCGAGAAAAAGTAGTACGATGAGGGCTGAGCCCGTGCCGAGATGTTGGCGGCGGGCCGGCCTTCGTTGCGATCGCGACAAGGCGGGGTGGGCTCAGGGCCTGCCCCGCCCGCTGTCGTAACGGCGACAGGGCAGGCGGAGAGTCTCGAAACCTCCGGATTCGTCGAGGCTCGTCTTGCAGAAACTGCTGCTCACGCGGATTGCCGATGGTGACGGTTCGGCCGTGCCGGACTGCGTCTCCCGCTATGGCGGCCTGGTGTGGGCGCTGGCACGGCGCCGGCTGGGAAATGGCGCCGACACCGAGGATGCCGTGCAGGAAGTATTCATCGACCTCTGGAGGTCAGCTGCTCGTTTCGATCCGCAGGTGGCGGAGGAGATCACGTTCGTCGCGATGATCGCGAGACGCCGGCTGATCGATCGGGTGCGGCGCCGGGGCCGGCTACCCACGGCCGCTTCGCTCGATGGAGTCGATGGAGCGGAAGTATCCGACCGTGCCGCTCCGGTGGGCATGAGGCTAGAACTCGGGGAGGAAGCACAAATCGCGGCCGAACAGCTCGGGCAACTCGATCTCGACGAACAGCGGGTGTTACGGCTGTCGATCTACGATGGTCTGTCGCACTCCGCGATCGCCGAGCAGACCTCGCTGCCGCTGGGCACCGTCAAGTCACACATCCGCCGGGGGCTCGACACGCTGCGGCGGAGGTTGTCGCGACGAACGCGGGACGACCGCGAGACAAAATCGTCCGAGAGCCCCGCAACGGCCCGGAGGGTTCCCCGATGAGCCGCAACGACGATCTCTTCCCTGACGACGTAGATTGGGATGGCGATCTCGCAAGTGGGCTGACGGACTGGGAGCAGGCCGCAGCCGCGTGCGAACTGGCGTTTGTGGCCGGCGGCGAGGCGGAGGTCGCCGAAGGATGCGAGCTGGCCGTGGAGCCGCTGCCCGCAGTCGTGGCCGAGCGGATCCGTAACGCGGCGGCTGGGCAGATGGAGCGGAATCCCGCGACCGCCGGCGGCCGGTCGGCTGCCCGCAGCACTCCGGTTGGCGCGACGATCGCACCGCAGTCGCGACACGGCCACGACGGCTCGTTTGCGTCCATGCTCGTGCCGGCCGCTGGGCTCGTGCCGGCCTCCAGACTCATGCAGTTTTCCGGCTGGTGCTTAGCCCTCGGCCTCGGGCTCGCCCTCTTGTGGCAACTACAAAACCCGCCGACGGACGACGGGCTGCGGCAGCGGGCGATCGGCGTCGAGCCGCCGGTTGCCGCCACGCCGACGGATCGCCGGCAGCTGCTGCTGGCAGAGGATCCCGCAGCCCTCTCGGTCGCCTGGACTGGCGGCAAGGACGCGGCCATCGCCGCGGCGGCCGCCCGCACAGATGACGCCGGACCGAACAGCGTCAGATCAGACAACGCCAGACTGGGCGACGTGGTCTGGAGCCAAAGCCGGCAGCAGGGCTTCATGCGTTTCCGTGGGCTGGCGGCCAACGACCCCACCGTGGAGCAGTACCAACTCTGGATCTTCGATGCCGATCGCGACGAGGATTATCCTGTCGATGGCGGCGTGTTCGATGTGGCCGCATCCGACTCGGACGGTGAGATCGTGGTGGCGATCGACGCCCGTCTGCCGGTGGGCAAGCCAACGCTGTTTGCGATCACGGTCGAGAGGCCGGGAGGAGTGGTGGTGTCGAGCCGCGAGCGGCTGCCGCTGCTCGCGCAGGTTCCGTGAGGGTCGTTTTTTCGGCAGGCCTGGCGTTTGGCAGGGTCGCGCTCGGGTTCGCTCTCGTCGCCGCGGCGGTGTAGCGGCGCGGATTCGGGTGGAGCACGTTTTCCCCGCGCTTCCGCTTGGGGCTCCCTGACTCAAGAAGCCCGCAGCGCAAGCCCCGGCGCGACTTACAGAAGAGGCGTTGCGGTTGCATCGACTCCTGCCTACGCAGCCTCATGCCGGGCTTGCTGTTGGGCTGCTGCTTGATATGCCTCGACCGACACACCCACTGTATCCAAGGCGTCAAACAGGTTGACCTCTCCGCGATCAAAGGCCTCTGCCACCGCCTTGATCTCCGCCAACGTGAGAATCGCGGTCGTTAGAAGCGGTCGACTATGTGTTGTCGGCATGGAAACCTCCGTGTGAATGACCCCGCCGACGCATCGTGCTCGGCCATGTGGTGCACAGTAGCGACGCCCTGAAAAAAAATCTTTCACGGCACGGGCGTCGAGCCGTTCCACGCTCACGGGTTGTATCTCAAAACGCATAGACGGCGGCCCGCGCGTGGAGATAAAAATCATTTGATGGCGACGACGAGCGAGCGTCGCAACGCTCGCACCGTGGGTGGGTTGACCATGAATAACGTTCAGTTGTCCGTCTACCCTCATTACTCGTGGCTCGCGCATTGGCTCAGCGCCCGCCCACCATATGTTTTTGTCCGCTACGAGTGTCAGCAAATCAACCACCTCCTCCTGCTGACGACCGACGGTGATGCAGACTTCGTGTGGGCGACAGATAAGACTGAGATGCACTTTTCTGCGACTGCCGGTGACATCGGGTTCTTCCCCTGCGATTACACAACGCATGCGGTCTCCATTACCACGTTGGCTCACTATCAGGCGTATGTGCTCTGCCTACCCGAAGCGCATCTCCGCGGCATTCGCGACTCAGAGGACATGCGGCCCGGGAATAACCACCAGGCAATCCCGCTCTTTCGAGACACTTTGATGCGGGCGAGTCTTCTTCGGCTTTCGGGTGGGGGCGGCAACCGTCAGATTTCGGAAGATATCGGCGACGAGATTGCCGCTCGACAGATCATCATGCGGCTCTGCGTCCTCACGGGCAGCAGCGAGCCAGACTGGCAAAAAGACACAAGTGTCTTCAGCCCTTGTGTGATGCGGGAGATCGTTGAGCGTGTTGACGCCCACCTCGGTGTCCACCAGTCGCTGGAGCAGGTGAGCAGCGGCTTCGGTCTGTCTCCCAGTCACTTCGCGAGGAAATTCAGACAGTCGGCTGGCATGAGTCTGAATCGTTTCATCAATCGGCGACGCCTTGGCATCGCGTTCGGGCTGCTGCGGCTGGGGAAGGTGCCGCTTGCCCAACTGTCCCTCGATCTTGGCTTTTCGTCACAAAGCCATTTCACCAGATTGTTCAGCAGGCTCTCGGGCCTCACCCCACACCAATTCAGACTCCTCCATCAACGCATGGGCGCCTGATCGCGCGGCAGCGGGAGGTGACAGAAATGGACTGCATAGCTCTCTGGGAATACCAATCTCTGACTGAAAAACGGAGTCGAGGTGGTGACTCCGTGCGGTGTAAGGGCGGACGAACGTGTCGCCGCCCAGTGAAAGATTAGTTGAAATATAGGAATCCAAGGTTCATGAACAAGCCCGTATCATCGGCCGATTTCTCGCGCGAGTTGGGTCAGATCGCAATGTCGATGCAAGCAGAACGCACCGGTCATACACCGAAATCCGTGACTGTGGTCGCCAATGACGACACGGTCGTGCTTACCCTACACGAGGCATTGACGCCGGCCGAAAAGATTCTTGCCCGGACTGAGTCGGGGGCGGCGAGGGTGGAGCAGTACCATCGGGCGCTCTTTGCCGTGTCGTGCAACGAGTTGCGAACCGAAATCCAGCGGCTCACCGGCCGCAAGGTACGGGAGGCAGCCGTAGTCATGGAGCCTGCCACGGGCGCAATCATTCACGCGTTTATAAGCGGCACCGTCGTGCAGATTTTTGAGCTGGAGCCACGCGGTAGTGCGACGCACGTGTCGCCAGGTATACCACCTGCGAAAAGCGACACCAAAAGCTGATCGACGCGAGCCGGGCCTGCTGGGTAGCAAGCAGCGCGCGACGGGCGTTCCGTAGGTCCGCGTAATTACTAGTTCTGTGAGGTGGATCCCGCATTTTGGGCGTTCTGAAAAGTCAAGACTCCTGGCGGGGAGCGCCCCTATGAAGATGGTGACTCAGTCGGCGGCGGAATCCGTGTTGAAGCAAGAAGCCGCATCCTCGTGGGCGATCACAACACCGACGACGAGCGGCTGTTCTTGGTGGCACATCTCTTCGGCCACACCGTGCAGTGGAATCTGTCGGCGGAGTTGCGGCGGCTTGGGATGACCATGCCCGTGAAACCCGCCGCCGGGCAACTCGATGCACTGCAGGCATACGAGCGGGAGGCGTGCCGATACAGCCAGCAAGCCATTCATGAGGCGGGCGTCACTGGGCTGGATCAATGGCTCGCGGACTATTCCGCCTGCGACGTGACGTTCTTGCGGCACTTTTACGCGACAGGGGAACGGCGGGCCTTCCGGGATTTCTGGATACCCGGCCAGCCGCTGATTGAGCCGCTCACCATTCCCGCATTCACGCCGACTCGATGGCGGCGACGTGAGCAGGCGATTGTCATTTGAGTGTTGGGCTCAGTTTCGCCCCGGCTCCCACACCCCTCGCCACGGGCTGACAGAGCCCGCCGGTGACACGTACTCGCCGCTGATTCGTCCCTCAACTTGCCCGATTCGTCCCTTTGTTGAAAAAACGCTTGGTGCGGCCTGTCGTCCAGAGCGCATCTGCCTTTGGTGTAGCGGCGAGATGGCACCTTGGAGGCGGTAGGCAAGGGGGTCGGCGAACGCTCGAGGAGCGCCTGAGCCGCCGCGGCGAGAGAGCGACGAGACTTTTGCCGCCCCCGAGCCGGCGATACACGTAAGTCGAATGCGGTCTAGTGCTTCGTCACGCCTTGATTTTCGCCTCCTCAGCAGAATCTGTTGGTTGATTCTGGCTCCGGCAGCCGGCCTAACACATGAAACAACGCGATTTCAATGCCTTTCGCAGCCGGAACCCGAACGCTTTTCTGGTAGTCAGTTTCACGCCGCCGTTCAAACCCTCGACAACGCCCGACGAAATGGTGCCTTTGGACCGGAACCAGTTGAGGATCAAGTGCCGATGACGCCGCAGGCTCTTGGCCACCTTCTTCATCGGCTCCAGCTTGCTCCGC
>JBBDNW010000203.1:0-14129 GCA_040877375.1 Pirellulales bacterium | reverse complement strand
GATGCCTGTGCCATGGCTCTCAAACCTCGGGGTTCGGGGCAGAGCCCCGCGGCGACAGCCGGCCCTTCAGCCCACTAATTCTGCTGAGGACCAATGTTTGAAGGACCGCCGGATCGGCGAGCTCGAAACGCTGCAAACCAAAATTGCTGCGTGGTCAAAAAGCGTCAACGACAAGCAACGGGCCGTCGATTGGCAATTCACCATCGAAAAGGCAAGCAAAAGCTGAAGCGGCTCTAGGGCCCAGGGGCGTGAAGGAAGAACTCGGTCAATGGCACTTCCGCACGCGTTTGCCGGTCGATGAGCCAGCGCCCCGGCTTCAGCAAGCCGAGTTCTCCCCGACGCAACAGGGACTACGACGTCACGTCGAGGATCACGTCGAAGAGTTGGCCGCGGCGGACGCCTTCCTGCGTGATCTCGAGCGCCGCGAGCGCGAGGCCCTGGGGGGTATCGCCCGCCGCCGTGAACACCAGCGGTAGCGTCTTCATCTCGCCCGGCTGCACCCGCAGCGTGGCGACGGAGGGATCGACCCGCAGGCCCGGCGGGCAGACGAGGTGAATCTCGTAGACGGTGGCCGCGTCGAGATGGTTGCGGGCGACGAGCGTCGCTTCCTGCCTCGCGCCTCTGCCCACCGGCACGCGATACGGGTGCACCCGCACCCAATACGGTTCGAACCAGAGCCGATAGTCGCGTTCGCTCGTGAGGTCGGCAAGCGCCGCGCGGAGTTCGTCGCTGGCGGCCCGATAGCGCTCGATGAGCGGCCCGGGATTCCCGATCGCCCAGCAGTGGCCACCGAGGATCAGGTCGGGCCCGATGCCGTGGAGGTAGCGGCCGGCGTAGCCGTAGCAATCCTCGACCATGCAGGAGTTGTGGGCCACCACCGCCTCGTGACCGCGCTGGGCCGGGTCGCCGGGCCAGCCGAAGATCTTGTCGCCGGTGAAGGCCACCCGTCTGCCGTGATTCTCGCCATGCACGCAGCAGGCAAACTCCGTCTGCCCCGGCAGCCAGTCGTAGGCGAGGTCGTTGCCCCGCCAGCGGATCACCTCGCCGTTGGCGATCACGCGATCGACCTTCAGGCTCTTGATGTCGCCCGTGGGCCGCTCGCGGTAGGCGGGGATCATCGCGTCGTAGCCATAGTCGAGCGGCCGCTCCAAGAGGTCGGCCACCCGCTCGTGCGTCCAGATCTCGCAGCCGCGGGTCTTCCGCACGTGCTCGGCGTCGAGGAAGTGGTCGCCATGCATGTGGGTGACGAGGATCGCGTCGATCTGCTTTATGCCGAGCCGATCGCCGGCGGCGTCGAGCGTGCGGTCGAGAAACTTCCGGTCGAAGAGGCCGCAGTCGATCAGGAGCGCATGCCCGTCGTCGGAGACGAGCATGTGGAAGTTCACCCCGTATTCGTGGCCGCGAAACTTGTATAGATGTGGCGACACCTGCCAGAGGTGCGGCACGGCCGTGGGCGGGCAGGAGCGTGAGCGGCGCGTAGCTTTCGAGGTAGCCCGCGGCGGTGGCGGTGGCGTAGAGCCCCTTGCAGAAGCCGTAGTCCTACTCGGTGTCGAACCAGGTGTGCATGGTGGCGCCGTCGAGCATGAGGTCGCCCGAGAAAGCGAGCCAACCTGTCCCCTGCCCTGCCCCGCCCCGCCGCATGAGATACCTCATCGAGCCGGGGCTGTTGCCGGCCGTTTCGGCGCACCAGATCTCCCGCGACCGCCACTGGAACGAGTCCATCTTCTCGAAGGCCCGGTCGAGCGGGATCGGCGGGCGCACAGAACTCGCGCCTTGCACAGTGAACGTGTCGGAGAGCTGCGGCACAAGCTTGCGGAAAGCGAGCGGTTTTCGAAGAACTCCCGCTCGGCCGCTGGGGCGGCGATTTTGACGCCGCAACAGGCTACGTGTCCGGCGAGTTTCGGGAAGCCCTGGCACTGCTCACGGTGGTGGTGTGGGTGAAAAGCACCCACTCGACGCTCGTGACGCCGATCCGCGGCAAGGCGGCGAGCACGCTCGCGTCGCCGAGGTCGATGAGGATCGCCGCAGTGCCTTCGCGAATCACCCACACGTTGCAGGTGTCGGTCCAGCAGAAGACGTCGGGGGCGTTCTCTATGAATGGCATGGCCGTCAGTTTAGGCCGTCTGATGCCGACGGCCTACTTGCGGCGGAGGCGGATGACCCACTCCCACCCAAACCCCCGGCGGAAGCCGGGGGACTCCGGGCATGAACGCCACCCCCCGTGCCATGCGCGACCAGCCGCACCGGTAGCAGTTGCCTCGCAGGGAATGCGGCGAACCCATGACAAAGCCGGAAGGACCACAAAAATCGTACGCCCGTCGCGGCGGGCTTTCTCTGCCGCCCGCGGGGCCGCGGTGGCGCTGTTCGCATTTCCTTGCCTTCTGTGTGCCGGCCATGAGTTTTGTCATCGTCCTCTGGGCCATCGTGTCAGCCCTGGCTGGGTTTCTGTTTCGGTTCGACACGGTCGTCATTTCGGGAGCCGAAAAGACGACCCAGGAACTCTGGGGGACTGACCCCTGCCATGCACGGCGTCGCGATTGCTTCGGCGCTCTACGGAACAGTGATCGGCGCGTTGGTAGGGGGCTGGCGACCGGTGCCTGGACGTTTTGTATCGCCCGGTTCATCGGCGGTATCGGCGTAGGCATCTCCACGGTGGCCGCCCCGCTCTCCATCTCCGAAATCTCTCCGCCAGCTGCCCGTGGCAGGCTTACCGGGCTT
Source organism: Pirellulales bacterium (assembly GCA_040877375.1). Classification (GTDB taxonomy): domain Bacteria; phylum Planctomycetota; class Planctomycetia; order Pirellulales; family UBA1268; genus QWPN01. Next base: position 11,411 of record JBBDNW010000203.1, on the reverse strand, counting down.
CTTCAGTTCAACATCGTGTTTGGAATCCTCGCCGCATTCTTCTCCAAATGGATGCACGAGGGCATGCCCAACCATTAACGCTGGATGCTCGGCGCAGAGGCGGCCGCCGCTTGCCTACACGCTTGCATGCCTGGTGATCCCTGAGAGCCCGCGGTGGCTCCTCTTGCGCGGGGGCGGCGAGAACCGCCGTCGAGCCCTCGAGGCTTCTGTCACGGATGGATTCATCCGCCACGCCGACTCAGCTCCACGCGGCGGCAGATCGCGTCATCGGCACGACCACCCAGTCTGCAGGGCTGACGGCGGCAAATCTGCGGCGGCCGCTGGTGCTGGCCTTCCTGATCGCACTGTTCAACCAGCTCTCGGGAATAAACGCCGTGCTCTACTTAGCGCTGCGGATCTTCGAGATGGCCGGCCCCGGCGCGGAGTCGGCTCTTCTGCAGTCGATCGGGATCGGCGTGACCAACCTCATCTTCACATTCGTCGGACTCTGGCTGATCGATCGGGCAGGCCGCAAAACGCTGCTTTTCGTCGGGTCGGTGGGGTATGTCATCTCGCTTGGCCGCCTGACGGCACATGAGCGGTGGCCGATGCCGGATCATCATCCAACTTTTTCCTACTCATACCGCAAGGCGTCGATCGGGTCGAGGCGCGAGGCCTTCCAGGCCGGGTAGAAGCCGAAGGCCACCCCAACGCTAAACGAGACGATGACCGCAGCGACCATGGCGGGCAAAGAAACCTCCACCGGCCAGGCGAGAAAATACTTCACCAATTCCGAAGCCCCCCGGCCGATGAGAATCCCCATGCCGCCGCCGATCAGGCAGAGCAGCACCGCCTCGACCAGGAACTGCGTCAGGATATCGCGGGCCCGGGCCCCCACGGCCATCCGTAGGCCGATCTCGTGGGTCCGCTCGGTCACCGACACCAGCATGATGTTCATGATTCCCACGCCGCCGACCACCAGCGACACCAGGGCCACAAACAGCAGCAACCGCAGCATCGAGGTCGATGAATCGTTGAACGTCTTCACGATCTCGGTCATGTCGCGGATGTAAAAATCCTCGAGCTCGTCGACTGCCAGGCGATGTCGTTCGCGCAGCAGCGTGGTGATCTGTCGCTTGGCCTCGTCGATCTCCGGTGTCGAGGCCGCCCGAACGGCGATGCAGTTAACGTGGGTTTGCCGGATCGGTTGCGGCGTGTTGATCACCTGTGACTGCGAGCGGATGGGATAAAGGTCAAGCCCCGTGCGCGGGTAGATTTGGCTGAGCGTGTTGATGGTCGTGACGACTGCGGCACTCTGGTTGACCTGGGTGGCGGCCGTGCCGGCGATGCGGTGCTTAATCGTCGTCAAGGGAGCGATCAGAATATCGTCCATGTCCAGGCCCATGACGTTGGATCCTTTGGCACTCAACAGGCCAATGACCCGCATTGGCACGTTCTGCACGCGTATCACTTTGCCGATGGGTGAGTCGCCATCGAACAGCGTCTGGGAAAGCGTGACGCCGATGAGACAAACCTTGTTCGCCTGTTGCACGTCGCGCTCGTCGAAGGATTTCCCTTCGATCAAGTGCTGGCGATCGCGGATCGCCAGGTAATTGGGCGAGGTCCCCAAGATAACGGCCGGCACAGTGTTGCGGCTGTTGTAGACCACCTGGAGTGATGTGCCCACGACCGGGGCCGCGTCGTACACGGCCGAGCATTCCCGCTGAATGGCCTCGACATCTTGTGGCGTCAACGATCGGCTGGTGCCGATCCCCTTCGACACGCCTCCGGCGGCGGCGGAGCCCGGCAGCACTTGCAGGTTGTTGGCCCCCACGCTCTGGATGCTGCGCTGCAGCGCGTTGGAAGCACCCTGGCCGATCTCCATCATCGTGATCACCGCGGCAGTGCCGATCACGATGCCCAGCGTGGTCAGCACCGAGCGCATCACGTTGCTGCGCAGGGCGCTCACGGCCATCAGCATCATGCGAATGAATTTTCTCATCCTTCGATCCTTGTGGCGATGGCTCCGGCAAGCTGAGCGGTCGGCGTATCGTGTTCGATCTTACCGTCGCGCATGTGGATGGTTCGTTGGGCGTGCTCAGCCACTTCGCCTTCGTGCGTCACCAGAATGATCGTCAACCCCTCCTCGCGGTGCAGTTGCCCGAACAGCGCCAGGATCTCGGCAGAGGTCTTCGAGTCGAGCGCGCCCGTGGGTTCGTCGGCCAGCAACACCGGTGGTTGCGCGATCAGTGCTCGGGCGATGGCCACGCGCTGCTGCTGCCCGCCCGAGAGCTGCGACGGCTCGTGGTCCATCCGTTCCTTGAGTCCGACGCGCTCCAGCAGATGCTCGGCCCGCTCGCGGCTGGCGAGCTCATCGAGCCGGCCGTAGCTGTAGGAAAGCGGCATCAACACGTTCTGGAGCGCGCTCGTGCGCGGCAGCAGATTGAAGTTCTGAAAGCAGAAACCGATCTTCTGGTTGCGAATCAAGGCGAGTTGGTCGCGGTTCAAGGCCGAGACGTCGACACCGTCCAACCAGTACCGGCCGCTCGACGACTGATCGAGGCAGCCGAGCAGGTTCAACAGTGTGCTTTTGCCTGAACCAGAGGCTCCCATCAGCGCCACCATCTCGCCACGTTCGATGGCCAGCGAGACGCCGCGCAAGACGGGAATCTCTATCTCGCCGCGGTAGTAGGTCTTGGTCACATCTTCGAGCCGGATGGCGTCCATCGTAAGTCCTCGCGTCGGGCTCGGCGGTTAGCGTTTTTTGAGCTGGGGCGTGAACGGACTCGCCGCCGCATCGTCTGCAGCCAGTTGCGGTTGCAGGCCGGTCACAATCAGAGCATCGGCGGGCAAATCGCCCGCGATGATTTCTGTATGCGTGCCGTCGGTCTGACCCACATGCACGGAGATCGGCCTTACGAAATCGCCATCCTGCAACCAGACCACTTTTCCGGACGGGGCTTCACCTTTCCGCGCCCCCGGGCCTTCGCCAGCCAGAATCGTCTTGGCCATTGTGCGGGCCAAACTGGCAACCTGCTCAAGGGTCGGCTGCCAGTACAACGCGCTGTTGGGGACCAGCGGCACGTTCTGCTTCTCATCCACTTCGAAATCCACGTTCGCCGTCAGGTAAGGGAGCAGCAGTCCATTGGCATTGTCGGCTGTCAGCACCACCGTATAGCTGACGACGTTCTGCGTCATCATGGCGTTGAGCCGAATCTGAGCCACCGTGCCATGGAACACTTCGTCGGGAAAGGTGTCGACCGTGAACCGCGCTGGCATGCCGACTCGAATCTGGCCGATGTCTGCTTCGTTCACCGAGGCCCAGACCTGCATCCGCTTCAGGTCCTTGGCGATCAGGAACAAACTGGGGGCATTAAGGCTGGCGAGCACGGTCTGCCCGATGTTCACGCGGCGATCGATGATCACCCCCGCGATCGGCGACTTGATCGTGGTGTAGCTCAAGTTCTTTTCAACGCGATTCAGCGAGGCCTGAGTGCTTTGAATGTCGGCCTTCGCCTCTTCCACCGCGGCTTTGCGAACCTTGACGGTGATGCGAGCCTGCAACAGCGCGGCGTCGCCGACGGCCACGGCGGCGCGGGCTGTTTGAGACGTCGACTCCAGCCTTTCGTATTCCTGCTGCGAGACGACGTTCTGTTGGACCAGCTTCTTGGCCCGGTCCCAATCGCGCTCGGTCTGTTCGAGTTTGGTGTGCAGTTGCCCCAGGTCGGCCTCGGCCCGTTTGATGTTCGCTTCGGCCTCGGTGACTTGGATTTCCCGCTGATCCAGCCGGGCTTGGGCTTTGGCCAACTCGGCCTTGGCCTGGTTCAACTCTTCGCGGTACAGCGAGTCGTCGATCTTGGCCAGCACCGTATCCGGCTGGACCTGGGAGCCGTAATCGATCGCCTTGCTCGTGGTCGGGTCCTTGCCGAACTCGGCCACCTTGCCAGCCACCTGGGCGCCGACATCCACCACCTCCTCGGGCTGAAGGGTGCCCGTGGCGTTGATCGTCACCAGCAGATCGTCCTTCTGGAGGGTGACAGTCCGATACAGGGCGCCGCTGCTGCTCAAGGCCCGGGCGTTCCACCAGGACCACGTGCCGCCAACGGCCACACCAACAACGATCAGCACCAGGAGAGGCTTTTTCATGACACACCAGGCGGGTTGGAGGTGGCTCTTCCGGGGGGCGAAAGAGTGCCCACGCATGAGCCGGGGCAGGCGAGTCGAGGTAGGGCGGGGGGCGGGGGGCGGGGTCTGCGAGGCGGGAATGCCCCTCTATCTTAACCGATAAGTCTCGGAGTTACCAAATAGTTTGCGACGGTCGTAGGGCCCGCTTACTACGGGGAGCATCCAATAGTTGACGTTTCTACCCGGCAGCCGCCGCGTAGTTCACGTGTTCTTCTTCGAAGAAGTTGCGAATGACCCCCGGCTGCTTCTGGCGGCATCGCAGATGTGAGCGGGCGTTGGCGATCATCTGCGATTGATCGCGAGGCCTTTGCCGCCGCATAGCCTGCTTGGTGTCTTGGTTGAGCAACTCGTCTGGATTGAGTTCCGGGCTGTAGCCTGGCATGAAACAAAGTTCCAGCATGGTCTTCCGCTCCCACTTCGCCTCGATCCAGCGGGCCACCTTGGCCGCCTTATGGGCGGGATGCGAGTCGACAATCAGGATGATCTTCCTGCCATCGGCGGATTTTAGGAGCCGTGTGAGGAAGCGGATGAAGACGTCGGCATTGAAGCGGCATGAGAAGACCATAAACCAGAGACGGCCCAGATTGCTGATCGCCGAGATCATGTTGCACCCGAACCGGCGGCCAGTCGCGGGAACGATCGGCGTCTGGCCCCTCAGAGAATAGGTGCGTCCGACGGTGACGTCTGACCGAAGTCCGATCTCATCACCCCAAAGGAATCAATGCGTTTTGGGCCTTTGCACGCCTGTGAATGGCTGGGTACTCCTTGTCGAGCCAGGCTTGCACGGCAACAGGGTTGCGCTCATAGGCTCGCCGCGTGGCTCTTCCTCAGGCGGCAGGAGCAGCCGCACATGCACGTGGGCGCCGGGGGGGAATGTCGCGGAACTCGGCCGGCGATCCGTGATACCGGGCCATCCCGTAAGGCACCGGCACGGGCACGTGGTCGGAGCTCAGGGCCAGGCAGACCGCAGCCAAACAAGCCTCGACCAAGCGGGCCAGCTCCGACCGGCCGGGAATCTGCATCGTCGTGAGTACGTCCATGGTCATTTCATCTTGAACTCGAACAGGCGGAAGTCGTGCCGCCGCACCGACGCCCGAAGCACGCCGTCTTTCCACTCGAACCGGCCGTCGGGATCGGCCGCCTTCCGCTCCGCGAGCGTCGGTGGTGCGTCGAGGCTAAAATTCTCCAGGTCCTCGGGTATCTCGGCCAGCGGGTCGTCAAGCACCGGCTTGGGCTTCTCGAGCCTGGAAACGTCGTCGTCGAAATAGCTGATCAGACTCGCGTCGACATCGCGAATCGTGACCGCCTCCGGCTTGACTCCCGCAAAGCCCATGGCCGCGAGGTCGAGCGTCAGCTCCGCTTCCACGCGGTCCTTGGTCCAGTTGGCGAGGACCATGCCGCACCATCCGTCCCGCTTCCAGGCCGTGACGTAGAGGCCCTCCGGGCCGCTCGGGGCAACCGGCCGGGGATCCCAGTAGGGCACAAGGACGTTCTCGGGCTGCGTCAGCATGTTTGGCCGCACCCACGTTTGCCACGTCTCGGAGCCCACGGCGCTGGGCATGGACTCACTCAGCCAGCCGAGGTCGTGCACCATCAGGGCACCGGCATAAGCGCGAGCCTGCTGGAACGTCCAGGTCGGCATCTTGCCCATGATGGCTTTCATGTTGTTGCCGACCCAGCCGTGGAAGTAGGGGGCGACGCCGAACTTCTGCGAGTTGTGGAACCGCAGGCGGACAGGCGACCAATAGTTCATGAAGTCGGTGGGGTGGCCGGCGGGCCGGAGATCGTGGTCCTCGCCGTCATACATCTCGTCAAAGAAGGAGAGCCACATGGGGTACTGGGTGTGGGTGAGATGTACGCACATGTGCGGGGTGAGCCCGTGGTCGTAAAAAATTTGTCGCATCCGCTTGAGGCTTTCCCTCGCACCCCGCCATTCGAAACCGGGCTGCACGTGGCCGTCGGCGAGCCGGTAGGCCACGGGCCCGACCCGCTGGGGGGAGTTCCAGGCGTCGTCCATGTAGATCCCGTAGACCAGGCCGCGGCGGACCCACTCATCGTGGTAGTGGGCGGTGAAATCAACGCACTCCAGCGTGTAGCGCAGCGTGCCGGATCCATACCAGTCGCCCCACCACTCCGCGGCGTCGGCGGGCGGGGCGCCGATGTACTGGAGGTCGTAATAGATGCCGCGCACCCGCGTCGCGATCGGCTGGTTCCCCGTCGCGCCCCAACTCTCGGCGCCGTCGAAACGTTCCCGGGCCAGCTCCCAGCTCTCGGGAAACCGGTTGAACTGCGTGGCCGCGGGAATCTTCCCCTTCATGCCGAAGCCGCAGAAGCTGTCGGGCGATACGGTCCACCAGTTCCAGCCGCGCCAGGTGGGGTCCAGTCGCTTGACCGGAGTCGGGTGCAGCCCGAAGGCGAAGGTCCGTGGCGTGGTCAGGTCCACGCGCTCCGTGATCACGTTCAGGGTGAGGGCGACGTCGCCATTCGCGAGCCGCTCGATCTCCAAGGCAGGTGTCTCGGTGCTCTGGGTCCAGCCCCGGTCGTTTTCGGCAAACCAGGCCATACCGCGGCGGTCGCCAGTGAGGAAGGCGTAGGGCATGAAGCTGCCCCGCAGGCCGTCCGCCGTGCGGATGAGCTTCTTGTCGAGCGAGCTGAACACCGCTCCGGTCGAGTGCGGCAACTCCATGATCCGCACGTTCATCGGATCCCGGAACCCGGCGTTGCCGCCCCAGGCGTGGAGCAGGGTGGCGGCATCGCCGGCATAGGGAATGCGAAGCTGCAGCCTCGAGAGTGGTTCTCCGGTCAGCGTCACCTCAAACCACATGAAGCCGTCGAACTCGAGAAAACCCTTCGTGCTCGCGGTCACGCCGCCTGCCCGGGCCGTGCCGGAGAAATCCGCCCGGACCTCGCCTTTTGTCTCGGCCCGAAAGCTCTCCGACACAGGGCTAAAGGGCAGCTCCTGCCCCGCCACGGTGGCCACCATCTGCACAGGGCCGGTGAGGATGTCCTCGCCCTGGGAGATTATTTTTTCTGGCAGTCCCGCCGCCGAGAGGTGAATCGTTCTGAGCGCGATCCTGGCGACCGCGGCAGCCGCGTCGTCGCCCGTCCTGCTGCCGCCGCCGCGCTCGATCGTGACCGGTTCCCAGTCGGGCATCACCTTGTCGGAAATGCCGGCCTTGGACTCCCACCAGGGCGGCCTCACGCGGGTGTGGGGAATGACGAAGTTGCCCAGCGGTTCGTCCGCCTGGTCGAAGGACGTGATCTTCAGGGTGTAGTCACCGAAGCCAAAGGGAGCGGTCCGAACTTCGAGGTTGATTGGCTTGTCAGGCTCCACCTCGGCCCGCGCCGAGCCGAGCAGGTCTTCACTCCCGGCGGGAGCAAACGCGAGAGTGGCAGACTGAACCCGCGAGTGGTCCTTCATCAGCGGCCAGAGCGTGACCTTGGCCGTGCCGAAGACGCCGTTGACATCCTTGATAAAGTCGAAGTCCTTTAACGGCCGCGGCTCGACGCGACGGTCGGGGAGGGCCGCCAGATTGGCGGCCTCGCTGGGCGCTAGTGGTCGCCCGTAGACGCGGAAGTCGTCGATGAAGATGGCGTGCTTGACGGTCGGCAAAACCAGCGACACAGGCTTCAACGGATCCCACGGCTTGCGATCGTAGTGCCACTCCACCGTGCCTTGGTGCGACCAGGGCTTGCCGTTCAAGTACACGCGGGAGATCCGGCCCTCCAGCCAGGTCAGCATGAGGTGCTGCCAGCGGCCGGGGTTGAAATCGACCTCGTTGACATAGCTCTCACCGTTCGGGGTCTTGATCCAGGTGAATCCGAAAATCTTTTTCCCGTCCTGCTCGAGGGCGAAGACCGGGGCGAACTCCTGGGCAAAATTCGCGAATCGGCTCCATGGCCGGGCGTTGTCCCAGTCCCGCGGCCGGATCCAGAAGGCGATGCTGCCCTGGTCGGCCGGAACGGGCACACTTTCGTACCGCACGCCGTTCTCCCCGGGCTTGAGCAGGAGCGACTGCTTTGCGACCCCCGCGCCGAACTCGAAGGCCCAGCCCTTTCGGTTCTCCATGAGCGCTGCGGCATCCACGGGAATCCCGGTCGCGAGCGAGGCGGCCCGCGGATTGTCGGTGGGGGCGACGGTGTCGTCGAAGGCGGCCCGAAAGAGCAGGCTCTCCTGATCACGGAAGAAGGGCTGCCCGGGCGTCGCCGGCCGTGTGCCCTCGGCATCCACCCAGTCGAGGTCGAACTCATAGAACTTCCTCGCCTGCGACGAGAGCCGCAGCTCGTCGAGCCAGCCGTCGAAGCCGCTTGTGCCCCGGCCGTCGTTGCCGATCGCCGCCGACTGCGACACGAGCCGCTCGAAGGCGGCCGGGGGCTGCTCGCCGCTGGAGAGCACGATGCGACCGTCGATAACAAGCTGCATTTCGGTGCGCGGCCAGACAAGCGCGAGGTGAAACCATTGCCCGGCGGCGATCCGCACCCCGGGCACTTCCTCCGCCGGCCGGCCGAGCCACTCGACGGCCAGGCTGCCATCCCCGCGGAGCGTCACCCGCAGGGGCTTGTCGAACGTCATCTCGACGAGCGTCGCGTGTTGCTCCGGGAGCCGGGCCGGCTTGAACCAGGCTTCCAGCGTCCAGCCCTCGAGACCGGGTTGCCCGGCCGCTCCCAGCCGGCCATCCTTGCCATGGAGCCGCAGGCCCCCGCCAAACCGGCCCTTGTCCGCGACCTCCTCGCAACCGCCCACCAGCGGCACGGTTCGGCTTTCTCCGCGCACGTCGCTCGCCGCCGTCCGCGCGGCCGAGCCGGCCTTGGACTGGGCATCGACCGTGAGCGTGAGGTCGGTGCCGGCGAGGTTCTCATCGAGGTTGTCATCGAGGACGTCATCGAACAGCGTCTCGATGGCCAACTCCTGTCGGCCATCGAAATGGCAGAGCACGGTCGTGGTCCCGTCGGAGATGTAGGGTTCCCAGCAGACGGTTCGCGGCAGCCGCACCTCCTCGGCGAATGCCGCCACGGTGACAGACAGGAACAAAAGGTGCCAGGCACCAAATTTTGAGAAGGTAGACAAGCTTCTTTCCCAGGCCACCCAAAAATTTTGTGCCTGGCACCTTTTGTTTATTGTGCCTGGCACCTTTTGTTTCCTTTTGTTTAGCGTTTGCGGAACAGGTCGCTCGTGGCCAGCGCCCGGACGAGCGACTGGAGCCGGTAGCCGTCGGCCTTGCTCTGGGCAACAATCGCGTGGAGGGCCGCGGCATCGTCGACGGTCATCACCCGCCTGAGGGCATACGTCGCCAGCTGCTCCACGAAGGCCCGCGGGAAAGCGTCGAAGAAAAAAGGATAGGACGGTCAACGGCACTTCCGCAAGGGTCTCCCGGCGTGTGAACGGCTGGCGCGCCCCGGTGCGGGCGATCCTGCTCAGAAATCGTTGCCCATCCGGGGGCTTCCGGGGCCGCGCCCCCCCTCGTGAGAGCCTGTTTTTCGCATCAAACGCAGACCGGCTCTGGCGATTGCCCTTCCGGGCGTTTGAGAAAGCGTGGATGTCCATCACCGGAAACTCGTCGGGCGCGGCCTGCATGACGTCACGACCGTCATAGGCCTGGATGAGCTCGGCCCTCTCGGTGGGCGGTCCCTTGGTCGTGTAACGTCTCTTCTGTAAATCACCGCCGCAGGCCGGGCACAGTATCGCACGAGGTACTCCAAGCTTTTGTTGGAGCTCGGTACGTCGCAGTCGTCGAGGGCGATCCGCGCACACTCGCGTCGATCGAAAACCCGCTGTGCTCCCACGCGAGCATGTCGGCCGCAGTCTGCGGAGCCGAAGCGGTGCCGGAACGAGATGGCGTTGATGCGGGGAGGGTTACGATCGACGGAAGCCGCCGCCACGCCCGCGGCCTTGCGGACGAGCCGTTCGACTTCGCGCACGAAGATTGTCGTGAGGGCGGCGACGGACTCGGACCGCTCGGCGAGGAACCACCGCAGTCGCTTTGGCACGGAGATCACCCACTGCCAGACCGGCACCGGTGGGATGACGTGATCGACTTTGGTGTGCGGCGGTCTGTGCCATGCGTCGTCCGTTGCGAGACGGACAGACTCCCCGTCCCTTGGACGGCTTTTTGTCATCGCCCAGCGACCGCGACCAATAAGTCATGTCCGCAGGTGCCACATCGGGCCCTGGCAAACCCGAAGCAGAGGATGCCGCAGCGAAGGTACGAAACTGCCGGGCCTGGGCGGACGGCATGGAGGTCGGCCGTGCCACGCGGGAGGCGTTGGCCGGCCTGCCGGGCGAGGCCGTCTGGACGACCGGCAAGCGAGTGGAACGGCAACGGCAACGAATAGTGGCCTTCCGGCGTCCGGTAGCCATATTCACCCGCGGCCCTTTCTGGACGCGAACCCGCAGGAGTCGCTGCTGCCGCGCGTGGCCTGCTTCCGCGAGCGGTTCTACGACGCCAACGAACTGGGCAGCATCGTGCAGCGACGACCCGGGCGATGCGGCCGGGTCGGCGAACACGAACGCCGCGACCGCCGCGCCGCCCGCCTTGGTGACGACGAGCCGGTCGGCCTCCCGTCTCACGGCCAGGTCGGCCGCGGGAGCGATCCTGTCCCCGATGAAAAGCATGGCCAATACGTTAGCGGCCAAGGTCGGTGCTTTCGGTGAACTTAAGTCTATAACTACTGCCACGATTTCCATACCGGTCGACGACACCGTCGCCGACGCTTTTCGAGATGCATCCATCGAGCGGCAACAACGGCTTCAAATCCTGCTTGGGCTGCGACTGCGTGAACTGACCATCCGGCCGTAGCGTTCGCTCGACGAGATTCTCGACCAGGGCGGGCGAGCTGCCGAGTCGAAGGCTAACGCCCGACATGCTCGACTCGATGCTCGGCGACTCGTGACGTGCGGGTCGTCGTCGACACGAACGTCGTACTGAGCGGCTTGCTCCTGCCCGGATCGGTGTCGCGACGCGGCTTCAATGCGGCCCGCGCCCGTGGCGTCGTGCTCGTTTCCATCGCCACCCGCGAAGAGCTTGACGATGTGCTGTGCCGGCCTAGGTTCGATCACTAAAGAATAGCCCGGTCAATGGCACTTCCACAACGGTCTTCCGGCTGACGGTTGGCTCGTGAGCAGCGAGATCGGGCCTTGCGGCCGTCCGGAGAGGGTTTCTCGAAACGCCCCGCACCCGCTTCGGTGGCGTTTTTCTCGCGTCTGCGCAGACCGCGTCCCAGTTCGCAGTTTCCAGGCATTCGTGCCT
>JBBDNW010000202.1:0-2559 GCA_040877375.1 Pirellulales bacterium | reverse complement strand
GCGCCGCTGGCCCACATCGTCCGCACCGACAAACTCCGCGTGGAGGGCTACGTCGATGCCGCCAAGTGGGATCCCGAGCAGGTCCGCGGCAGGCCGGCGACGGTCGAGGTCACGCTCGCCAACAACCGCAAGGAGACGTTCGAAGGCCGGATCTCGTTCGTCAGCCCGCTTGTTGAGAGCGGCGGCGACTACCGCGTCTTCGCCGAAGTCCCTAACCGCAAGTCGCCAGGCTCCGATGAATGGCTGCTGCGTGCCGGCCAGACCGCCACCATGACGATCCATTTTGAGCAGCCGGCTGGCCGTTGAGCGGGCCGGAGAGTAGCCCTCAAACCCCTGTCGCACCCGTATGTCGACCGCCGACGCCTTCCGTTCGAGTACGACCCGTGGCGTGACCTTGCGTCGCCGCGGCGATCTCGTCGTCAACCAACAGGTTTACCAGGGGCAGGCGTGGTGGGTGGTGAAGGATCCGATTTCGCTTCACTACTTCCGGTTTCGGCCTGAGGAATACGCCCTGCTCGAGATGCTCGACGGCCGCACGAGCCTCGATGCCCTCAAGGAGCAGTTTGAGGCGAAGTTTCCGCCGCGGCGGATCACGGTTGACGAACTCTCGCGGTTTATCGCCACACTTCACCGCAGCGGCCTCGTGATCGGCGATCGGCCGGGGCAGGGGCCGCAGCTCTTCGAGCGGCGGCGGCAGCGGATCTGGAAGCAGTGGACGGCGTGGCTCTCCAACATCATGTCGATGCGGTTTCGCGGGATCGACCCCGACTGGCTGCTCAAGCGGCTCGACCCGGGCTTCGGCTGGCTGTTCTCGCCGCCGGCGATCGCCGCGGCGCTTGTGTTTGTCGCCAGCGCCGTGCTGCTCGTGCTCGTCAACTTCGACATTTTCCGGGCCAAGCTCCCCGAGTTCCAGCAGTTCTTCGCCGCCGGCAACTGGCTCTACCTGGCCATTGCCCTAGGGATCACGAAGGTCCTTCACGAGTTTGGCCACGGGCTTTCCTGCAAGCACTACGGGGGCGAGTGCCACGAGATGGGCGTGATGCTGCTCGTGTTCACGCCCTGCCTCTATTGCGACGTGTCCGACAGCTGGATGCTGCCCAACAAGTGGAAGCGGGCCGCGATCGGTGCGGCCGGCATGTATGTCGAGGTGATCATCGCCTCGATCGCCACCTATCTCTGGTGGAACTCTCATCCGGGCGTGTTCAACCAGCTCTGCCTCGACGTGATGTTTGTCTCCAGCGTGTCAACGATTCTGTTCAACGCCAATCCGCTGCTCCGCTACGACGGCTACTACATCCTCTCCGACGTCCTGGAGATCCCAAACCTTCGGCAGAAGGCCAACACGATCCTGCAGCGGCTCGCCGCGCGGTGGTGCCTAGGCATGAAGCAGCAAGACGATCCGTTTCTGCCGCAGCGGAAGCTTGGCCTCTTCGCCCTCTATGCCGTGGCCTCGAGCCTCTATGGCTGGATCGTGACGGCGTCGATCTTTCTCTTCGTCTGGAACGTCTTCAAACCCTACCGGCTGGAGGTGCTGGGGCAACTCATGGCCTTTGGCGCGGTGTGGGGGTTGGTGGTCCGGCCGCTACAGGGAATGGTCAAGTTTTTCAAAATCCCCGGGAGGCGCGAGGAGGTGAAGTCGTTCAACATGCTGATAACGGCGGCGGTGGCGGCGGCGGTGCTGGCGGGCATCGCGCTGATCCCACTGCCGCAGCGGGTCTGGTGTGCTACGGAACTGCGGTCCCGCGGCGAGGAGACGGTCTACGTGCCCGTGCCGGGCAGGCTGGTGAGCCTGACGGCGCAGCCGGGAATGTTGGTGCAGAAGGGGGATGAAGTCGCCCGGCTTACGAACGTTGATTTAGACCTCGAGATCGCCGACTTGGACGGCAAGGCCACGCAGTTCGAAAGCCGGCTCAAGAGCCTGCAGCGGGAGCGGTTTTCCGATCCGGCGGCCGGCCTCGAGATGGGCACCGTTCAGGAGTCGCTCTCGAGCGCTCGCGAGCAGCTCGACCGGAAGCGGAAAGACCGGCAGGAGCTGCGGCTCGTGGCCCCGCGGGACGGCGTCGTTCTGCCGCCGCCGAGCGTGAAGCCGCAGCCCGACACCGGGGGCAAGCTGCCGAGCTGGTCGGGCAATGCGCTTGATGACCGGAATCTCGGCGCGACGTTTCAGGAAGGCACGGTGCTCTGCATGGTGGGGGATCCCGAGCGGTTCGAGGCGGTGATGGTGGTGGACCAGACGGAGATGGAGTTTATCGCCGATGGGCAGCGGGTCGATCTCAAGCTCAATGCGTTTCCCTGGCAGACGTTCACGGGCACGGTCGACCAGATCGCGGAGACCCACATCGAGGCGGGCTCGGAGCGGCTCTCCGTGAAGGCCGGCGGCCAGGTGCCGACGGAGACCGACTCGTCGGGTCGCGAGGTGCCGATCTCGACGAGCTACGAGGCCCTGATGACGCTCGACGACGCCGAGGCGGTGTTTATCCCGGGCATGCGGGGCACGGCGCGAATCCAGGTGGGCAGTCGCACGGTGGGCCAGTGGCTCCTGCGGCTCCTCTGGCAGAC
>JBBDNW010000201.1:0-14202 GCA_040877375.1 Pirellulales bacterium | reverse complement strand
GTCAGGAGACGCGGCCGTCGTCGGTCATTTCCCGGGCGTGGTAGCTCGACCTCACGAGTGGCCCGCTGGCGACTTTCTTGAAGCCGATCCCACGGGCGATCGCGCCGAGCTCGTCAAACTCCTCCGGCGGCACATACCGCTCCACGGGGAGCGAGTCGAGGGTCGGCTGGAGATACTGGCCGAGCGTCAGGAAATCGACGCCGTGGTCGACCAAGTCGGCGAACACGTCGAGCAGTTCGTCTCGAGTCTCGCCGAGACCGAGCATCAGGCCGCTTTTCGTCTTCACCTCGGGCATGATCCGCTTGGCGCTGGCGAGCAGGCGGAGCGTCCACGCATACACACTCTTGCGGCCCCGGACGCTGCGGTAGAGCCGGGGCACGGTCTCGGTGTTGTGGTTGAAGACGTCGGGCTTCGCCTCCATCAGCCGTTCGAGGGCGCCGGGCTTGTCCAGAAAATCGGGCACGAGCACCTCGACTGCCGCGCCAGTCGCCGCGCGGACCGCCTCGACCGTACGGCGAAAGTGCTCGGCGCCGCCGTCGGGCAGGTCGTCGCGGGTCACGCTCGTGATCACGACATGCTCGAGCCCCAGCCGCCGCGCCGCCTCTGCCACCCGCTCCGGCTCGTCGAGCTCGAGAGCTTCCGTCTTGCCCTTCGGCACCGAGCAGAATCCGCAGGGCCGCGTGCAGACGTTGCCAAGGATCATGAACGTGGCCGTCCGCTGCGACCAGCACTCGAGCCGGTTGGGGCACTTGGCCGACGAGCAGACCGTCTCGAGGTTGAGTTCGGCGATCAGGTGGGCCGTTTCTGCATGGCCGCCACCCGGAGCGAGGTTTTGCCGGAGCCACGGGGGCAGCCGCCGCGCTGGCGGCACTGCGGGGGCTGTGTCCGCGCCATTCGGGAGGATCGGCAGCAGCACGGCGGACGGGCCGATCATCTTCTCATCCGACACGGCTCGCGACCTCCGGCTGATGTGGGGCGACCGCATTGATTTTGAATGGAAAGCCGGCGTTGATGTGGGTCCGTGGAAACGCGAATGTATCGCCGACGCTCTCCACGAGAGCAGTTCGGACGTCCTGCAGCCTCACCCGCCGCTGCACGTCGGCCTCGAGCGACCCCATGATGCGCGGCAACGACTCGCCGCCGGGCTGGCGGAGCCGCCGAGGCAGCGTGTCGATTCGATGATGCAGATCGACGGCCGGACAGACGTTGACGAAGGCCCCGTGGCAGGCCACGCCCCGCCGCACGGCCACGCCCACCGCCGCGAGCAGGCCCGTGCGGCCAAACACGCCGCTGGCGGCCGGATGCGTCGCGGCGCTATTGCAGCGGACCGTGCGGATCGCGCTGGCGATCGCCTCCTGGAAGCGGGCGAGATAGCCGCCGACATCGTGCGGTCGAAGGCCGAGGTCGGGGAGAAAAGACGTCATTGCGACCACCACCTGACCCGGGCCATGCAGGACGGCGCCGCCGCCGCGGCCAGTGAAGGCCACCGAGATGCGACGGCTCCGCAGGTCCTCGTCGGCGAGCCGCACGTCGGCCCGCGAGCCGAGCCGGCCGATCGTGATGCAGGGCTCGAGTTCGCAGATGACGAGCGACGGATTGCGGCCCGCTGGCTCGGCCACCTCCCCTGCGAGTCGCTCGCTCATGGCGAGGTAGTCGGCCCAGCGAATCGTGCCGGCCAGCCAGACGGCCAGCGGCTTCTGCGGCAAAGTCGCAGGCGGTGCGGACGCAGGGCTCGGGTCAGTCGGAAGCATAGAACAGTTGTAGCACGTTCAGCCCTCCTGACCGACCGCCGATTCGAGTTGCCCGTGCAGGGCCACGAGCCTCTTGTGCCGGGCGTACATGCGGTCGAACGTTGCGGCGGCCGCCGGTCGTGGCAGGAACCGCCGGGGCTTCGTCGTCGCGTGCCCCGCGAGGAATGCCTGCCAGTCGCCCATCTGCCCAGCGATCCGCCCGGCACGATACGCCGCCATCAAAGCCGCCCCCCAGGCGGTGCCCTCGGTAGCGCCGGCGAGGATCACGACCGGCACGTGGAAGGCGTCGGCGACGAGTTGGCCAAGTTCCGTCGTTTTCGTGATCCCGCCGGAGAGCACGATCTCCTTCCGCGGGAAACCTTGCGCGTCGAGCCCCTCGCTCCCCATCCGCAGGTTGAAGACCGTGGCGAGGAGCATCGCCTTGGCGGCGTTGCCCGGCGTGGCGTTCCGCTCGTTGAGGCCGATGAGCAGGCCGGTGCCGCCGCGGGAGATACCGGCACCGGGTTCGTCGTCCATGAAGGGCAGCGCGGCGAGGCCGCCGCAGTCGTCGGGGGCCGCAAGCACCTGCGGCATGACAGCCGCAAACGCGTCACCTCGGGTGGAGCCGTTCAGCTTCCCGCACATCTCAACGACAGTGTTCATGGCGGTGGTGCCGTTGCGGAGCCAGACCATATTGATCGGCTTGCCGTCGGGAGCGCAGAAGTGATCGATTGCGCGGTCGACACCTTTGAATGCTCGGTCGCCCACCGAGTTGGCCACGACGCTTGTCCCGAAGCTCATCGACACCGTCCCCGCTTCGGCGATCAGCGAGCCGGCGAGCGCCGCAGGCTGGTCACCCTCGGCGACCGCCACGGGGATACCCTGCGGCAGGCCGAGCAGCGCCGCCCCGCGGGCATCGAGCACGCCCCCGTCCTCGCCGGCCCGGCGAACCTCGGGCAGTAGGTCGCGAAGCGGCTTCACCGTGCCACCGCGGACGGTGCGGGCCACGACGGCATCAAAATCAGCGAGCCGTCTGGCGTCGTAGTCGAGCGTCTGCTGGTCGATCGGAAACATCCCGGCCGCGTCGCCAATGCCGAGCGTCCATCCGCCGGTGAGCACGTGGCCGATCCAGCCGGCCGGCGTGGTGATCCGAAAGGTTCGTGCCGCCCTCTCGGGGTGGTTACGAATCGTCCACAGCCAGCGGGCCGCGGTCATCCGCTTGGGAATCTTTGTGCCGAGGAGTTCCGTGAGCTCATGCCCCTCCGCCTCGTTCCGTCCGTCGCACCAGAGCCTCGCCGCGCCGATCGGCTGGCCGGCTGCGTCGGCGAGCACCTCGCCGTGCATCTGCCCAGAGATGCCGATCGCCCGCACCTCCATCTCCAAGCCCAACGACGTCAGCTTCGCCCGCAGCCCGTTCATGGCGTCGCCGACCGCCCGTTCCCAATCACCGGGCAGTTGCTCCTGGCACTCTGGCTGCAGCCCCGGCACCATCGCGTAGGCACCCTCGCCGGAAGTGAGGATTCGCATCGACTCGTCGGTGAAGATCACCGACAGGCCCTGCGTGCCGATGTCGATTCCGAGGTAACCCTGCTTCTTCATGTGACTCGTCTCGATGATGAATGGTCGGTCCCGAACGTATCGTCGCCACTTCCCCGGGGTCGGTGCAACCGTGGCGGGGTGCCGTCCGCATTCCCCGCGCTCGCGCTTGGGGCTTCCTGCCGCCTCCAAAAAGCCCGGAGCGCGAGCGATGGGAATCCGGATGGCGACTTCGGTGGTGCCGCGGGTCGAAACGGGGTAGCGGGCGTCTTCCCCGCGCTTCCGCTCGGCGTCGCGTCACGCCTCCCAGCGCATGGCCGCCGTCGCCCCGTGGCCGCGTGTGCCGCAGAACGACACGTCGATGCCGAGGTTTCGCGCCACCGCCGCCTTGAGCAGCGCCGCCCGATCGGCGCTCGCGGCATCCTTCGCGTAGGCCACCTGCACGTGGTTGGCCTTGTGGCGGGCCATCATCTGATCCCGCGACACGCCGTAGGTGACCGCATGCATGATCGGCCACTGCTTCGTGGTCGCTTCGAGCCGGCGGCGGGTCTCGGCTTCGGGGAGCGCCACCACCTCCGCGCGGCCGATGTCCATACAGAGCTTTTCATGCCCGCCGCTGCCGTCGACCCAGATCCTGCTCCAGACGATCTCGCCCGGCTTGCTCACGCCGGCGAGCGTGCTGCCGCCGAGTCGGAAATACATCGGCGGCTGGCGGAAGCCCGCGGCCCCCTTCCAGCCTCTCACGAAGTGTGCCGGAGGGGCGCCGCCGGAAATCTCAAACACCCACACCCATTGGTCGGTGGACCGCGACTGGTCCCAGTCGCCCCAGCGGATATCGTGGAGCGTGTTCTCGACCGGCTGGCCGAGGGTCTCATGCACCCGCTGCGTGAGCAGGCCGTCGAGCCCCGCGCACTCGTCGACTTCGTTGAAGTGGACAAGCGGCCGGCCCTTGAAGAGCACACGCGCACTGCCTTCCGCCGTCACCGGCGGCCGCTTCGAGTCGTTGAGCATGCCCTCCACGAGATCGCTCGCCGGTAAGAGGTCCTTGAGTCCCTGCTGGTATTGAATGCCGACTAAGTCGCAGCCGTAACGGTCGGCCAGCCGGAGCGCGGCGATGTACATGCGGCACTGGAGCAGCACCTGCTGCCGCGTCAGGTCGATGGCTTCGTCGCGACCGAAGTGAAACGTCATCCCGGCCTTCTCGAGCCATTGAAAACTTTTGCGAGCTTCCGCCTCGCTGGTGCGCATCGTCTCGTGGTAGAGCGCGCTTTGGCTGAGCCGCTCCTTGAACACGCCGATCGCGTGCAACAGCCGGTCGGGAATGATCGCGTTTTCCATCCCCATGCAGCCCTCGTCAAACACGCCCATCAGGGCCTTCTGTCGTACGAGGTCGGCTGCGAGCGTCTCGGCCTGTCGCGCAAGATCACGAGGCACGCGAACGCGGTCGAAGGGCACGACGTGGCTCGTGTCGTGATGCACGGTGCGGGTCTCAAGCCAGGCCTTGAGATGCCGCTCGAAGCTCGGGCTCGCGAAGTCGTCGGCCCAGACGGTCGCATAGGGCACCCCCGACTTCGAGAGCGACCCGTTGAGGTTGAGCATGCCGACCAGGCCCGGCCACTGGCCCGACCAGTTGGCCGCGGTGAGGATCGGGCCTTGGTGCGTCGTGAGCCCCGGCAAGACATGGCTCGAGTATTGCCAGACCGCCTCGGCCACCACCAGCGGGGCGTGGGGATCGATCCGCGAAAAGACGTCGAGCCCCTCACGGGCGCTGGCGATGAAGCCGTGGCCGCGCTGTCGCGACGCCGCATGGCCGCGGTCGAGCGTCCAGCCCGCGCGGGTGAAGGCGGCGGTGAGATCCTTCTCCATCGCCTTCTGCGCTGGCCAGCAGACGCGGTTGGCCTCCTCGCGGAGGTCGCCGCTGGCAACGAGCACGGCCCGCCGGGTGGCGCCGCGGCGGGGTGTGGATGATGCGGGAGACGATGGGGCGGCCATGAAAGACTCCTCGTGCTGAAGGCAAGCACCGCCGGCCGCCGCCGGCCGTTGGATTCGGTGGAGTGACGCCAACTATACTCCTTGAGGTCGGGATAGTTTCCCGGCTGTTTGCTCCACCCACGAGTCACGCGTCGCCATGTCCACACGCCGCCGTTCCATCCGACACGTCGTCGCGCTGCGACTTGCCTCCGTCTTGGCCCTCGCGGCCGCCGTGATCGGCCCGGCCGCACTGGCCGACGATCCTGCACCCGTGGCTGCGGCCACGTTGGCCGATCATCGTGGTTGGGTGATCGCGGGCGAATACTCGCGCGACGGGCAGGTGATCGTGACGGCCGGTGGCGACAGTCTGCTCTACCGTCCGGGCAGCGTCATCGCCTGGAAGGCCGACGGGGCGAAGATCGGCGACTTCGCCGGGCATCCCACCGCCGTGTGGAGCGTGCGGATCAGCGACGATGGCCGGCTCGCAGCCACCGCGGGCTACGACGGGCTCGTGAAACTCTGGGACGTCGCAACCCGCGGCACGAAGCACGATCTTCGCAAGCACAAAGGCTGGGTGCGGTCCGTCGCTTTCTCCCCCGACGGCAAGCGACTGGCCACTGCCGGCGAGGATGGAGCCGTCGTGATCTGGGACACCGACACGGGGCTTGAGGTGAAGTCGATCGCGGCCCATGCGGGCTCGGCCACGACTGTGGCTTTCTCGCGAGACGGCCAGACGCTCGCCAGCGGCGGCAGCGACAAACTCATCAAACTCTGGAATCCGGCGACGGGCGAGGAAAAAGGCAAACTCGAAGGCCACGGCGACGCGATCTGGTCCGTGGCCTACTCCCCCGACGGCGGCAGGCTCGCGAGCACCGGCGCTGACCGCACGATCAAGATCTGGACCACGTCCGACGGGAAGGAGTTTGCCTCCTTCACCGGCCACAAGGACTGGGTGACCTCACTCGCCTTCTCACCCGACGGCACGCGGCTGGTCAGCGGCAGTCTCGACGGCGTCGTGAAACTCTGGGACGTCACCGCCAAGGGCGAGCAGGAGGGTCCGGAGCGAACCACCTCGAGCGTGTGGAGCGTCGCCTTCGCACCAGACAGCAAGACCATCCTGGTCGGCAGCCATGCCGGAGCCCGGCTCCTGCCCACGCCCGCAGGCAAGCTCTTGCCGCCGCCTCCTCCACCCGCACCCGCGGCGCCGCCTTCCCCGCCACAGCCGGCGGCGGCTTCCGTCGCCACGCCTCTGGTGCCGACGGAGTTTAAAAGCATGGCCGGTGCCACCGCCACGATCACAGCCGACGGGATCGTCACCGTCACCGGACCGCTCGCCAAAGACACCTACACGCTCAAGGCGACCTTGCCGGCGGGGGTGAAGGCCGAGGCTTTCCAGCTCGAGGCGCTCACCGATCCCGCGCTGCCGCAGCAGGGTCCGGGCCGGGCGGGCAACGGCAACTTCGTGCTGAGCACGTTCGCCGTCCTGGCGGGTCCACCCGGCGGGAATGACGCCTCTCAGCCGGTCACGTTCTCGGCAGCCAAGGCCGACTTCGAGCAGGACAGGTATTCCGTCGCCGCAGCGATCGACGACAAGGCCGACACCGGCTGGGCGATCGGCGGCGGGATCGGCAAGCCGCACACGGCGACATTCACCGTCGCGGCCGACTCTGCGCTACAGCCAGCCGCTCCGGTGACGATCACCCTCGACCAGCAGTATGGCGACGGGCAGCACACGATCGGTAAGTTTCGTCTCTCGATCATCCCGGTCGCCACGGCCGAGCCTGCCAAGAAGCCCTGACCGAACGACTCGTCGAGGTGCCCGCCTGCCGCTGGTCACCCTCGTGCCAGGAAGACACTCAGTTCGTCCCGCATCCAGAAAGGAGCCTCTCGCATGCCCCCGTCCACTCCAGCCGACACCCGCCCACGCATTGCCGTGGCAACGGTGGCCCTCGTCTCGGCAGCAGTCGGTCTGTTCGCCGGCTCGTGGTGGCCAGCCACGCCACTGCCCCGGGCCGCGGCCGTCACGTCACTCTCGCATGAGTCGTTCGCCGTCTGCACCGCCCCGATCGACTCGAGCGTCGAAGGCTTTTTTCTCCTCGACTTCGAGACGGGCGATCTGACCGGCGGGGTTCTCAACCAGGCCATGTCCGGCTTTGGCATGTCGTATCGCTACAACGTCTTGAAGGATCTGGGCTTCAAGCCTGGCAAGGTCAAGAACCCGAAGTTCCTGCTCGTACCCGGCATGGCGGCGTTTGGCGGCACAACCGGGGCACGCATGGCCCAGTCGGTGCTCTACGTCACCGACGCGGCGACCGGCGTGACGGTCGCCTACGGCATTCCATGGAGTGCGCAGCAACCGCCAGCAGGTGGCGGCCCGGTGATGGCCGAACTCGTGCCGATCACTAAGGCGTCGCCCCGCGGCGGCGGCGCGAAGGTGCAGTAGGATGGTGACCGAGCGGCTGGCCGCCGACGTGGCAGACAATCCTGACGTGATGGTCACAGTGAACGGAGAGCGGCGGCTCGCCCCGGCGGGCTCCTCACTCCACGATCTCGTGGAGGCACTGGGATTCGCGGGCCGGCCGGTGGCCGTCGAGGTCGACGGCCAGGTGGTGTCCCGTGGGCGGTTCGCCGACCGCCGGCTCACCGGTGGCGAAAAGATCGAGCTCGTCACGTTTGTCGGTGGCGGCTGACTATCGAGGAGAGGAGAGAAGAGGCGATGAACGAGTCTGGCACCATTCACTCCATGGCCCCAACAGCCGACGACGCTCCGCTCGTGGTGGGCGGGATCACGCTTGGCAGTCGCCTGATCGTCGGCACCGGCAAGTATGCGACCTACGCTGAGATGGCCCGCTGCCTCGACGCGTCGGGCACCGACTGCGTGACTGTCGCCGTGCGGCGTGAGCGGCTCGTCAACGCCGCGGGCGAAAACATCCTCGACCACCTCGACGCCACGCGATATGCGATCCTGCCCAACACGGCCGGCTGCTACTCGGCCGACGATGCCGTCCGCGTGGCCCGGCTCGGCCGCGAACTGCTCCGCGACATGGGCTCTGTGTGTTCGGAGTGGGTAAAACTCGAGGTGCTCGGTGACCGCCGCACGCTCCTGCCCGATCCGGTCGGCACGCTCGAGGCCACGGAGAAGCTGGTCGCCGATGGATTCACCGTGCTCGTCTACACCAGCGACGATCCTGTGATCGCCAAACGGCTCAAGGATCTCGGGGCAGCGAGCGTCATGCCTGCCGGCAGCCCGATCGGCTCCGGCCAAGGCGTGCTCAACGCCAACAACCTGCGGATCTGCCTGGAGTATCTCAAAGAGGACGACCCGTCCTATCCGGTGATCGTCGATGCGGGCGTCGGCACAGCCAGTGACGTGGCGGTGGCGATGGAGCTGGGCGCTGATGGTGTGCTGCTCAACACTGCTATCGCCCACGCCAGGGATCCGGTGCGGATGGCCGAGGCGATGCGGGCCGGCTGCCGGGCCGGGCGGCTCGCCTTCCTTGCAGGCCGCATGCCGCGGCGTCTTTACGCGACGGCGTCGAGCCCCGACGAGGGGAGCATCGCGGGCCCCCGCTCATGACATCTGTTCCCTCCGCCTGAAGCCATGCTCGCCAAACGCATCATCCCCTGCCTCGACGTCGATCGCGGCCGCGTCGTGAAGGGCACGAAGTTCCTCGATCTCGTCGACGCGGGGGATCCCGTGGCCGTTGCCGCGCGATACGAAGCCGAGGGCGCCGATGAGCTCGTGTTTCTCGACATCACAGCGAGCCACGAGGGCCGAGGGATCATGCTCGACGTCGTCCGCCGCGTCTCAGAAACAGTCTTCATGCCCTTCACCGTTGGCGGCGGCATCCGCACGCTCGACGATGCAGCCCGACTGGTGCAGGCCGGTGCCGAGAAGGTGAGCATCAACTCGGCCGCCGTCCGCACCCCCGAACTCGTCACCGCGATCGCCGGCCGGCTCGGCAGCTGCGCGACGGTGGTCAACATCGATCCGAAGCGGGTGCTCAAGGACGGCCGCGAGGTCTGGGAGGTGTTCGTCAACGGCGGCCGAGTGCCGACCGGTCTCGAGGCCGTGGCCTGGGCTCGCGAGGTCGAGCGACTCGGCGCCGGCGAGATCGTGCTGACGTGCATGGACCGCGACGGGACTCGCGAGGGATACGACCTGGAAATCACCGCCGCCGTGAGCCTGGCCGTCGGCATCCCGGTGGTGGCCAGCGGCGGCGCGGGATCTCCGGAGCATCTCGCGGACGCGGTCGAACGCGGTGGGGCGGACGCCGTGTTGGCCGCTGGCATCTTCCACTTCGGGCAGTGTACGATCCGACAGGTTAAGGAACTTTTCGAGAGCCGCGGCATCCCCGTCCGCCCCCCCGCCCGCTGACCCCCCCGCGCCGATCCCACCATGGCCACGATCGACATCCCGCAGGACGAATCCTCGCCGACCCCGACCCGCGGTCTGAAGAAGACGGGCCGTCTCGAGATCGACAGGCTCTTCGAGGCGCTCGTGCGACTCGAGGGAAGCGACCTGCACCTCAAGGTCGGCCAGCCGCCGTTCATGCGGGTGAAGGGGTCGCTTCAGCCACTCAAGCACGACAAGTTCGACGACGACACGATGCAGCGGCTCTGCTTCGCGATGCTCGACGACCGCCAGAAGCGGATTCTCGACGCCGACGGCGGCTGCGATTTCGCCCACACCTGCGTGGTCGACGACATCCGCTGGCGGTTCCGTGTCAACCTGCTCTACCAGCAGGGGTCGCTCGGGATGGTCGCCCGCCGGGTCAACAACACGATCCCCGACTTCAAGGGGCTGTTTCTGCCCGAGAGCATCGAGCGGATGTGCGTGCTCGATCAGGGCATGGTGCTGCTCGCCGGCGTCACCGGCTCCGGCAAGAGCACGACGATCGGGTCGATGCTCAACTACATCAATCATCGGTACCGCAAGCACATCCTCACGCTCGAGGACCCGATCGAGTTTGTGTTTACCGAAGACAAGTGCCTGATCAACCAGCGGGAGATCGGCACCGACGTCAAGAACTTTGAGATCGGGATGAAGCACGCGGTCCGCGAGGATCCCGACATCATCCTCGTGGGCGAACTCCGCGACGTGGAGACCTTCAAGACGGCGATCCACGCCGCCGAGACCGGGCATCTCGTGTTCGGCACGATCCATGCCGCCAGTGCCGCCAGTTGCATCGGTCGGATCCTCGACCTTTTCCCTCCCGAGGAGCACCCCTCGATCCGCAGCGCCATCGCCTTCAACATGAAGGGAATCATCGCCCAGAAACTGCTCAAGTCGATTCGGCCCGGCGTCAGCCGCGTGCCGATCTGCGAAGTGATGTTCTTCGACGTGCTCGTGCGGAAGTATGTGCTCGAGGAGCAGGATCACCTCCTCGCCGACCACATCACGAAGTCGTTCCGCGACGGCATGCAGGACTTCACGATGAGCCTCAAGAGCCTCATCGACCAGGGGCTCATCGACCGCAACGACGCGATGGAAATCGCCCCCAACCGCGAGGCGCTGGAGATGGCACTGAAGGGCATCGGGGTGTCGTGATGTCCGCTCTTTCACGCCGCATCGCGGCGGTGGTGGCGACGGCGCTCGCCGTGCCAGCCGCCGCGGCCGACACCGCCGCCGGCTGGCCGGCGGTCATGCCGCAGGACTGGGACACCCGCGGCGCGGGCGGCGGCCTGGCGATCCTGCCCGCGGCGATCTATTGGCTCGTCATCCTCGGCTGGATGCGCTCGGTCGACTGGGTCTCCCGCGACGCCACGAAACACAAGTTCACACCTGCGTTCTGGGGCGCTGCCTGCGGCATGCCGCTGTTTGTCGTGGCGCTGCTCGCGTGGTGGGTTCCCTCCGTGGTCGGCGGCCTCGTGCTCTTGCTCGTCGCATGGCTCGCCCCGGTGATCACGTACTCCCTGATCCGCAACACGTCGCTGCCCCCTGCGGAGCAGGTGCTCACCGTCGGCCATGCGCGACGGATCGTCGCCGGGCTCGTGCAGCCCTTGGGTATCGAGTTCGACGCCGAGTTCGACGAGGGCGACGTGCTCCCACAGGTGCAACTAGCGGCCGTCGGCGGCAAGGACGCGGCCGAGAACGCCGCCCGGCTGGAGGCGGCGACGAAACTGCCGGGCTTCGAGGAGGCCCGTAAGACGATGCTCGCGGCCGTCATGGCCCGCGCCGCCACGCTGGTCATCGACTGTGAGCCCGCCGGCATGGGCGCGCGGCACGAGGTCGATGGGGTCTGGGAGAAGCCCCGGATCCGCCAGCCGCCCAAGAGCCGCAAGGACAAGGAGTCATGGGTCGAGGCGCAGAAGTCGAGCCTCGGGGTGGGCCAGGCGGTCGTCGCGGCACTGAAGACGCTCGGCGGGCTGCCGGCGGCGGCACGCGATGCCAAGGCCACGCCGTTCCTCCTCGAGGTCGACGGCAAAGCCCGTAACTGCCGGCTCTCCGTTCGAGCGCAGCCCACGGGCGAGCAGCTCGTCATCCAGCTCGAACCGCCGGCCACCGCGTTCAAGAAGCTCGCCGATCTTGGCATGCCCGGACCGCTTGCCGAACAGCTGATCGGCCTGACGGCCGTGGAGCGGGGCCTGATCCTTGTCTCGTCGCCGCCGGCCACCGGCCTGACGACGACGTTCGACATGCTTGTGCAGTCGGCCGACCGCCTCCTCCGTGACTTCATCTCGCTCGAGGATGCGGCGTTGCCTCCCCGTGAGATCCAGAACGTCAAGCCGGTGCCGTTTGATGCGCGGACCGGCGTCAGCCCGCTCGACGCGCTCGCCAGCGTGCTCCGCACCTACCCCAACGTGATTCTCACCCGCGACGTCCGCGACAAGGCGCTGGTCGCCGAACTTGTGAAACTGGCCGATGCAGACAAGCTTGTGATCATGAGCCTCAAGGCCTCCGACGCGGCTGATGCGATCACCAGAATCCTCGCCTGCGGCGTGCCGCCGCAGTTGCTCGCCACGACGCTCGTGGGATCGCTGTCGCAACGGCTCGTACGGAAACTCTGTCCGAAATGCCGCGAAGAATATCCCCCCCCGGTGGAACTGCTCGCGCGGCTCAGGCTCACTCCCGAACAGCTCCCTCACCTCCGCAAGGCGTCGCCACATGGGTGCCGACTCTGCGGTGGCACCGGTTACATGGGCCGCACGGCGATCCACGAACTCGCCAGTGGTCTGACGTTCCGCAAGGCGATCGCCGCCGGTGCCGACACCGCCATCGTCCGCAAGGCTGCAATCCAAGACGGCATGAAGCAACTTCGCGACGCCGGCATGGCCCTGGTCCTCGAGGGCGTCACGTCGCTCGAGGAACTGCAGCGGGTGTTCGCGGTCGCAGGGGCTGCTCCAGCCGCCGCCGGGAAAGGAATCGCGAAGAAATGATCGACTTCGGACTGCTCGCCGTGTTCGTGGTGGTGACCTTCGCGCTGTGGCGCGAAGGGCTTTGGGGCGCGATGATCATGGTGCTCAACCTGCTGTTCGCCGCGAGTTTTGCGACGGCATGGTACGAATCACTTGTCGCACTCGTGCGGCCCAGCCTGGCAAGCTACGACTATCTCCTCGACAGCCTCTGCCTGTGGGGACTCTTCGCGCTGGTCCTGCTGGCGCTCCGCGAGGCCACCGACCGTGTGTCCAAGACGAAAGTGCGGTTCCGCAGACCGGTTGAGTTGTTCGGCTGTCCGATCGTCGCAGCGCTCGCCGCTTGGATCATGGTCTGCTTCACGGCGGCCTCGCTCCACACCGCGGCTGTGCCGAGGGACCTCGTGCAGCGGACGCCCGAGGCACGAATGTTCTTCGGGCTTGCCCCCGATCGTCGCTGGCTCCAATGGGTCCGCGGCTCGTCGCTCTCCGGCCCGTTCGCCCGGCCCGACCACGCCTTCGATCGCGATGCCCGCTTCATCCTCAACTACGCCGCGCGGCGAAAACAGCTCGAAGGCCTGCCTGCCCTCCGCGTCGCGACTCCGTGAGCCAGCCATGGAACAGACCGCAGAGTATCGGCCGGTGAGCGCCTGGGCCGTCGCGGCCCTGGCGGTCGGAGCGTGCTCGGCTTTGGCTGTCATCACCCGCTTCGCCTGGGTGCTGCCGCTCTTGGGCATCGGCCTTTCGTTCGCGGCGCTTGTCGATATCGCCCGGCCCGGGGTGGCCAAGGCAGGGCGGCCGCTGGCTCTTGCGGGCCTCGCGCTGGCAATCGGCTTCGGCGCTCAAGCCGTGACCGCAGCCGGCGTGGCCCGGTGGATCGTCGGCCACCGGGCCCGCGCCGCGGCCACCGTCTGGATCGACGCGATCCGCGAGGGCCGCATGGCTGAGGCTGTCGGGGTCTCGGCGCCGACCGTGCTGCCACCGGCGTCTAGCGTCCCCGGTGCGGCTGCAGACGAGACCGATGCCGAGCGGATCGAACGGTTCGCGACGCTGCCCGCCGTGCGGGCCGTCGCCGCGTGCGGCGCGGGTTGCCCCGCCGTGCTGGAAGCGGAGCCTTCCGGTGCGGATGACAGCAGCTGGACCGTGCGGGTGTCGCTCGCGGATTGCGGTGGAGGAGATTATTCCACGCTCCGGCTCGTCGTCGTCCCGAGAATCGTGGCGTCAGCGGCTGCTGCCATGGAACGCTGGACGGTCAGCGCCGTCGATCTCGAGCGCTGAAGGCGCGGTGGCACTGCTCGAACGCATTCGGGAGCGTGCCTTTTTGTCAGGAAGCCCCGGAGCGCAAGCGCGGGGAATGCGGGTGGCATTGAGACGGTGCCTGATTGGTTCGCCGGCGGAGACATGCTCGCCGCCGGGGGATTTTGCTACAGGATGCTCACGTGGCCGACTCTGTATCGCTCGTGAGTCGCAAACATTCCCCGGCGTCTGCGCGTGCCACCGACCGGCTCCTCACGATCGGTGATCATTTCGATCATTCGTACGGCGCGCCTTTTTGTTAGGAAGCCCCGGAGCGCGAGCGCGGGGAATACGGGTGGCACCCCCCCCGGCT
>JBBDNW010000200.1:0-2571 GCA_040877375.1 Pirellulales bacterium | reverse complement strand
CTTCGTCTCGGATGCAACATCATCGCGGTTTCACGCTTGTTGAACTGCTTGTCGTGATCGCAATCATCGGGGTCCTCATAGGCCTGCTCCTCCCGGCCGTCCAGTCGGCCCGCGAGGCCGCAAGGCGGACTTCCTGCTCGAGCAACCTCCGGCAGATCGGGTTGGCGTTTCACACCTGCATGGATTCCAAAAAGTACTTGCCCGCAGCCTGCTACACGACGGCTTCGAGCACGGCCACCAAAAAGCCGGCCCAAAACCCGTCCGGTAAAGAGCACTCCTGGCGTGTGCTTGTCATGCCTTTTATGGAAGAGCAGACGATCGCGTCCCAGTACGACTGGAAAAGGAACTGGTACGAAGAACCCAACCTGACGGTTGTCCGCCAGCAGGTGCCGATCTATCGCTGCCCCTCCATTACCGCGCCGAGCACCGTGAGCATTCCGTCTTCACCGGATACCGACAGTGCCCGCCCCGCTTTAGGGAGCCTTCCCTTGGGGACGAGCGATTATGAGGTGATGACCGGGGTCAAGAAAAACGTACTCGGATCTCCCGACCCGTATGCGACGATGGGAACGGGCATCATGGATAAAGACGTCGTTACGAAGCCGCAGACCGTCACCGACGGCCTTTCGAAGACGCTACTCGTGGTCGAGTGTGCCGGGCGGCCCGATATCTATCGTGCCAAGCAAAAAACCACCGGGGTGAATCAATGCGTCGGCTGGGCCGACAATCTCGGCCCGTTCAAGCTCGATCCGATGAACGCAAACGGTCAGAAGAGCCCGAAGGCTGCGGCCAACATGGGAGTGCCCATGAACGCGACGAACGACGGAGAGGTCTATTCGGTTCACCCGGGCACGGCGGCAGTCGTCTTTGCAGATGGCTCCACGCGATTTATCGCCGAGACGGTCGATTTGAGGACGTTTTGCGCGCTGGTCACGCGGGCAAGCAGCGAGTCGCCCGGAGACTATTGATGAGCGGCTCGGTGAAAGGGCTCTCTCCGTCCGCGGTACTCGTGTGGGCGATAGCGATCACCGCTATTTCGGACGGAGCGGAAGCGACGCTCGAGTCGGTCGCCGTCATCCAAGATGGCCGTTCCGACGCCACTGTGCCGCTGGGCGGACTGAGCGACCTGGCCTCTGCGGCTGACGGTAGCGGGCGACTCTGGGCCACCACCGACCGCGGCCCGAATGGCACGTCAAATGTCGGTGGCAAGAAACGACGCACGCTGCTGTCCCCAGCGTTCGCGCCGGAGATCATCTCGATCAAGCTCTCAGACGACGCAGTGGCAGGCACGGCACGGGTGGAAAAGGTTATCCCGCTCGTCGGCCGGTCGGGCAAGCCGCTCTCGGGCCGCCCCAATGGGATCGGTCGCGATGAACCGATTCTCGACGCGGCCAGTGGCAGGCCGATTCCGGGCGATCCAAATGGCGTCGACACGGAGGGAATCGTGCAGATGAAGGACGGTACGTTTTGGATGGTCGAGGAGTATCGGCCATCGCTGCTTCGCGTGTCGGCTGCCGGCCGGGTACTCGAGCGGTTCGTCCCCGAGGGCACACAGCTCGATGAGGCCGATGCCGAGATTCGCGACGTCCTGCCCGCGGCCTACGGAACCCGGCGCGACAATCGCGGTTTTGAGTCGATCGCCACGTCTCCCGATGGCACACGGCTTTGGACAATGCTTCAAAGCCCGCTCGACAACGGGAAGTCCAAGGAGGTCAAGAAGGCGGGCAACGTGCGGTTGCTCGCGTTTGACCCCTCGAAGGGCAAGCTCGTGGCCGAACATGTGTATCGCCTCGGCGACCCGACCGATTCCGACTACCTCACCAAGGGCGTTGCCCCGGCCGATGGCAAGCTCTGCGCGATGTCGGCGATCGACGCCGACTCGCTGCTCGTGATCGAGAGCGACGACACCGGGCTCGTACGGCTCTACCGGGCTGATCTCGTTGATGCGACCGACACACTCCCGCGGGCCTCCGTGGGCGACGGGCCGATGCTCGAGGAGATTCGTGACCTTATCGCAGCGGGAATTCGCCCGCTGAAAAAAACACTCGTCGCGAATCTCGCGCCGCTCGTGCCGGCCATGCGCCGCGATGTGTACGGCGGGGCGGGCGCGAGCGCAGACGCGAACGCAGACGCGCCGCTCAAGCTGGAGGGGCTGGCGATCCTGGGGCCCGACCGCGTGGCCATCGTCAACGACAACGACTTCGGCGTACACGTAAAGCCCGGGGCTGCCTGCCGATCATGTCTGTGGGTCATCCGGCTTGGGGAGCCGTTGTGCATTTCAGACACCACCTCGGCCCGGTAGCCGAATGGGCCGGCACCGTATCGATGCGAACCGGATTCTCCGCGCTTGCGCTTGGGGCTTCTTGGAAGCACGATTCCCGATCGTGAGGAGCCGGTCGGGGGCACGCGCAGACGCCGGGGAATGTTTGCGACTCACGAGCGATGGAGAGTCGGCCGAGCGGGCATCCCGTAGCAAAATCCCCCGGCGGCGAGCATGTCACCGGCGGCGAACCAATCCGATACCGCATCGAGGCCACCCGGATTCCCCGCGCTTGCGCTTGGGGCTTCTTG
>JBBDNW010000199.1:0-14402 GCA_040877375.1 Pirellulales bacterium | reverse complement strand
CTGGCAAGGGCATCCTGCGGCTCTCGCCCACGTGGGTGCCGCGAAGTTTTCTCCACCCGGGCAAGCGGGTGCGTCTGCATCCTGACGACTACTACTCCTACGGACTCGACCGTGGCGGCATCGACGAGCGGTGGTTCGCGAGCACGACCGAGGCAGCCAACGAGGGCCGCGTGCCCGACGAGGGGCTGTCGTGGTGCGTGTTCGGCGGCGAGCGGTTCCTGCTCCGCGACGCGGTGAGCGAGGGGGGCGCGAAGCTCGTCGGTACGTCGATCTGGGACCGCTACAGGAAGTGGCCGGTCTATTCCAAGTTCTTCGACAACATGGGGCCGATCCCGCACCACATGCACCAGTCGTTCGACGATGCGAAGCTGGTGGGTCAGGAAGGCAAGCCCGAGAGCTACTACTTTCCGCCGCAGTACAACAACTGCGACAACAACTTCCCCTACACCTTCATGGGGCTCGAGCCTGGCACCACGAAGGCCGACGTCCGCCGCTGCCTCGAGAACTGGAACCGCGGCGACAACGGGATCATCGATCTCGCCAAGGCCTACCGGCTCAAGCGGGGCACCGGCTGGCTGATCCCGCCCGGCGTCTTGCATGCCCCCGGCTCGCTGCTCACGTATGAACCCCAGTGGGGCAGCGACGTGTTTGCCATGTTTCAGTCACTCGTCGAGGGACGTGCGGTGCCGTGGAGCCTACTCGTCAAGGATATGCCGAAGGAGAAGCACCACGACCTCGACTTCATCATCGGCCAGCTCGACTGGGAGAAAAACATCGACACGCACTTCAAGGAGGCCAACTACCTCGAGCCAATCCTCGACCAGGGCCGGTCTGGTGACGGCGTGCATGACCGCTGGATCGTTTACGGCCATGTCGACGGCCGGCAGCTTTTCAGTGCCAAGGAACTCACGCTCGAACCCGGCGCGAGCATCACCGTGAAAGACGCTGGCGCCAGCGGCTGGATCACGGTGCAGGGCGAAGGCACGGTGGGCTGCCATGACGTGGCCACGCCCACGCTCATTCGCTTTGGTCAAATGACCGCCGACGAACTCTTCGTCTCGGCCGACGCCGCGGCGGCCGGATACGTGGTGAAGAACACCGGCCCCGGCCCGCTCGTCTCGCTCCGCTACTTCGGTCCCGACATCCACCCCGAACTCCCCACGCACGGAAAAAGGCATGAGCCAACGACGCACTAACAACGCACAAGGGGTTGCCCGTGCCATGTCGCCGGCCTTGCTGGCCAGCGAAGCCAGGATGGCGAAGCGCAGCCAGCACGGAGAGAGCGAAGGCCTGGAGGGCCGGAGCGAACGTCCGGCGACATGGCAGGGGCAACCCTCCTGCCTTTCGCTCAACGCAATGCCCTTGTCCGGCGAGAGGCAGGGGCAACCCTCCTGCCTTTCGCTCAACGCAATGCCCTTGTCCGGCGACATGGCAGGGGCAACCCTCCTGCCTGTCGACTGACGCCGGTCAGCCTGCGGCCTCAGCCATCACCTGGGCCCCAGCTCCAGCGACGGCCGATAGGTCGTCCACCGTAGGCCGGCCGCCGCGGATTCGGGCGAGCGCGAGCCGACACCAGACGTCCGCCGGGGCCAGGAGTCGGTCGTCGCCGGCGGCGTCGGCATAGTGGGCCACGGCCAGTACGCTCACGGCATCGCGGGCGTCTGCGGAGAGTTGGCCGATTTCCAACTGCCGCTCGGCGAGGCCCCGCCCGTGCCTTCGCATGGCCCGGTCGATGCGACGGGCGGTCGCGAGCAGGCTTTGCCGCGCCGCCCTGGCGTGGTCGCGGAGGCGACGATCGAGGATCGCTGCATCCTGTGTCTGACGACCGGCGGCGCTCGCCACCCGCCACGCGAGCCACTCTCCGGCCCGCCGCCAGGCGGCCTCACGGCCGAACGTGGTGAGCGGGTGACGTTTGGCGATTCCCTTGAAGAGCGCCAGTCCGAGCAGCTCGCTCTCGCCCTCGTAGACCGTCACGGCGAAGTGATCGTGCAGCGAGTCACCGAGCGGATGACCGACCAGAAATGCGCGACCACCATGCACCCCCAGGCTGTCGATGGCGGCATCGCGAACACAGTGGCTGGCGACCACCTTCGCCGTGATCGCCTCCCACTCGCCGCTCTGGCCAGCATCGATCGCCGACGCGGCCCACCCGGCGAGGGCATCTGAGGCCACGATCGACGCCGCGATCCGGCCCAGCCGTCCCTGGATCAACTGCCGCGATCCGATGGGCTGATTCCACGTGATGCGACGGGCCGCGTGGTCGCGGGCTTGGGCGAGCAGGAGCCGCAGCGTGCCGGCGGCCTGCGCGGCGAGCGTGACCCGTCCCCGATTCAGGCCGTGCCAGATGATCCGCATCGCATCGCCCGCTGGCCCGGGATCGAGCACGTCCTCGCTCGCGATCTCGAAGCCCGTAAACTCGAGGGCCGCGTTGTGGGCATGCTTGAGTGGATGCAGCGCGTACCGCCGCAGCCGAAAGGTCGGCGTGTCGGCCTCAGGAAGCCGCGCGAGCGCCACCACCGGTCGGCCGTCGAGCAACGCGAGCACCTTCACGAGCCGGCCGTGGGTCGCCCCGGTGATAAACATCTTGGTGCCCGTGAGCAGCAGGCTACCGGCGGTGCGGTTGAGCACCGTCTGCACTCTTGCCAGGTCGCAGCCCGCGTCGGATTCCGTGGCCGCGAAGATTGAGAGCGGCCGGCCGGCGGCGAGGGCCGGAAGCAGCCGCGCCTGCTGCGCGATGCTGCCGAAGCCGGTGACGGCCGATACCGCACCGATCGACGAATGCACGGCGAGCATCCCCGCCGCCGTCGGCACGTCGGCCGCCACCCGTGTGATCGCACGGGCCAGGTCGAGCATCGACCCGCCGGCGCCGCCGTACGACTCAGCCACGGCAAGCCCCCACAGGCCGGCCTCGCCAAGCGCCGCCTCGGCCCGCGCGGAAAATATGCCTGTCGGTGCGGGGGGCGCGTCGTCGATCGGGGCCGCGGCACCCGCCGGCGCGGCGGGCGGCTCATAGAGCAGTCGCTCACTTCGCAGCCGGGCGATCTCCTCGCCGGCGCGAGCGAGGATGGCCTCAATCGTGCCAGGTAGCGGTGCGGCTCCCTGCGCGGCCGCGGCTGCGAAACCGCCGTCGTCGCCGCGCCACACCGCTCCGGCGAGCCAGGAAGACTCTCGCGGCAACGCGGGCGAAGACGGCGGCTGCTTGCCAGTCGCCGCATGGTCCCCACCGGCCCGTGCGATCATGTCGGCAAAGTGCTCGGCGATCGCGTCGCGGCGGATCTTGAGCGACTCTGTCGCCTCGCCGTGGGCGGCATCAAAGGGGCGGCCCACGAGCGCGTACGACGCGACCCGCCATGATCTCGGCAGGGCGAGCTGCCGCCGTGCGAGCCGCCGCGCGAGCCACTCGAGCACCCGCGGATGCCCGAGGGCCTGCCGCCGACTGAAGACCCGCAAGCCCATCCGGCGGATCGCCCCCCGCAGGACATCGGGCTCTGGCACCACGAGAGCAACGGGCCGTGCTCCGCCCGCGCTCACGACACACACCTGCGCGACCGCTTCGTCTTCCGCGAGCGCGGCCTCGACGGCCGCGGGCGGAATCTTCACGCCCGTGGCGAGCACGAGCGTGTCGCGGAGCCGGCCGGTGATCTGAATATGCCCTGCCTCGTCG
The DNA here is from genome assembly GCA_040877375.1 of Pirellulales bacterium. Lineage (GTDB taxonomy): Bacteria > Planctomycetota > Planctomycetia > Pirellulales > UBA1268 > QWPN01. The sequence goes on along the minus strand of JBBDNW010000199.1, from coordinate 10,738 downwards.
ATCGTGGCGAGGTCGCCGGTCTCGAGCCAGCCGTCGGCTGCGTGCTGAAGCCCCGCCGAGCCGGGGCCGCGGGCCGTTTCGCCGGGGTCGATGATGCCCAGCGCCCTGCTCGGTGTCTTAACGAGCAACTGCCCGTAGGACTCGCTTCGCGTGTCGATCCGCACCTCGACACCTGTCACGGGCGGACCGATCATGCCCGGCCGCGCGATCCGCGGATTGCCCAGCGCCACCACCGGACCGGCTTCGGCCAGCCCGTAGCCCTCGACGAGCGGCACACCCCGGCGGTTAAAAAACTCCGCCGTCCGAAGTCGGAGCGGCGCTCCCCCCGACACGCACACGCGGACGGCTCCGCCGAGACCGTCCTGCAGGTTTGGGATCCGCCCGGAGACCGCGCCGCGTTCGAGCCGCTCGAAGAATGCCGGCACCCCGAGAATCACCGTCGGCGGCAATGTCCGACAGGCCTCGAGCACGCGCGAGCGCTCGCGAACGATGTTCAAGCAGCCGCCACGGACCAGCGCCGTGTAGAGGTCACCCGTGCGGGCGAGCGCATGGCTCATCGGCAGCCACGAGAGCCGCACGTCCCGCGGATCATCGAGAAACATTTCGGCTGCCGCAATCGCGTTGGCGGCCAGCGCAGCCTGTGAGTGCATCACGCCATGCGGCACGCCCGTCGTGCCGGATGAAAGAAGAATCGTGCTGCAGGCCTCGGGATCGCAGGCCGCTGCCTGACGATCGACCGTGGCCCGGAGCACAGCGGGCTGCGTCGCCAGCGGACGCCAGCGACCACCGCTGAGGCCAGCCCCGGCATGCGCACCCCCGACACACAGATCGATCACGATCCGCCTGGCCACGTCGGGGGGCGTCAGGCCGCCCGGGCCGCGGGCTCCCGAGAAGACCACGCCGCGGGGCTTGAGCCAGTCGAGCTGAGCGAGATGTTCATCACGCCCCGCATCGGCGTGGAGCGCCACATGCACGACGCCTGCCACGGCGCAGGCCAGATCGACCACGATCCAGTCGGGCGAGTGCGGCCCGACGTGAACGACCCGGTCGCCCCGCACAAGGCCCGCGGCGGTGAGACCATCGGCCAGGTGACTGGCGGCGGCGATGACGTCGCCCCAGGTCCAGGCGGCTGAGTCGTGGGCCAGCCCGTCGACGATCGCCCGCCGATCGTGGGCATCGGCCGCGAGCGTCGCGAGCAGGTTGACCAGCGAGGTCGCCCGCCGGGATTCCTCCTGCATCCGTTCACGCGGCTGACTTGGCGGCGAGGCGATTGGGTGCAACACTTCTCGCTTACTCCAGCCGCTCGAAAAGCACGGCGATGCCCTGGCCGAGCCCGATGCACATCGTGGCGAGGCCCAGCCGGCCGCCACGGTCGCGCATGGCATGCACGAGCGTGGTTGCGATCCTCGCGCCGCCGGCCCCCAGCGGGTGACCGATCGCGAGCGAGCCGCCGCGGACGTTGACCCGCGCTCGGTCGAGACCGAGCACGTCGATGCAGTGGATTGCCTGGGCGGCAAAGGCCTCGTTGAGTTCGACAAGGTCGATGTCGGCAAGCGTGATGCCTTGCGACGCGACCCGCGCGAATAGCTTTTGCGTGGCGACGATCGGGCCGGTGCCCATCGCCGCCGGCGGCACACCCACAGCAGCCGTTGCCACCACGCGAGCAAGCGGCTGAAGCCCCTGCCGCACAGCCTCAGCTTGCGACATCACGAGCAGGGCCGCGGCGCCGTCGCTGACAGGGGCGCTGGTCGCCGCGGTGACCGTCCCCACCTTGGGCAAAAAGGCCGGCTCGAGCGTTGCCATCGCCTCGAGAGTCGTGTCGCCGCGGATCGACTGGTCGCGAACGATCTCGAGCACGCCGCCGCTTTCGTCGTGGCCGATCACCCGCACGAGTTCATCGTCGAAGAGCCCCTCGGCGTCGGCCCGTGCGGCCTTCACGTGGCTGGCAAGCGCAAACTCCTCCTGACGCCGGCGCGAGATGCCGTGGGCGGCGGCCAGGTGCTCGGCCGTCAGCCCCATAGAGAGCATGCCGCGGCTCGAGCGGGCGAAGGCTCGGGGGTGGATGTCGATCGCCGATTCCATCGGCAGGTGGTGCATGTGCTCCGCGCCGCCAACCACCTGGACGTTCTCGGCACCGGCAGCGATCGCATGGCAGGCCTGGGCAAGGGCCTGGAGCGACGATCCGCAGAGCCGGTTGACCGTCGTGCCCGCGGTGGTGACCGGCAAATCCGCCATCAGCGCCACCGTGCGGGCCACGTTGCCGCCGAGTTCGCCCCGCTGCTGTGTCACACCGAGCACGACGTCCTCGACCGTATGTGGATCGACGCCGCTTCGCTCGACGACGGCCCGCACGACGGCCACGGCCAGCTCATCGCCCCGCACATGGCGAAACACCCCCCGCTCGGGATGCGCTCTGCCGATCGCGGTGCGGCAGCAGGCGACGACGACTGGTGTGGTCGTCGGATCGCGGTCGCTGCGGGGTGCGTTGCCAGCCATACGTCTCACTCCGTGAACGGCCGGCCGCTTGTGACATGAGTCAGCAGCCGCTCGGTGGGATGCATCCGCGGGCCAAGAGGGCCAAGCGGCTCGAGTCGCCGGACGATCTCCGCGGCGCCGAGCGAATCGGCCCAGGCGAGCAGTCCGCCGCGAAACGCGGGGAATCCCAGGGCATGGATCACGGCCAGGTCGATGTCGCGGCTGTCGCGCACGAGCCCCTCGTCGAGGCCGCGCAGCGCCTCCAAGAGCATGGGCAGCAGGAGGCGGTCGGTGATCGTGCGGTCGTTCGTCTCACGCTGCGGATGCGCATACCTCGCGATCGCCGCGGCGGCCGTCTCGTCGGTGCCGACGATTCGCTCCCGCTGGCCTGCACCCGAATAGCGATAGAAGCCGGCACCAGTCTTGCGACCGAGCCGTCCCGCCTTCACCAGCGCGGGAATCACGGGTGAGGCCTCGATGCGGTCGCCATAGGCCGCGCTGAGCACGAGCCCCGCGTAGAAGGCCGTGTCGAGTCCGATCATGTCGTAGAGCTCGATCGGTCCCATCGGCATCCCAAAGCGACGGGCCACGCGGTCGATCCGCTCGGGCGCTACCCCCTCGCGGAGCAGTTCGCCGGCCTCGTGCAAATAGGGCATGAGAATCCGGTTGACGAGAAATCCGGGGCTGTCGTTGACCACCACCGGGCACTTGCCGAGACGCTTCGCGTGGGCCACGGCGGCGGCCACGGTGCGATCGCTCGTGGCGGGGCCGCGGACGACCTCGACGAGCGTCATCCGGCGAACGGGGTTGAAGAAGTGCAGTCCGCAGAATCGCGTCGGATCGGCGAGCCCCGCAGCGAGCCGGGCGATGGGATTGGTCGAGGTATTGGTCGTGATCACGGTAGTCGGCCCGACCATGTGCTCGATCTCGGCAAGCACCAGCTGCTTTACATCGGGCCGTTCCGTGACGCTCTCGATCACAAAGTCGGCCTCGGCGACCGCGGCCATCCCCTGCGCCGTCTGCAGCCGGCCGGCAAACTGCACCGCTAGCGCTGCGTCGCTCCGCTTGGCAGCACGGTTCCACGAAGCCTCGTCGAGGATCATCGGCACGGCGGCGGCGAGCGACTCCGCGTTGACGTCGACAAGCGTCAGCGAAAATCCGGCGCGGAGGTGGCTCGCGGCGATGCCCGCCCCCATGATCCCGGCCCCGATGACGGCCGGCGCCGACGCGGGAGGGGTCTTCAGGGCGGTCGCCACGTCGCTGCCGACGCCGGAGTCACTCCGGTTGCGTTCGCCGATCATGAACACCCGAAGCAGATTGGCCGCCGTCGGCGAGGCGGCGAGCGTGGCGAAGGCGGCCGACTCGATCTGCGACGCGGCAGCCGCATCGACGGACAAGCCCGCCAGGATCGTCTCGAGGATCGCCAGAGGCGCCGGGTAGTGGCCTCCCGTTCGACCGAGCATCACCGCTGCCGTCGTCGCCTCGAGGAAGTCGCGTTCGGCCGGATCGAGGTCGACGGCCGCCGCGAGCCGGCGGCGGCGGGCGGCGATGCCGCCATTCTCGGTCCCGAGCGCCAGTAATCGGCAGGCCGATTCAACGGCCACTGCGGCCGGCACGCAGGCGTCGACGATCCCGAGTCGCAGGGCCGTGACGGCGTCGATGCTCTCGCCCGAGGCGGCGAGTTCGACGGCGGGGCCCGGCCCGATGAGCCTCGGCAGACGGACGGTGCCTCCCCAGCCCGGCAGCAGGCCAAGCTTCACTTCGGGGAGCCCAAGAACGGTATGGGGCTCGGGAGTCGCCACCCGCAGGTCGCAGGCGAGGGCGAGTTCGAGTCCGCCTCCGAGGCAAGCGCCGTCGATCACCGCGGCGGTGGGAAACGTCGCGGTGAGCTTGGCGAACACCGCCTTGCCACGAGCGCAGAGATCAGCGATCTCCGCTGGCGGCCGCGCCCGCAGCGATTCGAGCCGGGAGACATCGGCACCAGCGAAGAAACTCCCGGGCCTGCCGGAACGGATGACGACGCCCCGCGGCAGCGGCCCGACGGTGAGGTCGTCGAGCACGAGCGACAACTCCTCGACCGCCCGAGGCGTGAGCACGTTGTGGCGATGGTCCGGCACGCTGCAGACGAGCACCACGAAGCCATCCGTGGTCCGCTCGATGGCCAGCGTCTCGAGATCCCGTGCGATGGCGGGCATTTCGGAGTGCTTTCGTCGGTTTCGCTTGCCTGAGACGTGAAAACCGTTAGTGTATCGGGAGTTTTTACCGGCCGCAGCCGGCGATCCGCGGGCACAGGGAGGTCAAGAGCGTCCATGACGAATCAGGAGGAGATTTCCAGCCGCCGTTCACGTGATCCGGCGGCGGGCCACCGGGGGCGGTCGGCTTTGGTGCACTCGCCCCTTATGCTCGGCTGTGCGTGGACAGCGCTCGTCGCTGTCGCCGTGATCGGCCGGCTCTGGCAGCCGTCGTGGAATGGCGCGCCCCTCTGGCACGCGACCCCCCTCGCCGGCGTGGCGCTGGCAGCGGGATTCGTATTTCCCAACGTGCTCGTCGCCGCCACGGTGCCCCTGGCGGCGCTCGCGATCAGCAATCTTGCCCTGCCATCCTATGGAAGCGTGGCCCTGGCGGCGGTCGTCTTCGCGGCAACCGCGTGGCCGGTGCTCTTGGGCGGCTTCGGCCTGCTCGGCCGCGACAAGCCGCAGTGGACGGCCGTGATCGGCGGCAGCCTCGCGAGTTCACTCGTGTTTTACGGCACGACGAACGTCGCCCACTGGCTGTGTACGACAGACTACCCGCGGACGGCAGCCGGGCTGGTCGAGTGCCTTGTCGCAGCCCTCCCTTTTTACCGGTGGATGCCGGTGGGTGATGTCGCCTGGACGCTCGTTATCTTCGGCGTCATGACCGTAGCCCGTACCGCCGTCGATGCGGCCGCGATGCGGGGGCTCTGTCCGCAGGCCATTTCGACGCGGCCGCTTGACTGACTGGCAAACCGGTCGAGAATAAAGAGATTCTTCAGAGGCTGGGCGTCATGTTCAATGACGCATGGCCTGCAATCGCCGCGGGAATGGCGAAATTGGCAGACGCGCCAGGTTGAGGGCCTGGTGGTAGTAATACCGTGCAGGTTCAAGTCCTGTTTCCCGCATTTCTGTTCTAGCGTCCCTCTTCTTGCGTCCCCTCTCTTGCGTCCTTCGAGGACGGCCGCCGAAAGCGACGTTTCATGAGCACTTCGAGCACTTCTCCTGATCCCTCGGCTTCAGCCCACGCGGACCCCGCAACTGACTCTCCGGATGGCCCCACGGCCCGAAGGATTCCGATCGGCACCCAGCGGCCGGGCGTGAAACCGCCGTCGCTGGCGCCGAAGTATGAATACGTGGCGCCGCCTCAGGTGGCCACGACCAGCACGACCAGCACGACCAGCACCCCGGGCTCCAACCAGCCTGAGTCAGTGGGTGGGCCCGCGCCGACGGGTGGGCCAGCGCCCGTGCCAGCGGCAGAGCCGACATCGGCGGCCGGCCCGAAACGTGAAGACGGGGGCCGCGGCCGCCGCGATCGCCGCCGCGACGACAAGCCGCGGTCGTTCACCGACGTTCTGCCCCCCGCACGCCGCGTGGCCGTTCCCAACATCCGCGCCGCGCTCGACGAAGAACTCGAGGCCGACTTCGAGGCTGCGCTCGAGGGAGTGGCTGTAGACGATCTGCTGACGGCAGGAGCCTCGGCGAATGCCGAGATGCCGATCGAGCCCGGCACGAGAGTCACGGCCACAGTCTTGTCGATCGGCCCCGACACCGCATTTGTCGACCTGGGGGGCCGCCGTCAGGGAGCGATGAAACTCGCGGGCCTCTTCGACGCGGGGATCGACATTCCCGCAGTGGGTGAGTCGATCGAGGTGTCGGTCGGCTCCCGCAACGACGACGACAATCTCTACGACGTCGCTCTCGGCAACCGGGCCATCGCCGTCGAGGACTGGTCGCAGATCCAAAACGGCATGATCGTGGAGGCTCGCGTTGTGGCCGCCAACAAAGGCGGGCTCGAGTGCGAAGTGGCCGGACTCCGCGGCTTCATGCCCGCAAGCCTTGTGAGCACGTGGCGGATCGAAAACCTCGAGGAACTGGTCGGCCAGACGCTCGACAGCCTGGTCACGGAGATCGTGCCGGCGGCACAGCGGCTCGTTCTCTCGCGGCGGGCCGTGATCGAGAAACAGGCCGCCGACGCCAAGGCCAAGCTTCTCGAAACACTCGAGCCGGGTACCGAACTCGACGGCATCGTCCGCTCGGTCCGTGACTTCGGGGCCTTCGTCGATATCGGCGACGGCGTCGAGGGCCTCGTGCACGTCAGCGAACTCTCCTGGGATCGCGTGGCGAGTGCGACCGACGTACTCCAGCAGGGGCAGAAGGTGCGGGTCATCGTCAAGAAGGTCGACCGCCAGACAGGCAAGATCGGCCTCTCAGCCCGCGATCTGATCGAGAGCCCCTGGAAGCACGCCGCTGACAAGTATCACGTCGGTGCCACGGTGAAGGGCGTCGTCAGCCGCATCGCCCAGTTCGGCGCCTTCGTAAGACTCGAGCCGGGCGTCGAAGGGCTCGTGCACGTCTCCGAACTCGCGACCCGTCACATCCGCAACGTCGCCGACGTGGCCCGCGAGGGGCAGGAGGTTGAGTGCCGCGTGATCGCGGTCGACCCGGACGAACAGCGGATGTCGCTCTCGATTAAGGCGCTCGCTTCGGCGTCGGCCCCGCAGGGGCCCGCGTCGGCGGAACCCGAGACAGGGGAGCCTCAGGCTTTGCAGTCACCAGTCACGAAGAAACGCTCCGGCCCGCTCAAGGGCGGCCTCGGCGGCAAGTCGCAGGGCGAACGCTTTGGCCTTCGCTGGTAAGCCGTCTCTCTGTCAGCGGCTGGCGGGCCCGGCATCCGCGGGCCGGCGGTCCTTCTTCCCGAGCCCGTTCATTGGCTCCGTCCGCCACCAGTCGGGCCCATCCGCCTCCACTTCGGCGGTATGCGAAGCGAGCCGTTTGAGCATCGCTGCAAGCCGCTGCTGCTCGGAGGCGGCGAGATCGTGTGACTCCGACCGGTCGTCAGCGAGGTTGTAGAGCCGGGGATTCGCTAAGGACTCATCAGCGATGATTTTCCAATCGCCCTCGCGGTAGGCCAGTCTTCCACCCCACCGCCAATACAGTGGCTCGGGGCGTTCGATCGTCCCACCGCGAAACAGTGGCAGCAGATTCGCCCCGTCGATCGTCCGGTCGGCAGGCGGAGCGACTCTCGCCGCCGCGAGCACCGTCGGAAAGAAATCGCTGCCGATCACGGCCACGCTGCTCGCGGATCCCGCTTCGATGTGGCCGGGCCACCGCACGATCCCAGGCACCCGGTGCCCGCCCTCCTCCATCGCTCGCTTACGGCCACGGAGGCCGCCGGTGAGTCCGCGGCCGGGGGTCGTGGCGCCGTCCCCCTCGGGCCCGTTGTCACTGGTGAACACGACGAGGGTGTCGCTCGTCAGCCGGAGGTCGTCGAGTGTCTTCATGAGCTTCCCGAAGGCATCGTCGAGTTGCGTGACATTGGCACGGTACGTGCGCTCCGCCGGGTCGGTGACCACGGCATGCTGGGCCTCATATCGCTCCGCCGAGGCGATTGGGTAGTGCGGCTCGTGCATCCACACAGTGAGAAAGAACGGCGTGGCGGGATCAGGCCGACGACGCAGCCACTCGGCCGCCTCGTGGACGATGAAGGGCGCGGAGTAGTCATCGACGCGGCCGATGGGATCACCGTTGCGGACGAAGTTGGTCGGAAAGGCGTGGCTCGGGGCCGCGTTGTTCTGCGTGCCGAGCCACCAGTCGTAGCCGTGATCGGAGGGCTGCGGCTGATCCGGCGAGTTAAACAGCCCGTTCAAGTGCCACTTGCCCACGTGGCAGGTGTCGTAGCCAGCGGCTTGCAGCCGTGCCGGCAGCGTGTGGCCGTCGGCCCGCAGGTGGATCGGGCTCCCCTCGGGGATCCACGTGAACACACCATTGCGGTAGGGAGTTTGGCCCGTGAGGATCGCCGACCGCGACGGTGAACAGACGCTGGAAGCCGAGTGGCAATCAGTCAGCCGCAGGCCCTCTCCGGCGAAGCGGTCGAGGTTGGGCGTGATGGCCCCGGCGTTGCCGTAGCAGCCGAGCTCGCCATAACCGAGATCGTCGGCCAGCACGATCACGATGTTCGGCGGTCGCTCGACGGCGACCGCATGGCGGTGCAGGCCACTCACCACGATCGCCGTCACAAACAGCAGTCGGATGCCCCACATATCGATCGTCCTCCTAAGTCTCACGCCCCGATCGTTCGCTTGCCCATCCACGCCACGAGCGGCTCGGGGACCGTGACCGTGCCGTCTGCGTTTTGGTGGTTCTCGAGCAGGGCCACGATGCCGCGGCTGATCGCGATCGCGGTGCCGTTGAGCGTGTGGACAAAATGGGTGCCCTTTTCGCCCGGCTTCTTGTAGCGGATCGCGAGCCGCCGCGACTGGTAGTCGGTGCAGTTGGAAGTGCTCGTTACCTCGCCCCACTCGCCGGCCTCGCCACGCCCCGGCATCCAGGCCTCGAGGTCGAACTTCCGGTAGGCCGGACCACCGAGGTCGCCAGACGCCGTGTCGATCACGCGATAGGGGATTCCCAGGCCGTCGAACAGCCGGCACTCAATATCGAGGAGTTGGTCGTGCATCGCCGGGCTCTCCTCGGGTCGTGTGAAGGCGAACATCTCGACCTTCGTGAACTGGTGGACGCGATAGAGGCCGCGGGTCGCCCGGCCGTGGGCCCCGGCCTCGGTGCGGAAGCAATGACTGATACCGCAGAGTTTCAGGGGCAGTTCCTCGGCCTCGAAGATCCGCTCGTGGTAGGCGCCGCCGAGCGTGATCTCGGCCGTTGCGATCAGCGACAAGTCGGAACCGTTGATGGAGTAGATCTGCGTCTCCGGCCCGCGGGGCATGAAACCCGTGCCCTCCAGGATCGTGTCGCGGGCGAGATCGGGGGTGGTCATCACCGTGAAGCCCTCCTTCATCAGGAGGTCGATCGCGTAGCGCTGGAGGGCCAACTCCAGGAGCACCGCGTCGCCGATGAGGAAGTAGAAGCCGTGGCCGGCCACCTTCCCTCCCGCCTCGAAGTCGAAGAGTTTCAGCTTCTCGCCGATGTCAACGTGGTCGAGTGGCTTGAAGTCGAACGTGCGTGGCGGCGTGGCGCCGCGGCGGATCTCCACAGCCGCGTCCTCGCCCCCGATGGGCGCCGATGGGTGGGTGAGGTTGGGGATCGCGCGGAGGATCGCATCGGCTTCGGCCACGATCTCGGCCGACTTTGCCTCCAGTGCCGAGATTTCCTCACGGAGCCGGCGGCCCTCGGTCTTCTTCGCCTCCCGTTCGGCCGCATCGGCCGCCTTGCCGATCGACTTGCTCACCTGTCCAGCCTCGCCGTTGAGCCGGTCGATGTCGGCCTGAAACTGCCGGCGGAGCTTGTCGAGGGCAGCGAACTTCGCCACATCGGCGGACGATCCGCGGCTTTTGCAGTTGGCGGTGACGAGATCGATATTGTCGGCGACGAAGCGACGGTCGAGCACAGGAAACTCCAGCGGGGCGGGAGAGGGAAGATCGTGGCCGCGACAGGCTTGCTGCCGCACTTATACTGAGCCATTGCCGGGGCAGGCCAGCCCCGGGACCGGAGTTTGCCAGACCCATGCCTGCCTCCGCCAGTGCCGATGCCGTCGAGCCCGAGGTTGTCGAAGCCGCGGTTCCCCGTGTCGAGAAGGCGAACCGGCCAAAGCGGCAACCGCGGTATCACGTCGTGCTCTGGAACGACGACGATCATTCGTACGCCTACGTGATCGCCATGCTGCAAAAACTCTTCGGCCACCCGTCCGGAGCCGGGCTCAAGCTGGCCAAGGAGGTCGACACCCTGGGGCGCGTGGTCGTGCTCACCACCACCAAAGAGCACGCCGAGTTGAAGCGCGATCAGATTCACGCCTTCGGTGCCGACCGGCTGATCGCCCGTTCGAAGGGTTCGATGTCGGCGACGATCGAGCCCGAGCCAGCGTGATCGTCCAGCGGGAAGCCACCCGCATTCCCATCGCTCGCGCTCCGGGCTTCTTGAACACCCGACGCAACGCGTCCCGATCCGCGCCGTCTCCCGACAGGAAGCCCCAACCGCGAGCGCGGGGAATACGCCCTCCACCCCTACCCGCTCCCCGCCACCACGACGCTCCCCACCACAACGAAGATTGCCCCGGCTTTTAAGCCCGGGGCATACCGGTT
>JBBDNW010000198.1:2638-14461 GCA_040877375.1 Pirellulales bacterium | reverse complement strand
GCTCATCGAATTCTCACAATGGTCTCATCATCGGCTCACTTGGACCGCCTACAACGTGCCCCATCAGGCCGAAGAGAGTCTTCGGTGCGTCGGTGTCTGGTGTTTCCCAACAGGATTATCCTATGCGTCATCTTTCCTACACAACTCGAAAAGGCTTCACGCTGGTGGAGTTGATGGTCGTGATCGCGATCATCGGTCTCCTTGTCGCCATTCTTCTGCCCGCACTCTCGGCCGCGCGAAGCACGGCCCAGGCCGCAGGAAGCGGTTCGAACCTGAGCGGCTTCGGCCGTGGGTTCATGATTCATTCCACGGAAGACAAGGGCTCGCGTCTCTCGACCGGTGCGTTCGACCATCTCCGCGATGGCGACAGCCGAAAGTTCGGCTGGGTGGCCGATCTTCTGCGGTTGAAGTCGGCTAATCCGGGCAAGGCACTCGACCCGTCGAATCCCTCGCAGGTCAATGAGAAGGTGGCGGACTACGTCGGCGCGACCAACGTGTCGGGTAAGGCCAATGGCCTCAAGTGGAAGACCAAGACCTCGAACGTCCACTATGGTCAGGCCGACGGACCGACCGACATGGTCGGGGCCAATGAGGCCAAGCGGCGGAAGATCTGGGAAGACGGCTACAACTCCAACTACGCCACGACTTGGCACTTCAGCCGCGGCGACGTGAACAAGGATTCAACCGGTGTCATCCCGGCCAACATGAACCCAGTCACGAGCGACCCCTCGAAATGCCCGCTCGACGGCGATGGTCCACTCTCGGAAAAGAAGCTCACCGGCGGTGGCGTCAGCCGTGACCGGATTGCTCTCATGGGGGCGTCACGCAACGGCGACGGTAACGACGCTTTGGTAACCACGGCGGTGTTCGAGGCGTTCAACACTTTTTTCGGTACCACTCAGAAGGTGGTGACGACCGGTGCGATCCTCGTCGAATCTTTCACCGACGGCATGAGCTGCCCGTTTGAGGACGCGGCTCTCGGCGGCGGAACCGGCGAGAAGATCCACGAAATCAACGATATCGTGCCGATCCATGGCGGCCGCAAGACCGAGATTACTGACGGGGGGACCACGACGAACCTCGTCACGGGCGGCTACGCCCAAGTGCTGTTCGCCGACGGCCACGTGGCGAAGGTGAACGACGAGGGTGGTTTCCAGGACAACCCCGACAGTTGGCTCGGCCCCTACAAGGCCACGCCAACCACCCTGACGAGCACTGCGTTCGCCATCAATGCTTCGGGGTATGACGAAGTCCGCGACTCGATCTGGCTCGAGCAGATCGGCAGCGCTGGCGGCGGCGTCGGCGGCGGCAGCGTCGAGTGATCGTGGCTTCGCAGGCCACGTGTCGGCGGAACCATGACGATCGTGCAACGGGTGCTGCGGCCGCCTTCGGGCGGCCGTAGCCTTTTGCCCGTGTTATGATGCATTTTTTGAACCTACATGGCAGTGGAGGTTTCGAGGATCGTGGCAACTGCGAGTCTTACTGAGGAGAACGACGTTGCGTACGACGCATCCTCGCCAGCAGGAATCGATCGCGACGTACCCGCAGCCGACCCGCGACTGAGCAGCAGTCTGCGGCTGCAGATTGCTGCCACGCTCGTCGGCGGCACGCTCCTGGTGTGCTCCCTGATCGCCGGATGGCTTTGGTCGCAGCCTTTCTTCGCGGCTTTACCGGCGTTTCTCGCCGTCGTGCTGCTGGGCACCCCGCTGGTCGCGGCGGCCGTCCGCGATCTGTTTTACGGCAAAGCCGGCATGAACGCACTCGTCGCCCTCGCCGTGATCGGCGCCATGGCCAGCGGCCAATATCAGGAAAGCGCAGCCGTGGCGTTCTTCATGATCGTCTCGTCACTGATCGAAAAGCGCACGGCCATCGGCGCCGAGGCCAGCATCGAGTCTCTGATTCGGCTCGCGCCCACGAAAGCCAGCCGGCTCGTGGGGGGCATGGCGGCTGACCGCACGGGGCAGGATGAAGAGCTTGTCGAAGCCACGGCTCTGCGGCCAGGCGACGTGGTTCGTGTACGGCCGGGTGACACGATTCCGGCCGACGGCCGCGTGGTCCACGGTGCGAGCACCGTCAATCAGGCGAGCGTCACCGGCGAGTCGGTGCCGGCGGAGAAAGCGGCTGATGATGAGGTCTTCGGCAGCACGATCAACCTCACCGGCGTCCTCGACGTCGAGGTCACCAAGGCCGGTGCCGACACGCTCCTCGGCCGCGTGAAGGATCTCATTCTGCAGGCTGAGCGCACCCGCACGCCGATCATGCGTCTCGTCGATCAGTATGCTGCATGGTACACGCCTACGGTGCTGATGCTCGTCGGCGTCGTCCTCTTCTTCGCACTCAAAAGCCATCCCGACACGGCCTTCAACCGAGCGATCGCCATGCTCGTGATCGCCTGCCCAAGCGCCCTGATCCTCGCCACACCGACGGCGATGGTGGCCGGTCTCTCGGCCGCTGCCCGCCTCGGCGTCCTGATCAAGAATGTGGCGACGCTGGAGGCGGCTCGCAGCCTGTCGGCGATCGTCTTCGACAAGACGGGCACGCTTACCACCGGCGTGCTCGCCGTCACGCGACTGGCGCCAGCCGAGGGCGTGGAAGGGGCTGATCTGCTCAGGACTGCTGCCGCGGCCGAGCAGAACAGCCGGCATCCGGTCGCCCGGGCGGTGGTGGAGATGGCCCGCCGGGCCCAGCTCCGCCTTCCCGCGCCCGATCAGTTTGAGGAGGTCGCCGGCCGCGGTGTGGTCGCGAGGTTCTACGACGGGGCGGCGACGGGCTCGCTCGTCATGGTGGGCCGGGCTTCGTGGCTGCGAAGCGCCTCTCCGCAGCCACACTCGATCGATAGTGAGGCCCTCGAGTCGATTCAGACGTCTTCGGAGACCGAGGGGCTTTCGGTGCTGCATGTCGTCCGTGACGGCCACGTCATCGGATGGATTGGTCTCGAGGACAACGCCCGCCCCGAAGCCGCGGGCGCCGTCGACCGTCTGCGCACGATGGGAATCTCTCGGCTCGTTCTCCTTACTGGCGATCGTGGAAGCGTGGCGCGACGGGTTGCGTCGCAAATGCACTTCGATGACTTCAAGGCAGAGGTACTGCCGCACGAGAAACTTGAGATGGTCGACGCCCTCAAGGCAGCCGGCCATCGCGTGGCAGTGATCGGCGACGGCGTCAACGATGCCCCTGCGCTGGCCGCCGGCGACGTGTCGATTGCCATGGGTGCGGCCGGCAGCGACGTCGCCATTCATTCAGCGAGCATCGCGCTGCTCAACAGTAACCTGAACCGTATTCCGTTTCTCATCGATCTCTCGCGTCGGACGATCTCCGTGATCCGACAGAACATGGTGATCGGCGGGCTGTTCATTGTGGTATTCACGGCGCTGGCCGGGGCGGGATACGTGTCGCCCGTGCTGGCTGCCTTGTTGCATGTGGTGAGCGGCCTGGCCGTGGTCTTCAACTCCGCCAGACTGGTCCGGTGCGGCGAGGACATCGAGCAGTCCGAGGCAGACCGTGCCGTGGGGGCGTGAGCTTGCCCCTCACCCCACGTCGCGATTCTGAAAGAGAACCACTGCCAGCGCAAGAATGCCACCAATCATGCAGGCTGCATAAAGCGAGAGTGCACCGAGATAGCCCAGACTGATGGGGTGCCCTTGAGTGAGGGCGTCAGCAGGCCAAAAAAACTGCATGTTTGGCACGACCGCCGCGAGCGCTGCTGCCCAGCCGCCGCCGCCCGCAGCGAGCGACAGAAAATACTCGCCGATCAGGCCGACGACGAAGGTGGTGATGCAGACCAGGAGCGTGGAAATCTGCCCGAGCCGTGTCGAGGCCGCAATCGCCACCGCGGTGAGAACAAGGATCGCCTCGAGAACCATCACGAGTCCGATGGCCAGTTGGGGGTCGAAATCCTTGGCTGGACTCTGCAACGACCACGACCTGTCGACGCAGGAGACGATCGACCAAGCGACCGTAGCCGCCACCGCTCCGACGATGGCGAAGGTCGACGGAAATGGACGGCGGTAGAGATAGTTTGCCAGACCAGACACAACGAGCGTCGCCATGAGTGCCAAGAGGCTAAACGTGATCACCACGCTGTCGTAAGTGTCCTCGACCCGTACCGTCGTCTGCACCCGGTGCCGCACGGTGAGCAGAAACGCCACGGCCAGAAGCCAGTAGGCGGTGGCAATGGCGGCGGTCACACCGAGAAACTTGCCGACCACAACGACTGCACGGGGAACGGGCTTGCTGACGACCGTGAGCACCGTCTTATTCTCGATCTCCCGCGACAGCACGCTGGTGGCCGTGAACGCCGCCAGAAGCAGCCCGGCGAGAAACAGCGTGCTCAAACCGAGGTCGATGAGGAGTTTGTTATCGTCTTCGAGCGTGTAGGCGGCGATGTTGACATTCAACAGCAGCGCCAACAGGCCCACGCACACCAGCACGGCATGGATCGGCTGCCGGATCGATTCGAGAAAAGCGTTCCGAGCAATCGTGAAAAGAACCATTGCACGTCCGTTGTCGCAGACGTTTGTGAGGATTTCATGAGAGGGGGGTTCGCAGGCACTTGCTCATTTAAACTGCGAGCTACGTTCGGGACTGCAAGCCATCCACGGCGGCAGGTGACGGCCTATGACGGGATCTCGATTGATGCCCACAGCGACGATACCAGCCAACGACGCGCTGATGTACCGCCGCGCCTGCTCAGCCTCCATCGCCGGGCTGGTGATCCAACTGGCACTGGTGATCGCCACTGGCGCGGCGGCGCTCTGGAGCGACAGTCAGGCGATCTACTCCGCCACCTGGCACATGCTGGGCGGCCTGCCAATTTGGGTGATCCTGGTAATCCTTTACCAGCAGCATGAGTCCGAACGAGCCCAGCGGCTGGCCGCGGAAAAGCTCGCCGCCAGCGAACACTCCACGGCAGCCATTTTCGGCGACGTGGGCGACGACCTCGATGCCGCCCGCGGACGGCTCGACAGGCTCTATCGCTATGGCCTGCCAGCCGTGAGCGTGATCACGGCGTTGTATCTCGTGATCGCCGGCGGCTCGCTCATCTTTTTTTACGCCCGGCGCGACGTGGCGACCGCGGACGGTGCGCTCGCCAGCCGCTGCGATCCAGTGGGGCTCATGTTCCTGATGGCGGCCATCGCCTTCGCGGCTTTCATCGGCGGCCGCTGGATCAGCGGCTACGCCCGGCAACGAGCCTGGCAACTACTGCGCGGCGGTGCGAGTTACCTGATGAGCTGCTTTGCGGTCGCGGCCGTGCTCTTCGTCGGCGCGGCGGTCGCGGCCATCCTGGACGCATCGCAACTGTTCGCATGGCTGGCGTGGATCATTCCTTCCATGATGATTCTGGTCGGCTCTGAGATGTTCGCCACCTCGCTACTGGAGTCCTACAGGCCGCGCGTGCCGGGCGAGATTCCACGGCCGGCCTTCGACAGCCGTGTCCTCGGCCTGCTGACGGCTCCGGAATCGCTGGGCAGCGTGATCGGTGAACTGATCCGCTACCAGTTCGGCGTTGAAGTTTCGGGAAGTTGGCTCTACCGGCTGCTGGGCAGTGCGGTCACCCCGCTGACGCTATTCGGCGGCTTCTTCCTCCTGGCCATGAGCTGCCTCACCATCGTCGGTCCAGACGAGCGCGGTATCGTTCTTCGCCACGGCGCGATGGTAGGCGAGCCGCTTTCGCCCGGAGTGCACGCCAAATGGCCATGGCCGGTCGAGACGGCGGAGATGCATCCGGTGGGCCAGGTGCAGGAAATCCTCGTCTCCAGCGACTTGACGGGCCGCTCAAAAAATGCGGAAGCGATTCTCTGGACGACCGACAGCGACCGGGCATCGATGCTGGGCCAAGAGGATTTCCTCGCCGCACCGGGGCCGGCGGAGGGCGGCGTGCAGGCCGCAGGTGTATCGCTCGTGTCGGCCGACGTGATCGTGCAGTTCTGCGTGGGCGATCTGACCGCCTTCCTGATCGGATCGGCCGATCACCGGCAGACGCTCACCCTCGTGGCCCAGCGAGAGGCCACCCGCTATTTTGCCACGCACGACATCGACATGCTCTTGAGCAAAGGCCGCAGCGATGCCGGACCACGGTTGCGGCAGGCGATCCAGCAGGAAGCTGATCGAATGCGACTTGGTGTGGACATCGTTGGTGTCGCCGTGACCTCCCTGCACCCGCCGATCGGCAGCGTTTCGCGGGCCTTCCATGCTCAGATCGGCGCCGTGCAGCAGCGGGAAACGAGCATCCAGCAAGCCCGCAAAGTCGCGGTCGAGCAACTGGCGAAGGTGGCCGGCTCGGTCGAACTCAGCCAGCGGATTGACGAGGCGATTCGTCGCCTCGACGCGATCCGCACCGCAGGAGTGGCCCCCCAGGCCGCGGAGGCCGAGATCAATCGGCTGCTCACTGACGCCCGCGGTGAGGCCGCGGAACTGCTTCATCAGGCACGTGCCTACCGATTGGGCAAGGCCGTTGGCGAACGAGCCGCTGGGGAGCGGTTTACAGGCGAGGTGCTCGCCTTCCAGGCGGCACCCGACTACTACCGTGCGCAACGCTTCCTCGAGGTGCTCGCCGATGGGCTGGCGAGCCGCCGCAAGTTCGTGATCGCCGGCGAATCGGGCGACACGCCTGTTTTCCGAATGGACTTCAGCGACCCCACATCCGCGATCGACACGCTGCTCACCGAATGACCGTCTCGTGACATTGGAACCGAGGACTCTCTCGTGAAAAACTCGTTTGTGCTTCTCTTCGGCCTGGTGATCGGCGCTGTCTTGTTGTCGCACATGTTTTTCTACCAAGTTCGGTACGACCAGGTCGCAGTCCGGACGACGTTCGATAAGGCCGATGAGGCAAGCGTGCAGGAGACGCCAGGTCTGAAATGGCGGTGGCCGTGGCCCATCAACAAGGTCACGCTCTACCCCAAGCGGCTCCAACTTCTCGAGGACAAGATCGAGGAACTGCAGACCGCAGATGGGAAAAGCGTAATTGTGAGGACGTATCTCACCTGGCGGATCACCGATCCGTTGCGGTTCTACATCACGCTCAAGGATCAGGCCGAAGCAACTCGCCAGCTTTCCTCGAGGCTGCGCGAGGTGCGTGGATTGATCAGTGGCTACCGGTTCGATGAACTCGTGAACCTCGATCCTTCCAAGCTCAAACTGGCCGCCATCGAGGAGCAGGCGGCGGATTCGCTCGGGGCGGCGCTCGATCAGACCGGCTATGGGATCGCAGTGGAGAGCGTCGGTATTCACAAGATTATTCTTCCCGAATCGACCACGGAAAAAGTTTTTGAAACCATGATCGCGTCGCGGCAACGACTTGCGGAAAACGCCCTCCAAGAAGGGCAGGCTCAGGCATCCGCAATCCGCAGCGAGGCGACAAGCGCCCGCGACCGGATCCTCGCCTTCGCAGAACGACGGGCGCAGGCCATCCGTGCCGAGGGTGACAGGGAAGCATCTACCCAATACCAGACCTTCGCCCGCAACGAGGAGTTCGCGATCTTCTTGCGAAAGGTCGAAGCCCTGAAGAAAATGCTCGACCATAACACCACGTTCGTCCTATCCGCTGACAGCCTCGGGATCCTCGACTGGTTCAATAAAGACCCCTCGCAGCCCTCGGCTGCCAAGACAAGCGCTGCCAAGACAAGGGCCACGCCGTGAAGCCTTCCGACCCGACGATCGTCACCGCGCCCCCGGCCCTCGACCCGGCCCAGCAATCGCTGGCCGAGGCGCTCCGCGTGAGTTTTTCGATTCTCAAGCTGGCGATGGTCGCGCTCGTGGCGGCTTACGCCCTCAGCGGCACCTTCAGCGTCGGCTCCAACGAGGTGGCATTGCGGCTTCGCTTTGGCGACTACGTTGGCAATCCTGGGGCCCGGGTGCTGGAGCGGGGCACCTACCTGGCCGCCCCTTTCCCGATCGAGCAGGTTGTGAAGGTCGATACCCGCCCCGCCATGGTGTCGCTTGAGAAGGAGTTCTGGTTTGAGACGACCGCTCAGGAGAGCGGTCTGTCTCGTAGCCAGTTGCAAGCCCGCAAAGCGATGCCGCTGCATCCGCTACGTGATGGATCGCTGATCACTGGTGATTCGAGCATTGCGCACGCCAAATGGACGATCAGCTGGCGCGTCACCGACCCCGAGGCATTTCTTACCAATGTGGGCACCCGCGAGTTGGCGACCGACATCGTCCGGCTGGTAGCGCAACAGGGCATCGTTCACGCCGTAGCACAGCTCTCCGCCGACGACCTCCTCCGAGGAATCGTCAACCGCGAGCTGGCCATTGGGATCATGCAGCACCGGCTGGACGACATGCGCACCGGCCTGACAATCGATCAACTCTCCCTGGACAAGGTCTCGGCGCCGATGCGGGTGTCATCGAGCTTCGACGCCGTGACCAGTGCCGAAAGTGACCGCGCGGGAAAAATCCTCACGGCCCAACAGGATAAGTCGCGGATTCTCGCTGAAACCGCAGGGGAGGGCAGCGTCGGCTTGCTCACCATGATCGAGTCATTTGAGCAGGATTCCGAGCGGGGCGCTGCCGCGGCGGCGACAGCTTGCGAGGCTGCCATCGATACAACGCTGGCTAGCCTGGTCGTCAACGGCGCCCCGATTGGCGGTGAGGTGGCGCGGGTGATCAATGGGGCCAAGGCTTACCGGACTCAGATCGTGGAAAAAATCGGCGCCGAAGCACAGGCCTTCGAGCAACTCTTGCCGCAATACGAGCGAAACCCGCGACTGGTGCTGGCAAAACTCTGGGAGGATGCCCGGGAGACTATCCTGACCGGCGACGTCGAAACCTTCTATACGGTGCCCGGCCAGTTAGAACTCCAACTCAATCGCGATCCGACCCTGCAAAAGGAACGGCAACAGGAGCAGCTCAAGTCGAGGCGCAAGGGGGATGCCCGGTGATTGCCTCCGAACAAGCTGGTGTCTTAGTCGACATCGCCTGCGCGGGCGTCACGAAGACTTTTCGTGATTTCTGGATGCGGCCTCGCGTGCGTGCGGTCGAGGATGTGACCTTCGAGGTCCGCCGCGGAGAGATCTACGGCCTGCTGGGCCCCAACGGTTCGGGAAAGAGCACGACAATCAAGATGCTGCTCGGTCTGTTACGGCCGTCGGCAGGTCGGATCGCGATTCTCGGCAAGCGGCCTCGCGACGTCGCGACGAAGCGGCTCATCGGCTACCTGCCGGAGGAGTCGTATCTCTATCGATTTCTGAGCGGCCGAGAAACGCTCGATTATTACGGCCGGCTCTTCGGCTTGGACCGTCGGGCGGGACCGCATCGATATGTTGCTCGACATGGTCGGGCTGGAGGCGGTGCAGCACCGCCCCGTGGGGGAGTATTCCAAGGGCATGCAGCGTCGCATCGGACTCGCACAGAGCCTGATCAATGACCCGCAACTGCTGATTCTCGACGAACCGACCAGCGGTATGGACCCCGTCGGCGCGCGACAGATCAAGGATTTGATCGCGACGCTCGCCCGGCGCGGAAAGACAGTGCTGCTCTGCTCGCACCTGTTGTCCGATGTCGAAGATCTCTGCGACCGCGTGGCGATCATGTATGGTGGCAAAATCCGTTCCGCAGGCACCTGCGATGAACTGCTGGAGCAGCGGCATGCCACCGTGTTCGAGGCTGGCGAAATGCCTGATGCGGTGGTGGCCGAAGTGCGTCAACTGCTCGACCGGCACCATATCCCCCTCACCAAGGTCGAGCATCCGCGGCGATCGCTCGAGAGCCTGTTTTTAGAGGTAGTCGAGCGGGCACGTTCCGAGGGCGTGCGGACATTCGGGGCCGCCGGCGGAGGTCCGGTGGCCGGGTTCCTGGCCGAGGATGCCACCAGTCGCGTTGCCGGCCACCCGGCAGAGCAGACCGTGGCGGAGGCCGTCGACGCGGGTCTGATTGACAGCCTTACACGGCGTTAGCATGCCTCCACGCTTCTCCATCTACCGTCGCTGGATGGCGTTACCGCTCGGCCTGGCCGTGCCGACGGCCGCGGCGGCCTTGCTGTGGTGGACGGAACGATTTGTGGCTGCCACGGCGATCGCTGGGGCGGTATCGCTCGTCATCGGATTCCTGCTCGGCATCATCCTGCTACGAACGGTGCTGTCATCCGGCTACGGCGTGATCGGCGTGGCCCGAACGGTGGTCGAAGAGGCGGTGGGCACCCGCGTGCCCTTGATCCTGCTGATGCTCGTCATGATGGGACTGCCAGCGCTGCCACTCGTGCTCGACCCCACGGAGCGGCTCGAGTATCGGATGCAGTTTTTCCTCAACTGGGGCCTGTCGGGGGCCGGTTTTCTCCTGGCAATGGTCACGCTCGTGCTCGCCTGCGGCAGCGTCTGCGGCGACATCGACAGCCAGCGAATCCAAATGACGCTCGTCAAGCCGATCGAGCGCTGGCAATACCTTTTCGGGAAGTGGCTCGGCATCGTTCTCCTTGACCTCGTGCTCGTCGGCCTCGCAGGCATAGGTATCTATGCATTCACTCAGGCCCTGCGGCGATCGCCGGAAATCGATCGGGCCGATCGGCGAGCGATCGAGCAGGAAGTGCTCGCGGCCCGCTCATCAACCCGCCCCGAGCATCCACAGCGGGAAGACTTCACGAAGGCGTTAGCCGCAGCAGCCGCGCAGATGGAGAAGGACGATCCCTCGTCGTTCGCCGCTGATCCAGCAGGTGCTCGACGACGAATCCGCTCGCAACAGTTGCTCGAGTGGCACACCGTCCGACCCGACGTGGTTTCGAGTTACCTGTTTACTGGCCTCGACCGCGCGCGAGCGGGATCACAGTTGGTGCAACTGCGGCTGAAGCCGTTCGCGATCAACGTCGGTATCGACCGCGCCGATGTCAGATTCGCGATGTGGCTCAACGAGCGGCCGTTTCCCATGCGCGACGGACGGCACGAGGAGTTTACGTTCGCCAGCGGCTCATTCCACACCATCGCACTACCTTCATCAGCGATCGCCGACGACGGTACGCTCCTAGTCACCATCGCCAATCGCAACCTCGTGCCGCCGGGCGAGACCGAGGCGACCGGTATCTCGTTCTCACCAGGCAAGGGGCTGGAGGTGCTCGCACGCGTCGGCGGATTTGAGGCAAACCTCTTCCGGGCGCTGGTGCTTGCCTGGGCCAAACTCGCCATGCTCGCCGCAGTTGCGCTCGCGGCCGCGGCCTGGCTCGGCTTCCCGGTCGCGGTGCTCACCGGACTGATGGTCTACGTGGCTGCGACGGCGCAAGGGTTTCTTGCCGATGCCATCGACGCCTACACCGGTCTCGACGCGGCAGACGCTTCGTTCGTGGCGATGGTTCGGCTGAGATCGACAATGCTCCGCGAACGGCTCGACGCACTCCAACTCTGGGAGGCCGCCAAGACCGTGGCCTCGTTTATCGCCGATGGTTTCCTGGCCCTCGTGCCCTCGTTCGGATCACACGACGGAGTCACTCAAGTCGCCACGGGACGACTGATCTCTTGGGCCGAGACCGGCTGGGGCCTGCTCGTGCTAGCGGTCGCGTACCCGCTCGTGTTTCTCGCAGTCGGCTGGTTTCTACTCGAGCGACGTGACCTGGTGAATGTCTCGGGCCCCTGAACACCGCCGCGTAGCCACGATGAAAACCGATCGCATCGCCACCCCGATCGCCCTGCTCCTGGTCGCCCTCTGCGGGTGCGGCGCCGCCTGGTCGGCAGCGTCAGTGCAGCGGCAGCGACGGGAACTGGAACTCGTCGAGTCGGTTGGTAAAACTGATAGCATGCCGCCCCACGTCGCACTGGTAACGGCCGCCCTGGGCACCTTTCGCGGACTTGCCGTCGATATCCTCTGGGCCCGCGCAGATCACCTGCAGTCGGAGGG
>JBBDNW010000198.1:0-2538 GCA_040877375.1 Pirellulales bacterium | reverse complement strand
GCGGACTTGCCGTCGATATCCTCTGGGCCCGCGCAGATCACCTGCAGTCGGAGGGGGAGTTTTTCGAGGCTCAGACGCTGAGCCAATGGATCACGGCCCTGCAGCCCCGGTTCCAGCGTGTGTGGGGCTTCCAAGCCTGGAATCTCTCCTACAACATCGCCGCCGCCACGCAGTCCCCGACAGAACGGTGGGGATGGGTGCAGCGTGGCATCAGCTTGCTTCGCGATCAGGGCATCCCGCTCAATCCCCGCTCGCCGCAACTTCACATGGAACTGGGGTGGATCTTCCACCATAAGATCGCCGGCAAGTCCGACCGCCAGCATTGGTACTACAAGGCCCGCTTGGCCCGGGAGATGCAGGAACTGCTCGGCGACATGACGACGGGCCAGACGGCCGACCGGACGGTGGACCTGTTTCGCCGGATTGTCGATTCTCCCGCCACGCTGGAGGAACTGCTGACCCGCACGCCGCAGGCCCGTGCGGCGATCGAACTGCTCGCAGCCCACGGCGCCAAGCCTGACGAGCAGTTCGTCCGCATGCTGGGCCGCGCCCTCATGCAAGTCAACTCGATCGATGCCCGGATCCTAGGAGAGGAGAAACTGCCGCCGGGCACGAACGTAGCCCTCTTGAAGGCCATCCGCGCCGACAAGGAAACTGCCACCATCCTCTTCGAAACCGTCGTGCCGTACGTGCAACAGCGGACGCTCAGGGAGCGCTACCGCATGGATCCCGTCCGCATGCTCGCGTTGATAGAGCGGTATGGGCCGCTCGATTGGCGGCATGCCGAGGCCCACGGAATCTATTGGACGGAGGGCGGCATCGACGTCAGTCGCGCCCTCATCGAGCGGAAGGAAGTCAACGAGTTGATGATCATCCGCAGTCGGCTGCACATGCTGGCTGACCTGATGCGGAGCGGGCGGGTCGATTTTGATCCGTTGACAAACCGCGTTGACCTTCTCCCCGATCCTCGGTTCGCAGCCGCCTACGAGCGGTCGCTCCAGGAAGCGCTGGACCTGATCGGGTCGGAGCAGGGCGTGGCTGCGGGGGATTTCGGCCGTGCCGAGGAAGAGGATCTGCTCGATGGCTACGAGAACTTCCTCAACCTCGCCACGATTCTCGAGTTTCTCTACGGCGACCAGGCCCGGGCACAGGCCAGTTTTGCGAAGCTCGTCGATCTCGCGGATCGGCTGGGACGTGGCGACGATCCGATCTACGCCGACACGCTCGAGACGTTCGTTGCGCTCCGGATCGCAGAAGTGCTGGCGATCGACGTCTCCAACCTACGGCAGTTTCTCGATGCAATGATCCGCCGCGGCATTCTCGAGGGGCTTGCCAAGGGTGATCTCGGCGTGTTCAACCGGTATCTGCTGGTGGCCCATTCCACCTACGACCGGAGGTTCGCCGCCACCCGTCCGGGAACGAAGTTCGTACTGGAGGAGTCCAAACTCCAGGACTTTCCCAAACTCGTCGACAACTCGTTCATGAGCGTGATGAAACAGAGCAGCATGCCTCTCCTCACACGGGCCCGCATCTGGGCATGGGCGCCGGACGCCCTGCGGGCACGCGCGTATCCAGAACTAGCCGACACGCTCCGCGACCAGGCCGTAGCCGAAGGATTCGACCCTGGGCGGGCATTTCCGGCCCCAAAGTCGCAACCAGACGCTGAGCCGGCACGGGCAGCCGCCGTCAGCGGCTCGGAAGTTGAGAAGCATGACCCGACCGCTGTGGAATCCGAAGAGGGCGTGGAATGACGCCTGTGGAACGTGGCCCGGATGCCCGACCGGGAACGTGTCGCATGAGCCTCGTGGACCGAAGCCTCAGCAGCGCGTTCGAGCGCATTCGACTTTGGTGTATTGCCGCTCCACCAAAGGCAGATGAGCTCTAGCGTCGGGCTGCGGTTCGCCCACTCCTCGAAGATCGCGGTGTCGTTGATGTACGAAATCTTCGAGCATACGGCCGACCTGGGGATTCGCGTCGTGGCGCCGACGCTCGAGCAGGCCATGGCCGATGCGGGCCGCGGCCTCTTCGCCGTGATCGCGGGCGACCTCGTGCAGATCCGCCCCGTCGCGGAGGAGTCGTTCGCCGTCGCCGGCACCGACCCGATCTGGCTGCTCTTCGACTGGATGAGCGAACTTCACGCCGCCTTCGAACTGCGACGGATGCTGTTGGCGGACTTCACCGTCGAGATCGGCCCCACGGGGCTCCGGGCCACGGCTCGCGGCGAACGCTACGACCCCGCGCGGCACACGCTCGCCCACGAGATCAAGGCCATCACCCAGCACGAACTCGACCTCCGACAAACCGCCGCGGGATGGGAAGGCCGGTTCATCGTCGACATCTGACGAGAGTGTCTGTGTGGCTCGCCGGCCTGACACGACACTCGGGGCCGCTTGGGCTCTTGATCATCACGCTACGATTGGCGGCGGTCACTCAGACGGTCACGGCACACGAGGCTTCACAATGGCAGACACGACAACCCAGCGCGGCTACGAGGGGCCTCTCGAGCGGGTCGACGACTGCACGTGGCGGATCCCAAAG
>JBBDNW010000197.1:0-2604 GCA_040877375.1 Pirellulales bacterium | reverse complement strand
TCGAGCGTTCGCCGACCCCCTTGCCTACCTCCTCCAAGGTGCCATCTCGCCGCTATACCAAACTCGGATGCGCTCTAGCGGCGATCCGCTCGCCTTGATCGAAATCGCCGAATAGCCTATTTCACGTGATGTCGCGCGGGTGGCTGGAAGCCCCGGGGTCATCGTTGTGGCCCCGCGCGACAGCCAAGGAGGGCAGTATGCGTTTCAGTTCAACGGGCTGGGAGTACGCGCGGGAGATCGGCGCTGCTGTGGCGATCGTAGCGGTGGGCATCGGCTGGCGGTTGCTGACTGGCAGCCTCGAGGCCGACGCGACGCCGCCACTTCCTGCCGGCGCCGGCGTGCAGCAGCCCGGCACCAAGCCTGTGGCGATCGTCAACGGCGTCGAGATCACGAGCGACCGGCTGGGCGAGGAATGCCTCGGTCGCCACGGTACGGCTGTCCTCGAGACGCTCGTCAACCGCCGGATCATTGAGCAAGCCTGTCGGCAGCAGGGCATGGACGTCACGCCACAGGACGTGAGTGCCGAGATCGACGCCATGGCCCGTCGGTTCAGCGTGCCCCGCGACAAGTGGCTGGAGATGATCCAGCAGGAGCGGGGCATCATGCCGCAGCAATACGCCGAAGATATCGTCTGGCCGATGATCGCGCTGCGCCGGCTGGCGCGTGGCGCGGGCGAACCGACGGCCGAAGAACTCCAGGAAGCCTACGAGAACCGGTTCGGCCCGGCAGTCAAGGCCCGAATCATCGTCTCCCGAACGCGGCAGGAAGCGGAGTCGCTGCGCCAGCAGGCGCTCACCGCTCCCGACGAGTTTGGTGGCTTGGCCCGTCAGCATTCGATCGACGTCGGCAGCGCAAGCGCTAATGGCTGGGTGCAGCCGATCCGGCTGCACTCCGGCGATCCGCAGTTTGACCGGGCCGCCTTCGCACTCGAGCCGGGGCGGATTTCTGAGGTGGTGCAGGTGGCCGACCAGTTCATCGTGATCAAGTGCGAGGGGCAACTGCCCCCGGCTGGCGCGAAGTTCGAGGAGGTACGTACGCACCTCGCCGAGGAGTTGCGGGAACGGAAGAGCCGGCAGTCATCGAGCGACGTGTTTCGCAAACTCCAGGACGTGACGAAGGTCGAGAACGTGCTCAACGAGCCGGCGCGGGCAGTGGCCCATCCCGGTGTCGCTGCGATCGTCAATGGCCAGCCCATCTCGATCGATCAGGTTCGCAAGGTATGTCTCGAACGGCACGGCCGCGAGGTGGTGGAAGTCCTCGTCACGCGGACCCTCATCGAGCAGGCGCTTAAGAAGCAGCAGCAGACGGTGGTGCAGGCTGATCTTGATGCCGAAATCGCCCGCGCCGCCGGCCAGATGGGATTCACGAAGCCTGATGGCGTGGCCGACGCGGCTGCCTGGCTCGAAAGGGTGACACGCGAGGAGAAGATTCCGCTGCGGCATTACATGGAGGATGTGGTCTGGCCGAGCGTGGCCCTCAAGAAACTCGTGGGCGGCGTGCCCGTCTCGCAGGAGGACCTCGACAAGGCGTTCACCGCGACGTTCGGCCCCCGGGCCAGGTGCCGGATCATCGTGCTCGACAACCAGCGTCGGGCCCAGGAGGTCTGGCAGCTCGCCCGACAGAACGCGACGCCCGAAGCAATCGGCAACCTGGCGGAGACCTACTCCGCCGATCCGACCACGCGGGCTCTTCGCGGCGAGGTGCCGCCGATCCAGCGGTGGGGCGGCCAGCCGACGCTCGAGCGTGAGGCGTTTGCGCTCAAGCCCGGGGAGCTCTCCGGGGTGGTGCAGGTAGCCGACCGGTTCATGGTGATCTACTGCGAGGGATTCACCGATCCCGCCAAGGTCTCGTTCGCAGAGGCCAGAAGTGAGCTCTACGACGACATCTTCGAAAAGAAGCAGCGGATCGAAATGGCCCGACACTTCACGCACCTCCGCGAGGCGGCGTCGATCGACAACTTCATCGCGGGCACCAGCCAGTCGCCGATAGCGTCACGAGCCAAGGGTGGCCCGGGCAGCACCGGCATGCCGGCGACGACGCTCTCGAAGACTGAAGCGGCCGATCTCGCGAAGCCCCGCGCCGGCAGCCGCCAACTGCCCACGCAGGCTCCCGCCCGGACGGCCCTCCCGAATCAGGGTGTCGTTCCCGCCTCACTCAATGCGCCACTGCCCGCACGCTAAAGCGCATCCGACCTTGATGGAACGCCGGCTCAGGGGCGGCAAACGTCTCGTCGCTATGCGGTCCTGCGGATTGTCGCTCTTGGTGAGGATACGCCCAACAGGCTCCTAAGAGCGTTCGCCGACCCCCTTGCCTCCCGTCAGGAAGCCCCCTCAAGAAGCCCGGAGCGCAAGCGATGGGAAAGCGGGTGGCGACCGTGGGCGTGGCGGGGAGCGGAATGAGGTGGTGGCCGTATTCCCCGCGCTCGCGCTTGGGGCTTCCTGATGAAAAAGAACGCCCAACTCGCGGGTAGCCGTACGGTTTTCGCCATGCCGTCTCCTGACGGGAGACAGAGACTCCCGATTGTGAGGAGCCGGGGGTGGCACGCGCAGAAGCCGGGAATCTAGCTTTACGCCTGCCACGCCATCGTGGCCGTCGCAGGCTTAA
>JBBDNW010000196.1:0-2633 GCA_040877375.1 Pirellulales bacterium | reverse complement strand
CCCACGCCGGCCGCCACCTGCTCGACCGCCGCAACTTCCTCCAGTGGGGTGGCACTGGGCTCGGAGGCATCGCGCTGACGGCGCTGCTCCACGAGCAGCGGCTCCTCGGCGCCGAGCCACCGATCCGCCCGGCTATCGACCCGGCACAGCCCTATTCCCCGCGGCAGCCGCACTTTCCGCCCAAGGCCAACAAGGTCCTGCTCATCTTCTGCTCGGGTGCGCTCTCCCACGTCGACACCTTCGACTACAAGCCAGAACTCGTGAAGCGGCACGACACCCCGATGCCCACGGACGGCGGTCCTCTGATCACGTTCCAGGGGGAGCAGGGCAACCTCATCAAGCCGCTCTGGGACTTCAAGCCGCGCGGCCAGAGCGGCACGATGACGAGTGATCTTCTGCCGCGAGTTGGCGAACTCGCCGACGACATGTGCTTCATCCACTCGATGACGGCCAAGAGCAACACGCACGGCCCCGCCGAAAACCAGATGGCCACGGGCTTCACGCTCGATGGCTTCCCGAGCGTCGGCGCGTGGGCGACCTATGCGCTGGGCAGCGAGTGCCGCGACCTGCCGGCGTTCGTCGCCATTCCCGACCCGCGGGGCGGCCCGCAGGTGGGCCCGCGGCAGTGGCAGTCGGCCTTCCTGCCTGCCGTCTTCCAGGGCACACCCTTCAATGCCGACAAGCCGATTCCCAACCTGGCGCGGCCGGCGAGCCTCTCGGCCGCAGCCGACGTCGCTAGCCGTGAGTTTCTCAAGCGGCTCAACGATCAGCATCTGGCCCGTCATGCGGGCGACTCCGATCTCGCCGCCCGGATCAGTGCCTACGAACTTGCAGCCAAGATGCAGCTCTCGGCGGCCCGGATCGCAGACCTCTCCGACGAGTCGGCCGCGACGCTCAAACTCTACGGCGCGGACGACATGCAAAACTCCCTCAAGGCCCGGTTTGCAAAAAACTGCATCCTCGCCCGCCGACTTGTGGAGAAGGGCGTGCGGTTCGTGCAACTCTTCAACGGGGCCTACGCGATGGGCGAGGGCGTCGGCAACTGGGACGGCCACAAGACCCTCGTCAAGCAGTACAGCGTCCACGGACCGATCCTTGATCAGCCTGTCGCTGGCCTACTCACGGATCTCAAGAACCGCGGCCTGCTGTCCGAGACGCTCGTGGTGTTCGTCACCGAATTTGGTCGCATGCCCACGTTTCAGAAGGGCGCCAGCGGCCGTGATCACAACCCGTCGGGGTTCACCGTGTGGCTCGCCGGCGCCGGCGTCAAGAAGGCCTTCCACCACGGAGAGACCGACGAGTTCGGCTACAAGGCGGTGAAGGACGTGACTAGCATCTACGACCTCCACGCCACCATTCTCCATCTCATCGGCCTCGATCACACTCGGCTGTCGTTCTACAACAACGGCATCGAGCGCCGGCTCACCGACGTTCACGGCCACGTGATCACGCCCATCCTCTCCTGACGGCTGGCTAGGCCCGCCACCCACTCGTGAACCACCTCGCCCGCATCATCGCCCGGTTGGCCGCTGACGTTCCGCACTCCCCGCACCCGAGGCACCCGCATGACCGGCTCCCGTGACATCGACTGCGTGATCTGCGGCACGTGCGTCGCCGACATCCTCGTGCACCCCGTGCCCCTCGCGAAGCCGGTCGGCGGCGGCCGGCTGTTCCAGGTCGATCCGATCGAAGTGGTGACCGGCGGCATCGTCTGCAACACCGGCATCGCGATGCGGCGGCTCGGGATGCGGGTCGCGGCGGCAAGCCTCGTAGGGGCCGACGCCTGGGCCAATGTCGTCCGCACGCAACTTTCCGCCGAGGGTATCGACATGACGGCCCTTGAGGTCGATCCCACGCAGGCCACGAGCACGACCGCGGTCCTCGTCGATCCCAGCGGCGAGCGGAGCTTCGCCCATCACGTCGGCGCCCCGCGGACGCTCGGCCTCGATTTCATACAGCGGCACGCGGCACTCTTCGCCCGCAGCCGCGTGGCGCTCGTGGGTTATGTCGGCCTCCTGCCGGCACTCGAGCCGGTGCTCGCCGAGGCGCTCGCTATGATTCGTGCTGCCGGCTGTACTGTGGTGCTCGAAACCGGCGGCAGCGGCGGGGCGCTCGCCGACCTCGCGCCGGCGCTCGAGCACGTCGATGTCTACGTGCCGAGCCGCGACGAGGCGGCGCAGCAGACGGGGCTTACCGACCCGCGGGCGATTATTGACTGCTACCGAGGCCACGGAGCCGCCGGGGTCGTGGGCGTCAAGCTCGGCGCGGAAGGCACGCTTCTGAGCCCAACGCCGGGGGCGTTCGTCGAGATCCCCTGCGTACCTGCTCCTGGGTCGGTCGTCGATACGACAGGTGCTGGCGACTCGCTGCTCGCTGGCCTGCTCACGGGCATCATCCGCGGTATGCCGCTCGAAGAGGCAGGCCTGCTCGGCGCGGCGACGGCGGCCTGTTGCGTCACGGGCTTGGGCGCAGTGGCCGGATTGCGATCCTTCGAGGAGACGTGGAAGCTGGCGTGCAGCGTGCTGAACCGGTGAGGAGTCGCCGAGGACGCTGGGGCGATGTCGTCACAACCTAGGAAACGTAGGCAAGGGGGTCGGCGAACGCTCTTAGGAGCGCCTGAGCCGCCGCGGCGA
>JBBDNW010000195.1:0-2638 GCA_040877375.1 Pirellulales bacterium | reverse complement strand
GCGGTGACTGCCGCTCGGAGTTCATCGACGGTGGCGTCTGTCATGCCGCACCTCCATTGTGTCGCCACACCTTGATCCGCGACGTTTCGTCTGTCTCGCCGCGTCGCTGAGCGAAATGCTTCTCTCGACACTCCCGCTTGCGAACCTCCAGCTCATCCGGCGTCGGGTCAACCGTCACGACTCTTCTCACCTGCTGTCGCTTGGGCAGCCCGTATCGTTTTCGCATGGCGTGCAGTGTGCTCATACACACGCCAATCGTGACTGCTATTTCTGCCGACGGCACGCCATCGCTCCACAATCGAAACAACAGCGGCACGTCGATTGGGCGCTGCGGCCCGGCACTACGCCGGGGCAGCCCCAGTTTTCTACATGCCTTTTCGACCGTGCTTGCGGAGCACTGACACCGCTCTGCAATCTCGCGGTATTCAAGCCCGCTCTCGCGCAACGCCGACACCATGCGGTAGTCCACCCGACTGCCCATGCTATGCGTCCTCCGCAAGTGGCATGATGACGCCCGTGTACGGGCCACACTTCACGAGCACGCGGCTACTGGCGTCGGTTGCGTACACGTCCACGTGCGGCTCTTCGTCGCTCGGGATGTGCGCGAGAAACTGCGACAGGTAACGCGGGTCCAGTTTGGTGCCGCTGGTCGTGCCAGCCTTCTCAACACCGCACGTCACCCGGCTCTCGCCGTACTCCGAAGACTTCGCAGTGAGCGTCAACTTATCGCCGCCCCATGCCAGCGTGATGCCCTTTGACTGCTCACTCGTGACGATCGCAGCAGACGCAACAGCGGACAGCAGCTCCGCGACGGCGATGACCGTTGGCTCGCCTTCCATCTCACCGAGCACGTCACGCCAGCGAGGGTAGCGGCCCTCGACGATGCGACCGGTGACGGTGCATTCGTCCATGGAGAATCGGACTTCCTTACCGTTCGACTCGATTTGCACCGAGCCATCGCCGTGAGCCATTGCCATCACGGTGGAGATCACGCGGGCCGGGATCAGCGTGGTGGAGTCGTCCACCGCCTGGTCAGTCTCGGTCTCGACCGTCGATAGCCGGCGACCGTCAGTCGCAACCCAGGTCGGATTGCCGCCAGCCACCTCGAGGAGCACGGCACCGAGAGCGAACCGACTCGACTCCGTGTCTGCGGCGTAGACCGTCGCTTTCGCCGCGCGAGAGAACTGATCGGCCGGCAGGCGACACACGGCCTTCAGGTCGGCCGCCTCCCACGTCGGATACTCCGCAGCGTCCTCGGTCGGCAAAGTCCACGAGCCCCTGCCACACTTGACCGTAACGCTCGCGCCCTTCGGCGTCAGCGTCACGTCGTCACCCGTAGCGGCCCGCAGAATCGCAGACAGCCGGTGAGCCGGCAGCAGTAGCGGATCCCCGTGGTAGTCGATAACGCGGTCGATCCTCACCTCCAGGTCAGTGCCCGTGAGCAGACCGTCACCGAGCCTGACGTTTGCCAAGATCGGCTTCGGGCTTCGCTGCGGCACAGCCCGCAGAACGTCCGCAAGAGCCGCGCTCAAAGCGGATCTGCTGATCGTGATCGTCGCCGCTCGTTCCTTCGTTGCTGTCGTCATATCGCACACTCCTTTTTTGCATCGATACCCCAACCAAGATCCCCAGGGCGAACGTCGCCGCAAGGATTGTTTCGCCAATCGAGAGCCATACGAGGTCGCTGATGCTCATAGTGCTGCCCCCGGATCGTCGTCTCTGAGCAGCGGCCAGCGTGGCTCGTGCCGCGCCTCGATGACTTCGAGGAAGCACGCTTGCCGCACGAGCCGCGACTTCAGTTCGTCGTTCTCAGCCGTCAGTTTCGCCAACGCCTTGCGAGCCGCGATGATCCACGCCCGCTGCTCGAGGATGTCTTCCGCGAGGTGCTGCGTCTCGGCCCGGTCGGCAGCCTGCGAGTGGTAGACAGCCAGCGTGTTGAGCCGGCGAATGATTTTCTCGTGCGTCATTGCACCACCTCGATTCCACGAGCGACGTTGCGACGCCGGGTGATGAGGCCCTTTTTCTCCAGTGCGTTTAGGTGACACACGACGCCGTTAGGCGAACGGATGCTCAGAGCCGTGGCGATCTCTCGAATCGCTGGCCCGTAGTAGTGCGAGTTCGCCCGAATGAAGTCCAGCACCTCCTGCTGTCGGGGCGTCGCCCGGCCAGGCGGCAGGGCTTCGGTGGTCGCGGTGTCAGTGGTGGTCATGTTTCCTCCTTCGTGTGTGATAGGTCAGGCGTCAAGCCGGCGAGCTCCTTCGGACGGCGATACGGTGCGGGACGGTATTCGTCCTTCCACGCCTTGGGCGGTGGCTTCTCGTCTGGCCGTCGCCCTGGTTCGCGGTTGGTGCCGCCCTTGTCCTGCGACCGGGTGAGCCACGAGACGACGAAACGTCGCCAGTTGCTCTTGTGTGCCTTCGTGGGGTTGGCCCTGAGCCAAGACGTGGCTTTGGCGAGTTCGCCCGCTAGGTCGCACGCTGGGTACGCTGCCGCCCATTCCTGCCGGTCGGTGTCCGCAATGCCTTCCCAGCCAGCCGCAGGCGTCCACCGGATCGGGTCGGCGGGCTGCGAGCGGGTCCGGCGTTTCGCCGGCTCGGTCGTAGCTACCTGCGCAGCAGGTGTATTACTCTTCTCTTCT
>JBBDNW010000194.1:0-14704 GCA_040877375.1 Pirellulales bacterium | reverse complement strand
AGCATCGAGTGAGCGGAGCCCAGGATGGGCGCAGCGAACGTCCGGCGACGGGGCACGGGCAGCCCCGGGCACTCACGCCCCGGGGCCTGCGGCCGGTCGGCTTTCACGTTTCTGCCAGATTCCTCTACCATGTGAACCGGTGAACAGCATGGAATCATTTCGCCAGCCCAGCATCCAGGCCCCTGAAGAGGCTCCGCCGGAAGACCGCGCGCTGCGGCCGCAGCGGATGGAGGAGATGATCGGGCAGCGGGCTGTTCATGAGCGGCTCTCAATCGCGATCGACGCGTCCCGGAAGCGGGGCGAACCGCTCGGTCACATCCTCCTCGACGGACCTCCCGGTCTCGGCAAGACCACGTTCGCCACTTGCATTCCGCGGGAACTCGGCACCACGATCCAGATCGCCAGCGGCGCGGCCCTCTCGGCCCCGAAAGACCTGCTGCCGTATCTCACGAACTGCTCCGAGGGCTCCGTGCTGTTCATCGATGAGATCCACCGGATGCCGATCGCGGTCGAAGAGTTTCTCTATCCGGCGATGGAGGATTTCCGGATCGACATCACGCTCGGCGACGGCGTGGCCGCCCGCACCATCAACATGCCACTGCGGCCATTCACGCTCGTGGGGGCCACCACGCGGGCCGGGTTGATCTCCGCCCCGCTCCGCGACCGGTTCGTGATCCGCGAGCACCTCGACTACTACTCCCCCGCCGAACTCGCCGCCATTGTCCACCGCTCGTCAGGGAAGCTCTCGATGCCGATGGATGACGAAACCGCCAACGAAATCGCTCATCGCAGCCGCGGCACGCCCCGGCTGGCCAATAACCGGCTGCGGTGGATCCGCGATTTTTCCACGAGCCGGGCCGAGGGGCTCGTGGACGTGGGTATTGCCCGGACGGCCCTGGAGATGCAGGGGATCGACGAACTCGGGCTCGATGGCTTCGACCGGCGGTATCTCGAGACGATCCAGCGGGTGTTTGCCGGTGGCCCAGTGGGCATCGAGGCGATTGCCCACACGATGAGCACCGCGTCTGACACCCTTGAGGACGACGTCGAGCCCTTCTTGCTGCGATGCGAACTGGTGATCCGCACGCCCCGGGGCCGCCGCATCACCCCCAAGGGCGAAGACCACCTCGGCGCTTCGCCGAAGGTCGGGCCGGGCAAGCTGTTTTGAGGCGGCTCCCACGGCTGACGCGTTGGGCTTCCTGAAGCACCCGCAGATAGCATCACCACGTGAGCGGTACGGCTCTCACGCGGCTATTTTCCGCGGCGGATTGACCACATCCCCACCCCCCGGCTACGCTCTGGGGCTTCCCAGACCACGTTTCAGGTGACTCATGGCCGTTCCCAAGCGACGTCAATCCAATCAAAAGACTCGGTCCCGCCGGGCGCACGACTTCCTCACGCCTCGGCAGTTGACGTTCTGCTCCACGTGCGGCAAGGCGGTGCCGACCCACCGCGTGTGCGGCGTCTGTGGCACGTACATGGGCAAGATCGTCGTCAAGACAGACGAAGCCTGACCCGGTGGGGGCGAGTCACGTGGGCAACGCGTCCGCTCCGGATTCGAAGCCGGGTAATGCAGCCGCACCAGCGATTCTCTTTCCCGGGCAGGGTGCTCAGGCCGTCGGCATGACCGGCGGCTGGGTAGAGACTCATCCCCAGGCCGCCGACCTCTTTGCCCGGGCCTCCGCGATCCTTGGCTACGACCTGCTCGCTGTGTGCCGCAGCGGCCCCGCCGACCGGCTCAACACGACGGCCGTGAGCCAGCCGGCGATCCTCGTCACGAGTCTTGCGGCCCTCGAGCTGCTCCGCTCCCGCGACGCCCATCCGCTCGACGCCGCCACGGTCACAGCTGGCCTCTCGCTCGGCGAATACACGTCGCTTGTCTTTGCCGGCGTCCTCGACTTCGACGACGCCGTGCGGCTCGTCGACATCCGCGGCCGCGCCATGCAGGAATGCGCCGAGCAGCGTCCTGGCACCATGCTGGCGGTGCTCGGCGTCGACCGTGAGAAGCTCACGGCCCTGTGCGAGGAATGCCGTGCTGGCGACGTGCTGGAGGTGGCCAATGTTCTCTGCCCCGGCAATATCGTTGTCTCGGGTTCCGCCGTGGCCTGTCGCCGACTCGACGCCGCGGCGGTGGCGGCCGGGGCGATGAAGTGCGTGCCCCTCGAGGTCGCGGGGGCGTTTCACACCTCCCTGATGCAACCCGCCGTGGAGCGACTGTCGGCGGCGCTGGCAGACGTGGCCTTCCACCCACCGCGGATTCCCGTGGTCAGCAACGTCGATGCCAAGCCCCACACCGATCCCGACGAGATCCGGGCCCTCCTGGCGCGGCAGGTGGTCGGTGTTGTCGAGTGGAACGCCTCCATGGCACACATCCTCTCCACGGGTACGCGGTCGATCTGGGAAGTTGGTCCCGGACGCGTGCTTCGCGGCCTCATGAAGCGGATCGACCGGAGCGTCGCATGCTCCGGTGTCTTCGACTGACATTCACCGACTCGCGTTCACAGACTTTTCCGGAGGCAGATGGCCATGGCTGACGAGACATCGCAGGCGGTTCGCAAGCAGTTGAAGGTGGACCTGAGCGGCCAAGTGGCTCTTGTCACCGGCGCCTCGCAGGGCCTTGGCCGCGCAATCGCCGAGACGCTTGCGGCCGCAGGCGCGACGGTCGCCATCGCCGCCCGCTCCGCCGATAAGCTCGCCCAAGTCGCGGCCGGCATCCGCGCCGCCGGCGGGAAGGTCGAGGAAGTCCCCTGCGACGTCTCGAAAGCCGAGGATGCCCAGCGGGTCATCGATCTGCTGGTGGAAAAATGTGGCCGGCTCGACATCCTCGTCAACAA
Source organism: Pirellulales bacterium (assembly GCA_040877375.1). Lineage (GTDB taxonomy): Bacteria > Planctomycetota > Planctomycetia > Pirellulales > UBA1268 > QWPN01. The sequence goes on along the minus strand of JBBDNW010000194.1, from coordinate 11,870 downwards.
CGCCGGCGTGACCCGCGACACGCTCCTTCCAAGAATGAGCGACGAGGAGTGGGACACCGTTCTCGACACAAATCTTCGCGGCCCCTTCCTCTTCATGCGGGCCGCTAGCCGGCCGATGATGCAGCAGCGGTACGGCCGGATCATCAACGTGGCCAGCGTCTCGGGCCTGATCGGCAATCCCGGACAGGCCAACTACTCCGCCTCGAAGGCGGGGCTGGTGGGCCTCACGAAGACCGTCGCCAAGGAACTCGCGGGTCGAAAGATCACCGTCAATGCCGTGGCCCCCGGTTTCATCGCCAGCGACATGACCGCAGCCCTCGGCCCGGCCCTACTCGACGAGGTGAAGAAGCGGGTGCCGGCCAAGCGGCTGGGCGAAGCCTGGGAGATCGCGGAGGCGGTGCTGTTTTTGGCCGCCCCCTCGTCGGGCTACATCACCGCCCAGACACTCGTGGTCGACGGCGGCATGATCGGATGACGGCCCCACGGCTCATGCCGTTGGGCTTCCTGATGCTGACTGTTTCCGCGGCACATGAATCACTTGGTTTCCGGAATGTTTTCCCGGTCTGGACACGTCTGGCCGGCAGCGGGTATATCTTCGACCATAACCCAGGAAAGGTGCGCAGCCTCGGAGGGGTGCCGCCAAGATCGTTAGAACGCCCTGCCCCGCACGCCGCCCTTGCAACGGTCGGATCGCAGCGGGGCCTCAGGAGGATTTACAAGGTGGCTTCAGTCCTAGATCGAGTGATTGACATCGTGGCTTCCCAACTCGGCGTAAGCAAGGATCAGATCACCGCCGAAACGTCGTTCATCAAGGACCTGGGGGCTGACTCGCTCGATACCGTCGAGTTGGTGATGGAGCTCGAAGAAGAGTTCGAGATCAACATTCCCGACGACGCTGCCGAGAAGATCCAAACCGTGGGTCAGGCGGTCGAGTTCATCGAGAAGCACCAGTCGTAATCCGAGGGTTCGCGAAGCAGGGATGGCGGAGCGATCGATGAAGCGTAGGGCCGTGGTGACCGGTTTGGGAGTTGTGACCTCCCTGGGCCGGAATGTCGAAGTGTTCTGGGATCGGGTCGTGCGCGGCGACAGCGGCGTGGGACCGGTTTCGCTGTTTGACGTGTCCGGCTATCGGGTGCAGTTCGGCGGCCAGGTGCACTGGGAGCCCGAGAACGAGGACATCGCCTCCCTCAAGGACTTGAAGCGGCTCGACCGCTTCACACAGTTTGCCCTCGCCTCCGCGAAGGACGCCGTCTCCGACTCGGGGCTCGACTTCTCCGCGGAAGACCCCTACCGCTGTGGCGTTGTGATCGGCTCCGGCATCGGCGGGCTCTGGGAGTTCGAGGTCCAGGAGGAGCGGCTGCTCCACAAGGGCATCGACAAGGTCTCGCCGTTCACGATTCCGAAGTTGATGGTCAACTCGGCCAGCGGCCACGTTTCCAGCCTGTATGGCATCCGTGGCCCCAACTTTGCGGTCGCCACGGCCTGTGCCAGCGCGGCCAACTCGATCGGCAGCGCCCTGCGGGCCATCCAATACGGCGACGCCGACGTGATGGTGACGGGCGGCAGCGAGGCCGCCCTCACGCCTATCGGTCTGGCCGGCTTCCAGAATATGCGGGCCCTGTCATTTCGCGGCGACGCCCCGCAGCAGGCGAGCCGTCCGTTCGACGCCGACCGTGACGGCTTCGTGCTGGCTGAGGGCGCGGGTGTCGTCGTGATCGAAGAGCTTGAACACGCGAAAAAGCGGGGGGCTCGGATCTACGCTGAGCTCAAGGGCTACGGCGCCAGCGGCGACGCGGGCCACATCACCCAGCCCGATGACGAGGGGCGGGGAGCCGGCCGGGCGATGGAGATGGCCTTGGCCGACGCCGGCATGAACCCGGATTCGATGCAATACATCAACGCCCATGGGACCAGCACGCCGCTCGGCGACAAGGCCGAGACGCGGGCCATGAAGCGAGTCTTCGGCGACCATGCGAAGCGGCTCGCGATCTCAAGCACCAAGAGCCAACTCGGCCACACGCTGGGCGCCAGCGGTGGCATCGAACTCGTAGTCTGCTGCCTGACCGTCTCTCGGGGCGTGATCACCCCGACGATCAACCTCGACACCCCCGACCCAGACTGCGACCTCGACTACACGCCAAAGACCGCGCGGCAAGCGCAGGTCGATGGTGCCATGAGCAACTCCTTCGGTTTCGGGGGCCACAACGCCTCGCTGGTGATCGCCCGCATCTGACGCCCGTGTGGGCTTCTTGCGGTGATCGCCCACATCCGCGCCGCTTCCCGACAGGAAGCCCCAAGCGCGAGCGCGGGGAATACGCCACCCACCTTCTCCCGCTCCCCGCCACGCCATAGGTCACCACCCGTCTTCCCATCGCTCGCGCTCCGGGCTTCTTGCATTCTCCGGGCCGACTTTCGCTTTATTCCGCCTTGTGCGCCCGCCGCAGGCTTCCTACAGTCCCTGCCTTCCCGCGAGGCGCCCGACCGTGCTGTGGTCATCGATCTATCCCGTCGTGTTGGCTTGCGTCGCCATGCTTGCGTCGGCAAGCGCGGCAACAGCGCAGATTCCCGCCGGCGGTGGGCAGGTCTGGAAGACGTACGCGATCGGGCCCTTCGTGACGCAGGCCGGGGAGGGAAGCCAGCGTTACGTCGTCGACTGGATCCTGCAGGAGACCGGCTATCCCGCGTGGCATGGGGCGACCCCCGTCTCGCTATCGGCCGACGCGGAGCAAGTCTCGTGCTTCCACACGCCCGAGATGCAGGCGAAGGTCGAGGAGGTCGTGGCCCGGTTCGTCGACGAGGCCGACACACCGCATCGCTTCACCGTCCGCGTGCTGGGCCTCGACAGCCCGGCGTGGCGGACCGAGGCCCGCCCCGCACTGACGGCCATTCCCGTGGCGACGCCCGGCGTGCAGGCTTGGATCGCGCAGCGCGAAACGGCGGCCACCGTGCTGGCACGGCTGCGATCGCGGTCCGATTGCCACGAACTGCCCACGGGCCCGGTGCTGGCCGCCAACGGCCTGCCGGCGACGCTTTCCGGCGGCCGCAAGCAGGCCTACGTGCAGGACGTTGCTCCGCGGCCCGATGTCTGGCCCGGCTGGCAGACACAGTCGTCGGCCTGCGACGAGGGCCTGGCGATCGACGTCCACCCGCTGATTTCCAGCGACAAGACCGCCATCGAGGCCGTGGTCCGCTGCCGGATCGACCAGATCGAGCGGATGGCGGCGGTATCGCTCGCCTCGCCCGTCAACCAGCAACGGGTGCAGGTGGAGGTACCCCAGGTCGCGGCCGTCCGCGTGGGAGAGCGGTTCCGCTGGCCAGCCAACCAGACCCTCGTGATTGGAATCGGGTTGGTGCCTTGGCCGGTGCCCGCGCAAAATGTGATGCCGGCGGCACTCCTTTCGGACGTGAAACGGTGCGACGTGGTGATCGTCATCGAGCCCAGACTCGGCGGCGGACCTTGACCAACCACACCGTGGCCATGGCCCGCCCGCGGACCGACTGCGGCCGGCCAACAACAAACAGGATGCGTGCATGAGCGAATCGACCGGGCGTCGTGTAGTGATCACGGGAATGGGTGTCGTCAGTCCGCTGGGGCTGTCGCTCGACGACCTCTGGAAGGGGCTCGTCGAAGGAACGAGCGGCGTCGGGCCGCTCGACGCGTTTCCAACGGCTGGCATCCCGCTGCACCACGCCGCCGAGGTCCGCGGATTCACCGGCGAAATCGACAACTTTGGCCCGCTCGACGGCGAGCGAAAAAAGGCGATCCGCAAGGGCTGCAAGGTGATGTGTCGCGAGAGTCAGATGGCCGTGGCCGCCGCCCAGCGGGCGCTCTACGACTGCGGCAATGCGACAGCCCACCATGCTCCCGAACGCTTCGGTTGCGTTTTCGGCTCCGACTACATGCTGACACTGCCCGAGGACTTCACCGCAAGCGTCGCCAAGTGCCGAGGTGGCGACGGGCTTTTCGACTTCAAACTCTGGGCGAGCGATGGCATGCCGCAACTCACGCCGCTGTGGCTGCTCAAGTATTTGCCAAACATGCCGGCCAGCCACATCGCGATCTACAACGACCTCCGCGGGCCCAGCAACTCGCTCACGCTCCGCGAGGCGAGCGGCCACCTCGCCGTGGGCGAAGCCGTGGTCACGATTCAACGTGGGGCGGCCGACATCATGGTGGCCGGTTCCACCGGCACCCGCGTGCACCCGATGAAGACGGTCCATGCGTTGCAGAGTGAGCAGGTCGCCACCGGCGGCGGCGACCCGACGACGTGGAGCCGACCGTTTGACAAGCACCGCCGCGGCATGGTGCTCGGCGAAGGCTCGGCCGTGCTGATCCTCGAGGAACTCTCGAACGCGCAGGCCCGCGGTGCGCGGATCTACGGCGAGATCATCGGCCACGCCGCGAGGTGCTCGACCAGCCTCGCAGGGGTCAGCAGGCGGCGGCAGGCAGTTGGCCACGCGCTGCGGCGGGCGCTCGAGATGGCCACAGTGGCGCCCGACGGGATCGGCCACGTGCACGCCCACGGGGCGAGCACGGTCACCGGAGACCGCGACGAGGCCGGGGCGATGCACGACGTGCTCGGCGATGCCGCCGGCAGGATTCCCACCGTGGCCGCAAAGAGCCACTTTGGAAACCTCGGCGGCGGCAGCGGCCTCGTCGAATGCGTGGGCAGCATTCTTGCCATGCGAGAGGGCGAACTCTTCCCGCTCTTGAACCACGAAACCGCCGACGAGGAATGCGCGATCCGGCCGGCCCGCCGGGGCGACCCCGCGGGCGACGTGTTTGTCTCGACGTCGATCACACCCCAGGGCCAGGCGGGCTCACTCGTGGTCCGTTCGTGGCCGGCCTCGGCGTGATCCGAGGGGGACGCTGGCGGCGGCTGCTTCTTGACAGTCTCTCCCAGACGGCTTACCTTCAACGGGTTGCTTTCCTCCTAGGGATGGCTGCTGGTTCGCGGATTCGCTGTCCAAATACCCGCCGCAAGTGCGGGTGTTTCGGCGCCCATGTCGTCATATGGCGTCGGCCGTGCCGGCTGCTCCATTCCACGGACGGCATCCGAGAACCCCATGAAGCCCGAAGAAATCCTCCGCATCGTCGACGCGATCCATCGCGACAAGAATATCGACAAGGAGATTGTGTTCCAGGCTATCGAAGCGGCTTTGGTGACGGCTCTCACGCGGCAGTACGGCGAGACCTCCCAGGTCACGATCTCCATCGACCGCGCCGACGGCACCGTCAGCGGCACGCACGATGGCCAGCCGCTCGATACCGCCGAACTCTCAGGCCGCATCGGCGCCCAGACGGCCAAGCAGGTGATCATCCAGAAGATCCGCGAGGCCGAGCGGGACGCGATTCACGACGAGTTTGAGGAGCAGGTCGGCCAGATGGTGTCGGGAGTCGTCGCGCGATTCGAGGGCGCCACGGCAACCGTCACCCTGGGAAGTCAGGAAGCGATCCTGCCGCGCAGCGAGCAGATCCCGGGCGAGTCGTATCATCCCAACGAACGGATCCGCGCCACCATCTTCGAAGTCCGCAAGGTGGGGAGCCGGGTGAAGATCATCCTCTCCCGGATTCGGCCCCAGCTTGTGCAGCGACTCTTTGAGCAGGAGATTCCCGAAATCGCCGACGGTGTGATCGAGATCCGGGCAATCTCCCGCGAGCCTGGCTACCGCAGCAAGGTGGCCGTGATCAGTTCTGACAATCGCATCGACTGCGTCGGTGCCTGTGTCGGCGTTCGCGGCAACCGTATCAAGAACATCGTCGAGGAACTTGGCGGCGAGCGAATCGACATCGTCCGCTGGAACGACGATCTTCAGGTACTCGTGCCCAACGCGCTGCAGCCCGCGGAGGTCGACGAAGTGATCCTTTGCCAGATGCTCGGCCGCGGCATCGTGCTGGTGAGGGAAGACCAACTCTCGCTGGCGATCGGCCGCCGCGGACAAAACGTGCGTCTGGCGAGCAAACTCTGCGGCTGGGACATCGAGATCATGACCCGCGAGGAACTCGATCAACAGATCGAGCGGGCAATCGCGGGATTCTCGTCGATCCAAGGCCTCGATGAATCGGTGGCGGAGCGGCTCGTGGGCGAGGGTTTCCTCTCCTACGACGACCTCTCGGTGATCGAGCCCGATGATCTCATGGAAATGGGCGGCTTGACCGCGGAAGCCGTGGACGCAATTGTTTTAGAGGCGGAACAGCGGGCCAGCATGGCCGAGGCTGCTGCGGCGGACGACCGGCGGAAGCAGCGGGAGTCGGACCGGGTCGCGAAGGCCACGGCCGACGCCGACGCCGCTGAGGCGCTCGTTGCCAGTGAGGCTGTGGCTCAGGAAGCGGGCGTGGCAGATATCGCGCCCGAATCCGCCCCGCACGTCTCCCCAGAGTCGTGATGGCTGGAATCGGTTGTATGACGGAGTTCGGCGAGAGGCGTTTCGAAAGAGGTCCGAGTGGCTGTCCGAATCTATACGCTGGCGAAAGAACTGAAGCTCGACAGCAAGGAGCTGGTCGATCTGTGCACCCGCGCCGGTATCCAAGATAAGGGATCGGCGCTGGCGAGCATGACCGACGAAGAGGTCGGGAAGCTCAGGGAGTACATCGCCAACAAGTCGCGGCCGCCTGAGCGACCGGCCCCAGTAGCACCCCCGAAGCCCGCCGCGCCGTCGGTAGCGAAGCCGGTGGCTGCTGCGGCGAAGCCCGTGGCTGCCCCGGAAACGCTCAAGCGCGAAGACTACATCGCCCCCGCCGGCGTGAGTGGCAAGGGCAAGCCGCCGGAGATGCCGGCCCCCAAGCCGACGGTTACCGAAGCGAAGCCGCGGCCCATGGTGCGGCCGGGTGGTGACGGTTCGAAGCCGGTGCCGCGGCCTGCGTTCAAGTTTGCCCCGATGCCGTCGACAGGTCGGGCGCCGATCACTCCTCGGGCAACCTCCCAGGAACCTGCCGCCCAAAAGCCCGACGTCAAACTCCCGCTCGATGCGATCCGCAGCGCCAAGGCCGGCGGCGCGAAGCCGCTCGCCGATCACATGCGAAAGCACGAGCAGCAGCGGGCGGCCGACGCCCAGCGGGTCCGCACGGGCGGTCTGCTCCGTGGTGCCGCGAGCGGCGGACCGGTAGCAGTGCCCCCGCCGATGCAGCCGGGCGTGAGGCCGCGTCGTACCCCCTCCAAGACAGGAGGCGCCGCTGACGACACGCCCGGCGGCCGTGCGATACGGCAGTTGAACCGCAAGCGAACCGACGGAAGGGGCATGGGCGATGACGACTACGGCAGCCGTCGCCGTCGCGGCTCGCGGCCTCGGAAGGGCTCTGGCGTCTCGACGGCCGCCCCGCGGAAGACCAATGCAGTCATTCAGGTGCCGTGCAACGTGCGAGCCTTCTCCGAGGCGATTGGGCTGTCGGCCAGCGATGTGCTCAAGAAGTTGCTGACCTTCAGCACGGACTCGATGCCGAGCATGGCGACGGTGCTCGACCGCGACACGGTCGAGTTGCTCGCCTCTGAGTTTGGCGTGCAACTCGACATCAAGACGGCGGAGGACCTCGAGAAGGAACTGCTCACCGGATTCGACGCCATCGACGAGGATCCTGCGGACAAACTGCCGCGGGCACCGGTGGTCACGTTCCTCGGCCACGTCGACCACGGCAAGACGTCGCTGCTCGACAAGATTCTCGGGATCGACGTCGCGGCCCGTGAGAGCGGTGGCATCACGCAGCACATCCGTGCCTACACGGTCAACCGCAACGAGAAAACGATCACCTTCGTCGACACGCCGGGCCACGAGGCCTTCACGCAGATGCGTGCCCGCGGCGCTAATGTCACCGACTGCGCCGTGATCGTGGTGGCTGCCGACGACGGCGTGATGCCGCAGACCGAGGAGGCGATCAGCCACGCCAAGGCGGCTGGTGTGCCGATCGTCGCCTGCATCAACAAGATCGATCTTCCGGGTGCCGACGTGCAGCGGGTCTATCAGCAGCTGGCGGCGGCTGACCTCCTCCCCACTGAATGGGGCGGCGAGACCGAGGTCGTGAAGACCAGTGCCCTCACCGGCGAAGGTGTCGACACGCTGCTCGACACGCTGCTCACGATCGCCGAACTCCACGATCTGAGGGCCAACCCCGATCGCACCGCGGCCGGCGTCTGCCTCGACGCCTCCATTCACGAAGGCCGCGGGGTCGTGGCGTGCCTGCTCGTGCAGAAGGGCACGCTCAACATCGGCGATCCGCTGGTCTGCGGCGAGGCGAGCGGCAACGTGAAGTCGATGTTCGACACGCTCACCCGCCGAAAGGTGACGGAAGCCGGCCCGGCGCGGCCAGTGTTCGTCACCGGTCTCGACGTGCCGCCTGGGGCAGGCGACCGGTTTCAGGAGGTGGAATCGATCGCGATGGCTCGCGAAGTGGCCGTCAAGCGAAACGACATTCGCCGCCAATCCAACCTATCTGGTGCCCCCGTCCACGTCACGCTGGAGAATCTGGCCGACCGTCTCAGCACCGAAAAGGCCCCGACGCTCAACCTCATCCTGCGGGCGGACGTCCGCGGTTCGATCGAGGCCATCCTCAAGGAACTGCAGAAGTTGGATCATCCGGAGGTGAAGGTCCGTGTGCTGCAGGCGACGGTCGGTGGCATCACCGAAGCCGACGTGCAGCTTGCCGACGCCTCCGACGCCGTGATCATCGGCTTTAACGTGGTGCCCGACGAGCGGGCCCGATCACTTGCCGAAGACAAGGGCGTGCAGGTTCGCCGCTACGAGATCATCTACCAAGTGACCGACGACTTGAAGAAGGCCCTCGAAGGCCTGCTCGCCCCCGAGAAGCGGGAGACCGATCTCGGTCGCGCGGTCGTGCAGCGGACGTTCTCCATCAGCCGCCTCGGTATGATCGCTGGTTGCCGCGTGATTGGCGGCATCATCGCCCGCAACGGTCGCCTGCGGGTGATCCGCGACAGCCGCGTGATCGGCGACTATGGCATCGAGACGCTGCGGCGGGAGAAAGACGACGCCCGCGAGGTCCGTGACGGCCTTGAGTGCGGCATCAAACTGGCAGGATTCAACGACGTGAAGGAGGGCGACATCTTCGAGTGCTATCGCGTCGAGGAATTCGCTCGGACGCTTTCGTGAGCACACGACGACTCCTGAAGGCTGCCGAGGCGGTTCGGGAGGTGGTCAGCATGGCCATCCTCACCGAGGTGCGCGACCCGCGGGTCCGCGACGTGACCGTCACGGGGGTGGAGATGGCCCCCGACATGCGGTCTGCCACCGTGCACGTCTCGATCATGGGCGGTCCGGCTCGGGAAAAACTGGCCCTCCAGGGTTTGGGCCGCTCGGCGGGATTTCTCCAGTCGAAGATTGCCGACCGGATCGAAACACGATACACGCCGCGACTGCGGTTCGAGTTGGACGGCGGCGTCAAGAAGTCGATCGAGATCGCCCGCATGCTCAGTGAAGTGCTGCCGACAGCGACGGCGACCGACCACCATCAGCCAGACGATCATTCCGGGGAGCACCCACAGGACGACGCATGACCGCACCGAAGCGACCATCGTCCGGCGGCAAGAAGCCGGCCGGAAACCCGAAGAAACCCTCACCCAAGCCCGCTGCCAAAGCGGCGACTGGCAAGCCGGTTCCCAAACCTGCCCCAGTCGCGCCGAAGCCCGTCCTGAAGCCGGTGGTGGAGAAGATTCCGCCCCGCGGGCAACTCGTTCCCAAACTCGCCAAGGCGCTCAAAGCTCACTACAAACCGTTCACCCCGAACACGAACCGGCCACTCCTCGACCAAGTGCTGATCGCCTGCTGCCTCGAGAACGCTCCGGCCGATGTGGCCGAAAAAGCCTTCGCGCGGCTGATCGAGGCGTCGTTCGATCTCAATGAGATTCGGGTAACCACCGTCGCGGAACTGGCGGAGATGCTCCACGACCTGCCCGACCCGGCCCACGCCGCCCTCTCGCTGCGCCGTGTGTTGCAGGGCGTGTTTGAGTCGACCTACAACTTCTCACTCGAGCATGCGAAGAAGCATTCACTCGCCCATGGCCTCAAGACGCTCGAGCACATCCACGGCATTCCACCTTTCGTCGTGCAGTACATCACCACGACGGCACTGGGTGGCCACGCGATCCCGCTCGACAAAGGTGCGATCGGGGCCCTTTACGTCTGCGGGATGATCACGCAGCAGGAATATGATTCCGGCAAGGTGCCGGGCCTCGAGCGACTGATCGGCAAGAAGGCCGGGATCGAGTTCAGCACCGAACTCCACCAGTTCGGCATCGATGTGCTCACCAACCTTCACGGGGCGACGGTGAAGAAGATCGTGCAGGCGGTGAATCCATCGGCTCTCAAGGACCGGATGCCCAAACGGGGAGAACCGCTCCCCACGCCGGTTCCTCCGCCGCCCCCAGCAGGTAAGGAAGGCCTGCGGGCCGCCGAGGCCGCCCGACTGGTAGCCGAGGAACACCGGCCCGCCGGCCCACAAGCGGCCGCTCGTCCCGCCGGTAAGACACCGATGCCGCCGGCTGGCTCAGGCCCCAAGAAGACGGCCGACGGCAAACCCGGACCGAAGCCGTTCGTGGTGAAGCCCAACGTCGGCAAACCGCTGACGATCAAGCCGCACATGGCTCCTGCGCCCGAGCCCGAGAAGCCGGCTGCGAAGAAGCCACCTGAGTCGGCCAAGCCGTCGAAGCCCGCGACCGACAAACGGCCAGACACGAAGGGCGACCATTCGTCCCAGCTCAGCAAACGGAAGCCGCGGTAGCCGAGCAACGCGGCGGCCGCTTGCCTCCACAAACCGGAGAGGCGTGCGCTGGAAGGATCGCTGGTTCCACGAGTTTCAGCGGAGGATCACGAGTGGCAGGACATTCCCACTGGGCAAACATCTCCCGCAAGAAGTCGCTGATCGACGCCAAGCGGGGCAAGCTTTGGAGCAAACTTGCCAAGGCGATCATCGTGGCTGCCAAGCACGGTGGCGCCGATCCTGACGCCAATCTTCGGCTCCGGTACGCGATCGACGCGGCGAAAGCTGTGAGCATGCCCAAGGACAACATCCAGCGGGCGATCAAGACCGGCATGGGCGAGTTTAAGGGAGGCGACCTCGAGGAGTCGCTCTACGAGGGTTACGGCATGGGCGGCGTGGCGGTGCTGTGCGAGATCCTTACCGACAACAAAAACCGCACCGCCCCCGAGATCCGCAAAATCTTCGAACTCGCTGGGGGCAAACTGGGCGGCACGGGCTGCGTGGCTTACCTCTTCGAGCGAAAGGGCCTCGTCCGGCTACCACAGGCCGCCTGCGACGAGGACAAACTCATGGACGTGGCCATCGAAGCGGGCGCCGACGACGTCAAGCTCGCGGGCGACCGCTGGGAGGTGACCTGCGAACCGTCGACGATGGCCGCGGTCGTCGACGCGCTGCACAAGGCCGGCCTCACAGTCGAAACGAACGAGATCGTTCGCATCCCGACCAACACGGTCGACGTCGAGGATGTCGACACGGCCCGCAGGGTGCTTGATCTCGTAGAGCGGCTCGACGACCACGACGACGTCCAGAGCGTGTCGGCCAACTTCAACATTCCCGACGAGGCCATGGCCCAGTTGGGATAGCGGCTTCCGTCAGGAAGCGCCACGGCGTGAGCCGTACGGCTGCCCTCGAGTTGATACCGCACTGGTTCGCCGGCGGCGGATCCGTTTCAGGAAGCCCCAAGCGCGAGCGCGGGGAATACGGCCCGCCACCTCGTTTCGCTCCACGCTACTGGCACGGTCGCCACCCGTTTTCCCATCGCTTGCGCTCCGGGCTTTTTGTGGGCCAGGAAGCCCCAAGCGCGAGCGCGGGGAATACGGCCCCACGCCTCGTCTGGCTCCACGCCACTGGCACGGTCGCCACCCGCTTTCCCATCGCTTGC
>JBBDNW010000193.1:0-2650 GCA_040877375.1 Pirellulales bacterium | reverse complement strand
CACTGCCGAGCGGAATCGATCGCCGGGGAGTTCGGTGGTGGGCATGCGGTTGCGCCTTGAGTCATTCGATTCTGCGAGTCGCGACCCGCTGACTGCGATCTTAAATGATAGGTCGGCCCATGGCACTTCGGCAAGCGTCGGCCGAGCGGGGCGAAAGGAGAGTCCGTTCAATGGCGCTTCCACAACCGCTTTCCGCTCGGTGAGTTGCGCGTGAGCTCTGGCTGGTGGCTGGTGGCGCCTGACAGGGTGGTCGTCGCGGTCATTCCGAGGGCCAGGTCCTCCCTCGGGAGCGTCAATCTTCACCCTCGGCGCAGACCTTCTCCGCATTCGGGCATCGGTCGGCGGCCCACGGGCGGGAGAGCCGGGTGGTGGCTCGGCGACGCTGGGAAGTCGTCTTTGGATTGCTCGCCCTGGCCTCCAGGACGAATCGCCCTACGCGGCCGGACATGGCGTCGTCCTTACGGACGAGCCGGCCCTGGAGCTCCACCGCCATTGCCTTGTCCGCTGGATCTGGTCTTAGCGGACGTCGATGAGTTCGACGAGGAAGTGGAGCGTGGCATCGGGCGGGATCACCGGCGGAGCGCCGCGGGTGCCGTAGCCCAGCTTGCTCGGGATCGTGAGTTCGATCATGCCCCCCTCGCCGACGAGCTGCATTCCCTCGGTCCAGCCCGGGATCACCTGATTGAGCGGAAAGTCGATCGACTCGCCCCGCTTGTAGGAACTGTCGAAGACCTTCCCGTTGTCGAGCCAGCCGTGGTAGTGGACTTCGACTTTGTTTGTGGCTTTGGGGTTGGTGCCTGTGCCCTTGCGGAGAATCCGATACTGCAGGCCGCTGGCGGTCGAGGTGAATGTCTTCGGGGCATCGGCGTCGATTTTGCCGGCACCGGCGGGCAGGGTGGGATGGGTGACTTCCTGGGCCACGATGGTCTCCGTTGTGAAGAAGGCAAGGGACAGAAGGACGATGCTGGATGCAATGCGCACGCGGCGGTCTCCTGGGGGGAAAATTGCCGACGCATCATACCCGGCCGCCGCCCGCGGCGTGGCCGGCCATGATTCGCTCGATCTCGTCGGGCTCGATCGGGACGTGGCCGCAGAGATCAACCGGCCCATTTTCGGTGACGAGGATGTCGTTTTCTAGCCGCACGGCCAGGCCTTCTTCAGGGATATAGATGCCCGGCTCCACCGTCATGACCCAGCCGGCCGCCAGCGGGCCGTCGACCGGGGCTATATCGTGCACCCCGAGCCCGAGTGAGTGTCCCAGCCCGTGCATGAAGTATTTTTTGCAGGCGGGCTCGTCGGCGGAGTCTTGGGCCGCCTGTTCCGGCGTGAGCAGGCCCAGGGCGACCAGTTCGCCGGCCATCTCCACTTGCGCAGCCCGTTTCCAGTCGATGAGTCGCGCGCCGACGGTCGTGCGGGCGATCGATGAGCGGAGCACGCGGAGCACTGCTTCGTAGACAGCTCGCTGCCGGGGCGTGAACCGGCCGTTGACCGGATAGGTTCGGGTCAGGTCTGAGGCGTAGTTGGCGTACGACGCCCCCACATCGACCAGTACGAGTTCGCCATCCCGGCAGGCCTGATCGTTCTCGATGTAGTGGAGCACGCAGGCGTTTTTCCCCGAGCCGATAATCGGCTCATATGCCATCCGTGCGCGGCGGCGGACGAACTCTGCCGTGAGTTCCGCCTCGAGTTCGAACTCCATCACTCCCGGGCGGAGGGCGGCGAGCATTCGTCGGAGGCCGGCGTCGGTGATGTCGGTGGCCTTGCGGATCAGGGCCACCTCGGCGGGCGTCTTCACCGCCCGGAGCCGACGCAGGAGCGGGGCGAGTCGCTCGAAGCGGTGCAGCGGATACCGGTGGATCAGTTGCCGCGCCAGACGCTCATCACGGCTCTCGACCTCCGTGGCCGCTCGCTCGTGCTCATTGGCGTTGAGATAGACGGCGTCGCTCTCGCAGAGCAGCGCGTGAATCGCTGCTGGAAAATCCGTGAGCCAGCGAATCTTCGTGATCCCGGAGATCTGCCGCGCCTGCTCCGTGGTGAGCTTCGCACCCTCCCACGTGGCGAGTTGCTCGTTTGGCTGCCGGAGAAAGAGCATCTCACGGTGTGCCGGGTTGACGGCCCCGGGCGCCAGTACGAGCACGCTCTCCTCTTGTTCGATGCCGCTGATCCAGAACAGGTCGCTCGCCGGATGGATCCGGAGCGTGCCGTCGCCCGTCGTGGGCAGGGTGTCGGCCGCGTGGAGCACGGCGACAGAGCCCGGCGGAAGAAGCTGCACGAGCCGGCGGCGGTTGGCGGTGAACAGGGCGGGGTCGATCGGTGCATGCCGCATGAGGGGATTCCTGGGGGATCGGCCGGTATTGTCGTTCTTTCACGGGCCGTCGCAAGGCACACGAGCCAATACACTTGGTCGGCACCGGCAACCTGGAGCACGACCACATGTCCGCTACCGAATCGATTCTCGTCGCCGGAACCTGGAGCGGATTCGACTGAGCTGTATCGCCGGCTCGGGGGCGGCAAAAGTCGCCGCTGCGCGGTCCTGCGGATTGTCGCTCCTGGCGAGGATACGCCCAAGGCTCCTCGAGCGTTCGCCGACCCCCATGCCTCCCGTCAGGAAGCCCCAAGCGCACGCTTGGGGAATGCGGGTAGCATCGAT
>JBBDNW010000192.1:1540-14790 GCA_040877375.1 Pirellulales bacterium | reverse complement strand
CGCGGGGGAGAGGGGGCTGGGGGGGGATTTCCGGAGTCTTGGCGGGTGGGCCATCCGGGGATGCGAGCAGGTTTCAGTCACCATTGAAAGGTCAGCCGTCCGGGTTGACCTTTCCGCCGCCCTGGGGCACCGCTACTCTCCCACGCCCCCTGGAGGCCGGTCGAGATGAAGCTCTGGAACGTGAGCCGCCCCGCCGGCGGCTCGGCAGTGATCGCGCTGGTGGCCTGCTGCATCATGCTGTCGGGCTGCAAGACCTGGAAGACGCTGACGACCAGCGAGAAGACCCTCGAAGAACAGCGGAAATACGGGGCCACCGCGGACCAACGGATCGATTCGCTCGTCGCCGATGCCGCGAAGGCGAAGGCGGGCACGCACGCTGAGCAGGCCGAGTTTACAGGCGGCCAGGTGAAAAGCATGCTCGATGAGCATGACCCACGCGTGCGATGCGTGATTCTCGAGACGGTCGCGGAGTTTGACACTCCGTCGGCCGTCGCGATCTGTAAGGGAGCCCTCGAGGACCCGGATGCACGCGTGCGCATCGCCGCCTGCACCGCCTGGCGGAATCGTGGCGGCCCCGAGGCGGTCGAACTGCTGGCCACGCGGTATCGCACCGACCAAGAAATCGACGTCCGCCTCAGGGCCCTCCGGGAACTGGGGCAACTTGGGGACGAGCAGGCGATCCCCGTCCTCGCCAAGGCGCTCGAGGATTCCGACCCAGCCGTGCAATACCGGGCCGTTGCGGCGCTCAAGAAAGTGAGCGGTCGCGACCTGGGCGACGACGTCAACAAGTGGCGCGAGTGGGCGGCGGATCCAGCCGGATCGTCGGCCGAATGGTCGATCGCCGAGGAGTTTCGCAAGTTGTTTTGATGAGCGGGGTGAGGTGGCGGACGTATTCCCCGCGCTTGCGCTTGGGGCTTCCTGACGAGCCAAGAAGCCCGGAGCGCGAGCGACGGGAAGACGGGTGGCGACCTCGTTGGCGGCGCGGAGCGGAACGGATTGGCGGACGTATTCTCCGCGCTCGCGCTTGGGGCTCCCTGAACCGGCTGCATACTCGCTTGGCAAGCCGGGTTGGCTGCGCGGCGGAGGTAGTCTGGCTCGACCGTCGGGCCTGTGTCGGCAGCGGCAACGTTTCGCCCCGGCGGGCAGTCGATACCCCCAACACACGACGTGTGATCCAGCCTCCGACCGCAGCACCTGATGCCCAACCGAGACGCCACAGCTTTGGCGCCGACCCCGTCGGCGTGTGCCCCGTGTATTCGGCGGCGGCACCTCGCCTGCGTGCTGCCGACGCTGATCGCAACCTTTTGGCTAGCGTCATCGAGTGGCTGGCAGGCGTCGGCCGCGCCGCCGACCCGCGGCCGGTTTTTCGAAGGGCTCCTGAAGAAGGCCGAGCCGACGCCCCCCTTCATCGCGTTGCCGCAACCGCCGTCGCAGGATGAGGTTGATCGCCTGGCCACGGAACGGCGCGCCGCCCTTCTGGCTACGTCGTCGAAAACGGGGGAGAAACTGGCCAACACCCGTCAGGCACAACCAGTGTCGTTGTCGAAGAAGAAATCAACTCTGGACGAGGCGGTTGCTTTCGGGAAATCCTTGAAAAGCGCCGCCGGTAAGGTGGTCGATGATGCCGCTAATCCGGCTTACAAGCCGAAGCCGCGGCCCGCGGTTCAGCCGCCGCAGACTGCCGTCGTCTCCCCGCCGCCGACCGCCCGTCGCCAGACACCGCCGCTCGTCGTCACGCGGCTCCAGGCGACCGGCGCCCCCCCGCCCACCACGCGACGGTTCGGGCAGCTTCGCGTCCGGATCTCGCAGACTCTCAACGCCTATCAGCGACGGCCGCTCAATACGGCGGAGCACACGCCCTGGGAAGTCATGCACGGCTTCATCGCGTTTGGCATCCCCACGCAGATCCGAGTCGGTGGCCCGGCCGGCGATCTCGTGAGCGCGATCGGCTGGTCGAACATGGGCGGCCGGTGCCGCGGTCAGGTGATGCTCGCCGCGGCGGACGAGCGGATCGTCGCCCTTAAGGGCATCGGTGTACAGGGGCACTCTGCGCAATACCTCGCGATCCTTGCGCAGTGTCGCGTTGCCGCCAACTCACCGCTCACGGTGCAGGGCAAGTCGTTCACCGTCACCGACCTGATCGAGGAGGAGAAGCGGTCCTGCAAACCCAACACGGAACTCACCTTCGCCCTCATCGCCTTGGCGCACTACCTGCCGACCGACGCGACCTGGGAGAGCCGTGATGGCGAGAAGTGGTCGCTGCCGCGGCTCGTCGAGGAGGAGATCGCGCAGCCGATCCGCGGCGCGCCATGTGGCGGCACGCACCGGCTCTATGGCCTCGCCTACGGCTGCCAGCGGCGGCTGCGGGCCACCGGGCAGCTCGACGGCCCCTACCTGCGAGCCGACAAGTATGTCCGTGACTATCAGAACTTCGCCCTCTCGAAGCTCCAGAACCGTGACGGCTCATTCAGCACGGAGTGGTTCAAGTATCACGCCGACCGCGATGATGACATCGACCGCAAGATCCAAACGACGGGCCACATCCTCGAGTGGCTTGTCTCCTCGCTCGATCAGCAGCGACTCTACGAGCCACGGGTCGTCGCGGCGGCTGAATATCTCTGCAGGGCTTTGGCCAGTGAGCCCTCGCGGGAGTGGAAGATCGGCCCGCTTGGTCATGCACTCCACGCGCTCAACATCTACCAGGAGCGGGCCTGGGGCGTGGTGCTTCCGGGTGGCATCGCCGCCTACAACGGATCGATGAAGGCTTCCGCAAAGCCCGCCATGATCGCCGACCGGCCGGAGTCGGGCGGCGGCGACGGCACGTCGACCCGTCGATAGGCACCTCGTCCTTGAACCACGATCCCCTGCCGCGTAGGCTTCGGCAGCGGGGCCTTTTGTGCGAGCATCCGGCGATCCGGCAGCCCACCCCCGCGCTGCGCCTTTACGGCATGCCAGGAGCGGGTTCATGACCGCGGCCGACGTCACCCCCCAACTTGAGCGTTTACTCGACGCCGCCGTGCGGTTGTTCGGGGCAACATCGGCGGAGGCGATCCTGTTGCTCGTTGAAGAGCGGCTCGACTGGGCCCGGGTGCGGCAACTCGCGCACTCCGGGCCGGTGCTTGTGGCCGCCGACGACGAGGCGCATCTTTCAGGTGCTTCCGATCACGGGCTCCAGCAGGTCACGCTCGACGTGGCGGGCCTCCCGGTGCACGAGCGATTAGCGCAGGCGCTGCTGGAGTGCGTGGCTGCGGAGATTATCGGAACCGACGCCCAGGTGGTGGCCGTCTACAGCGGCTTTGAAGCCGGCACGGTCGACTCTGTCAGCCTCCTGCGTCTTGAGGAGCATCTCGGCCAGCTCACCAGCAGGGACCTACGAAATCTAGAGACGAAAGTACCACTGGAGACGCTCAAGCTCGTCGTCGATCTCGCCGTCGAGATCGGGCGTGAGGGCCGCGAGGGCAAGCCGGTCGGCACGCTA
Organism: Pirellulales bacterium; assembly: GCA_040877375.1. Taxonomy (GTDB): domain Bacteria; phylum Planctomycetota; class Planctomycetia; order Pirellulales; family UBA1268; genus QWPN01. The sequence goes on along the minus strand of JBBDNW010000192.1, from coordinate 11,312 downwards.
TTCGTCGTCGGCGACACGCGGAAGGTGATCCAGTCGAGCCATTCCGCAGGGTTCGATCCAGTCCGCGGCTACAGCCGCTCGGAGCGTCGGCTCACCGATCCCCGCGTCCGCGAAGGCATCAAGGAGATCGCCCAACTCGACGGCGCCTTCGTGATCGGCTCCGACGCCACCGTCGAAGCCGCGGCCCGCTACATCGACGCCTCCGCCGAGAACGTCTCCGTGTCGAAGGGCCTCGGCGCCCGCCACTGGGCGGCGGCGGCCGTCACCCGCCGCACGAAGAGCGTGGCCGTGGCGGTCAGCGAGACGAGCGGCACCATCCGCATCTTCCAAAACGGCGAGGTGATGCTCCGCATCGAACCCTTCCGCCGTGCCATGAAGTGGAAGGACTTTGAGTACGAGCCCCCGAGCGGAGACTGACCGACTCCTCCCCCGGTCGGGAGAGAGCATCGCCGCCAGGAAGCCCCAAGCGCGAGCGCGGGGAAGACGTTCGCTACCCCACCCGGCTCGCCGCGATCGCCGCGGTCGCCACGCGTATTCCCATCGCTCGCGCTCCGGGCTTTTTGGTGCAGATGGCACCGCACCGGTCGCACCGCCTCCCGCCAGGAAGCCCCAAGCGCGAGCGCGGGGAAAACGTTTGCCACCCCACCCGGCTCGCCGCGATCGCCGCGGTCGCCATGCGTATTCCCATCGCTCGCGCTCCGGGCTTTTTGGTGCAGATGGCACCGCACGCGGTCGAGAGAGGGCACCGCTCGATCCGACGTCGACCTCGCATGCAGCCGGTATGCTGGCTGCGACATGATGATCGACGCACCGGCCGCCGAGGCGACGCCCGACCTGCACGGCAAGACCGTGTGGGCGATCGATACGCTGTCGCGGGTGTATCAACTCTTTCATGCGCTGCCCGAGATGACAGCGCCTGATGGCGCGCCGGTGTCGGTGGTGTTTGGGCTGACCCGCGACCTGCTCGAGATCGTCGAGAAGAAGAAGCCCGACTACCTGTTCTGTGCGATGGACCTCCCAGGGCCCACCTTTCGCCACAAGATGTTCGAGGCTTACAAGGCCAACCGGGCCGAGATGCCCGCCGACCTGGTGCCGCAGATTCCGCTGGTGCGCCGGCTCCTCGAGGTGTTTGGCATCCCGTGCCTCGAGATGCCGGGCTACGAGGCTGATGACGTGCTGGCCACGCTGGCCACGCGGACGGTCTCTGCCGGCGGCGACTGCACGATCGCCACGTCCGACAAAGACGCCCGGCAGCTGCTCGGGCCTCACGTGCGGCTCCTGAACCTCCGCACCAACCAACCGCTCGGCGTCGACGAACTCATGGCGGAATGGGGCATCACGCCCGGTCAGGTCGTCGACTTCCTGTCGCTCGTGGGCGACAGCGTCGATAACGTACCGGGCGTGCCGGGGATCGGCCCGAAGATTGCGTCGGAGTTGCTCCAGAAACACGGCACGCTCGACACGCTGCTCGCCAATATCGGCGTTGTTGCGGGGGCCAAACGCAAGGAAAACCTCGCCGCTTACGGTGACACCGCGCGGGCCGGCCGTGAGTTGATCACGCTCGAGCGCGGCGTGCCGCTCGTGATCCCCTGGCCAGCCGGTGCGCTGCATCCGCCTGATGTCGCGGCGCTCACCGACCTGCTGCGGACGTTTGGTTTCAGAAGCCTCCTCGACCGCGTGGTGCGGATGGGCGGCGGCACGACCGTGCCTGTCGGGCCGCCCGCTCCGGTCGCTGGAGTGAAGGCCTCGGTGGTGCGGACGCTCTTCGACATGGAGGCCACCGAGCCGGAGGCCGCCATCCGGCCGGCGCTGCGGCCGATCACGCTCGAGGAGCCGCGCGGGCGAGAGGAGATCGCCGGAGTCGTCGCCCGGTTGCGGGCCGCGGGGCCGCTCACCCTCTGCGTGGCACGGCCGATGGGCGGAACGATTCTCGCGCGGCCGGTCGGAGTGGCGGTCGCTGCCGGCGACACATGCGGCTGGTTTGACGCTGAAACGCTCGCCTCGAACGACGACGTCCGCGGGCTGCTTGCCGACGCCAGCCTTGCCAAGCAGGGGCACGATCTCAAGCGGCAGGACGTGGCCCTGCGCGCGCGTGGCATCCGGATGGCCGGTGCCTCGTTCGACACGCTGCTCGCCGCCTATCTGCTCGAGGCGGGCGAGCGGAATCTCGGTCTCACCGAGACGGCGATCCGCCACGGCATCGCGGTCGACGATCCCGCAGCGGCGGCCGCGATCGACCATCCGCTCGAGCCGCGGCAGGCGGCCGCGCACTGCCGCCTCGTGCAGGAACTCGCCACGCGATTGCCGTCGCTCCTCGAGGGCCAAGCGCTCACCGACCTATTCGCGAATGTCGAGATGCCGCTCGCGGCGGTGCTCGCCGACATGGAGATGCGCGGCGTCCGGATCGATTCGGTGGCGCTCGCCGCCCTATCGGCCACGTATGCAGTCCGGCTCGAGGAGCTCGAACGCGAGATCCACGCGCTCGCCGGCCGGTCCTTTGCAATCGCGTCGCCGCTGCAACTGCGTGCGGTGCTGTTCGACGAACTCGGCCTGCCCGTCGGGAAGCGGGGCAAGACGGGGCCGAGCACCGATGCGGAGGTGCTCGAGCAACTCGCCCCGCTCCATCCGCTGCCGGCAAAACTGCTGGAGCATCGGAAGTATGCCAAGCTCAAGAGCACCTACGTCGACGCCCTGCCGGCGCTCGTCGATCCGTCGTCGGGCCGCATTCACACGTCGTTCAACCAGACGGTGACCGCCACCGGCCGGCTGAGTTCCAGTGACCCGAACCTCCAGAACATCCCCACGCGGACCGCTGAAGGGCAGCAAATCAGGGCCGCCTTCCTGCCCGGCGAGCCCGGCTGGCGATTCATCGCGGCCGATTATTCGCAGATCGAACTACGGGTCCTGGCGCATCTTTCCGGTGATGGTGCGATGAAGGCGGCTTTTGCGGCTGGCGAAGACATTCACACGCGGACGGCGGCGAGCGTGCACGGGATCGACGCCGCGAACGTCACGCCTGCCATGCGGCGGGTCGCCAAGGCGGTGAACTTCGGCATCCTCTACGGGCAATCGGCCTTCGGCTTGGCGCGGGCCCTCGGCATCCCGCAGGCCGATGCAGCGGAGTTCATCGCCGGTTACTTCCGGGTCTTCGAGGGGGCCGCCGCATTTATGGACGACGCGCTCGACCGCTGCCGACAAGACGGCTCCGTGACCACGATCCTCGGCCGGCGGCGGCGCATCGCTGGTGTTCGCGACCGCGGCAAGCGCAGGAACGCCGCCGGCGTGATGACCCTCACGCTGCCCGAGCGGGAGGCCGTCAACACGGTGGTGCAGGGGTCGGCGGCCGACTTAATCAAGCTGGCGATGCTGCGGGTCGATAGCCGGCTCCGCGGGGAACGGCGGCGGGCCGCCATCGTGCTCCAGATTCATGACGAACTCCTGCTCGAGGCGCCGGCCGACGAAGTGCCCGACGTCGAGCGGCTGGTCGTGGAGGAGATGCAATCCGCGCTGACGCTCTCGGTCCCGATCGAGGTCTCGGTGCAGGCGGGCGACACGTGGGCGGAGTGCGAATGACCATGGTCGTCATCGGGCTGGTGGGCAGGATCGGTGCGGGGAAATCGACCGTGGCGCGGATATTCGCCGATCGCGGTGCCACCGTCATCGACGCCGACGCGCTGGCCCATGAGGTGCTCGACGAACCCGCGGTCATCCGCGCGATCGTGGAGCGGTTCGGTGCCGACGTCCTCGACACCGGCGGCCGCATTCAGAGGGAGACGCTTGCCGGGCTCGTCTTCGGCCCGGGCGAGGCTGGCGCGGAAGGTCTGCGGGCGCTCGAAGGTATCGTCCATCCGCGGGTCCGGCAGCGTGTCGAGGAAAGGCTCGCCGGGATTCGTGAAGGCCACATCGAGGAACAACAGCAGGAGTTCGTCGTTCTGGACGTGCCTCTGCTGATGCAGGCGGGGTGGGCCGATCTCTGCGACCGGCTCGTCGTCGTGGATTGTGAAGATCCCGTGAGGCGGCAACGGCTGGCGGCGCGGGGATGGTCTGAGGCGGAGGCAGCCGCCCGGGATCACGCCTGGGAACGGGGCTACACTCGCCCCCCGGTGGCCGGAAAAACCATCTGCGTGGATGCCTCGGGCGATCTTGCCTATACTCGGTTTCAAGTCTCTCGGATCTGTGACGATTGGCGTGGCATCTGACCACCCTTCGCCGCCTTCCGGTCGATTCCCGCCTGGGGTTCCTACCGTCGGCCGATGAACCGTGCCACGTGGCTCACGTGGTGCGGCTCCATGCTGCCACCGGGCGTGGTGTTGTTTCTTTCGTCCCCTCCTGCATCGCTCTTCTTCCGCTTCGCTTTTTTTCCGCTTTGCTCAGTCCGGCCTCCCCTCCTCGTCTGCGACCCCACGCCGCCGCGGCCCTCCCGGTGAATCATGACGACTCCCGCCCCCCATTCGCCGCTCAATGACGGCGGAAAAGAACCACTCTCGCTCGCCGAGGAGATCGCCGCCGAGGTCGCGGAAGGCCTCGATGTGACGGGTCACTATGAGTCGTTAAAGAAGGGCGACACCTTCATTACGAGCCTCCAGAACCTGTCGATGCAGGAACTGGTCGACCTGGCCCGCACGGAGAACCTGGGCGACGTCACCGGCGCCAACAAGCACGACCTCGTGTTCCGGATCCTCAAGGAACGGATCAAGCTCAACGGCCTGATGTTTGGTGAGGGCACGCTCGAGATCCTGCCCGACGGCTTCGGATTCCTGCGGAGCGCCGACGCCCACTATCTGTCGTGCCCCGACGACATCTACGTCTCACCGAGCCAGATCCGCCGCTTCGGCCTTCGCAACGGCATGAGCGTGGCCGGTCAGATCCGCCCTCCGAAGGAAAGCGAGCGCTACTTCGCCCTCTTGCGGGTGGAGGCGATCAACGGTGAAGACCCGGCGAAGCTGACCACCCGCGTGTTTTTCGATGAACTCACGCCGCTGCATCCGGACGAGCGGATCGTGATGGAGACGACGACCGATGAGGTCGCGATGCGGGTCGTGGACCTTGTCGTGCCGATGGGTTTCGGCCAACGCGGCCTGATCGTCAGCCCGCCCCGCGCGGGCAAGACGATCCTCCTGCAGAAAATGGCCAAGGCCGTACTCGTCAACTATCCCGAGGCCTACGTCTTCATGCTCCTGATCGACGAGCGGCCGGAGGAGGTCACCGACATGGAGCGACAGGTGAAGGGGCCGTCGTGCGAGGTGATCAGTTCGACCTTCGATGAAAACACGAGCCGTCACATCCAGGTGGCGGATATGGTGATCGAGAAGGCGAAGCGACTCGTGGAATACGGTCGCGACGTCGTGATCTTCCTCGACTCGATCACGCGGCTTGCCCGGGCGTGGAACTCCGAGGTGCCCAACTCGGGCAAGATCCTCTCCGGTGGCGTCGATTCCGGCGCGCTGCAGCGGCCGAAGCGGTTTTTCGGCAGCGCCCGCAAGGTGGAGCAGGGGGGCTCGCTCACGATCATCGCCACAGCGCTCGTCGACACCGGCAGCCGGATGGATGAGGTGATTTTCGAGGAGTTCAAGGGCACCGGCAACCTCGAGGTCGTCCTCGATCGCCGGCTCGTCGATAAGCGGATCTACCCGGCCATCGACATCAACCGTTCGGGCACCCGTCGCGAGGAGATGCTGATGGAGCCCGACGAGTATCGCCGCGTTTGTGTGCTCAGGCGGGTGCTCAGTGAGATGAACCCGGCCGATGCGATGGAGTTGCTCGTCAATCGGCTGTCAAAGACGAAGTCGAACAGCGAGTTTCTCATGGGCCTCAAATCGTGACGTGCGTACCGCCGCTTTCATGACCGACACGAATACGCCACGAATGTTGACGGGATCGCCAGACCATCCGCCCGAGGGCGTGCGGATCGGCATTGCCGTGGCGCGGTGGAACGAGTCGATCACACGCCGGCTCCTCGCCGGCGCCGTCCACAGGCTCGCGGCAGCTCACTTGCCCGCAGGAGCGGTGGACGTGGCCTGGGTGCCGGGCTCGTTCGAACTCTCCTTCGCGGCGGAACGTCTCGCGGCCACCGAGCGCTATGCTGCGATTGTCTGCCTGGGTGCGATCATTAAGGGCGAGACGTCGCACGACCATCACATCGCGACCGCGGCGGCGGCTGGCATCGAGGCTGTCGGTCGCGACCGTGGCCTGCCGGTCATCTTTGGCGTCCTCACCTGCGACACGCTGGCTCAAGCGATGGTGCGGGCGGGAGGCGACGCGGCCGACGACTACGCCGGTAACAAGGGGGCGGAATGTGCCGCGGCGGCCTTGGAGATGGTATCGCTGGCCGCGGTCATCGCCACGGACGGGGAGTGCCGATGAGCCGCCGCAGCCGGGCACGCGAGGTCGCACTCCAATCGCTTTATCAGGCGGAGATCAACGCCGCCGTCGATCCCCGCCACCGCGACCGGTTTCACAAGGGCCGGCTGCGGTCGGCCCCACTGATCGCCTTCGCCGACGCGATCGTCGACGGTGTCCGCGAGCGGCAGGCTGATCTCGACGCCCTGATCGACGCCCGAAGTGAGAACTGGCGGGTGTCGCGGATGGCGGCCACCGACCGGGCCGTGCTGCGGATCGCCGCGTTCGAACTGCTCCACACCGACACGCCCGGGCCGGTCGTCATCGACGAGGCGATCGAACTCGCGCGTCGGTATGGCGGCGAGTCCTCACCCACGTTCGTAGCGGGCATCCTCGGCGGAATCCTTGCCGACCGCGATGGCCGTCCGCGGCCGGCTGCCGGCTGACGAGGCTCTCCCGGAGAATCACGCATGGCCCTGTTTCGTTTTGGTCGCAAGGAGGAGTCGCCGCCGTCGCAGACCGTGGCGGAGGCCGCGGCGCTGCCCGTGGAAGCCGCCACCGACATGCCCGCGCCGCAGGGCTTTCTCGCTCGGCTCCGCGCCGGTCTCGCGAAGACCGCCCGGGTGTTCAACACCGACGTTCGCGACCTCTTCAAGCGCGAAGGGCGACTCGTCGACGACGAGTTTCTCGAAGAACTCCGGGCGGCCCTGGTGAAGACCGACATGGGGCCGTCGGCAGCGGAGGCGATCGTTGTCGACGTCCGCGAGCGGCTTCGTGCCCGCGTCGTCGATCCCGAGGTTGTCCTCGATTCGATCCGCACCCAGCTGCTCATGCGGCTCGCGCCCGCGGCGGCGTCGATCGTCATGGCGACGTCTGGTCCCACCGTCATCCTCGTGACAGGCGTCAACGGCTCGGGCAAGACGACCTCGATCGCGAAGCTCGCGCGGCTCTTCTCCCGGGACGGCAAGCGGGTGGTGCTCGGGGCGGGAGACACGTTTCGGGCCGCTGCCGTGGAGCAACTCGCGATGTGGGCCGGTCGGCTCGGTGTCGACTTCGTCCGGGGAGAGCCCGGCTGTGATCCTGCGAGCGTCGCCCACCGGGCCGTGGCCAAGGCCATCGGGGAGGGTTTTGATGTCTGCATCATCGACACGGCCGGTCGGCTGCAGACCCAGGCCAACCTGATGCAGGAGCTCGGCAAGATTCGCCGCGTGATCGCCAAGCAGATTCCCGATGCCCCCCACGAAACGCTGCTCGTGATCGACGCCACCGCCGGACAAAACGCCCTCTCGCAGGCGAAGGGCTTCAAAGAGGCAGCCGGCTGCACCGGGATCGTGCTGACCAAACTCGACGGCTCCGCCCGCGGCGGCGTGATCGTGCCGGTGGCCGAGCAGTTCGGCCTGCCGGTGAAGTTCGTCGGGGTGGGCGAATCGGCCGATGACCTCGATCGCTTCGAGCCGGAGGCCTTCCTCTCGGCCCTCCTCGAAGGTGCCTTTTCCGCGGCCGGCTGAGCGGATCGTCTTCCCAGGCGGCACAGTTTCACACGGCCTTATGACGGTTGTGGAAATTATGCGGTCAAAGCCAAAACGTTGGCGTTTTTGCTGCCGATCCGGCCGATCGATAGCGGAGATGGGGGAGAAAGGCCGGAGCATGGTTGGCGGATCGCGCGACCGGTTTCTGCCCTCGCTTAGGAACGCCAGCCGGAACGCAGTGGATGCGGCCCGGTCATCACACCAACGATTGGGAGTAACCTCGACATGCGATTCGCCAAGTTCACTCTACCTATGTGGGTGGCGGGCGGCCTGCTGGCCGTCTCGTCAGCCTCTGCAGACGACACGTCGTTGCCGTCACGCATTGATCCAAATCTCTACAACCAGTTCGCGCAGGCCGAGACACCGGCTGTGCGGGATCCGGTCATGGCTGACGTGCCCCAAGAGGACGCCTACCAGCTCCGCGGTCTTCCTCCGCAAGAGGCCGCCCAGGAAGCGTCCGCAGAGGAGGGGCCGAATCGGTATCTGGAGCTCGAGGCTCTCAAGAGCCGCGGGATCAACACCTACGGCTGGGCCGCGGTGGGGATCGGTGCCAATAACTGGGGCAGCCCGTTTAACGGCCCGATCACGTTCAACGATCGCGCCTGGCAGGGCCAGATGAACCAGCTGTACCTCGTCAACGAGAAACTGCTGGACACTGAGAACGGGCCCGACTGGGGCGGTCGCGTCGACCTCCTCTACGGTACCGACTACATCTACACCACGGCTCGTGGTCTCGACGGCAATCTGCTCGGCCAGCCGAATGCGGCTTTGGCGGGTGGCGCGCCGTCGTGGGCGTCGAGCAAGGACTACGGCTTGGCGATGCCGCAGCTCTACGGTGAGGTGGGGGCCGGGAACCATGCCGTGAAGTTCGGACACTTCTACACGATCATCGGGTATGAAGTCGTGCCGGCCATCGGCAACTTTTTCTACACGCACGCCTATACGATGCAGTATGGCGAGCCGTTTACCCACACGGGCGTGCTCGACACGTGGACGCCCAACGACCAGCTCACGGTGTACGGCGGTATCACCAACGGCTGGGACAACTTCAGTGACCCGATCAACTACTTCGGGATCAACAACCCTTCGTATCCGGGAGCGAACAGCAACGCCGCCTTCCTCGGTGGCGTGACGTTCAAGAACTCGGACGCCAGTCAGTCGTTGACCACGACCGTGTCGAGCGGCAATGAGATCGGCTCCTTCGCCCCGGTTACCGGCCTGGCCAACATCGGGAATCGGTCGATCGTCAGCACCGTGTATGTCAACGAGCTTTCCGACAAGCTGACCTACGTGTTCCAAAACGACAACGGCTGGCAGTTCAATGCCAACCCGGCGACGCAGAACATCGGTCAGGCCAATGGGCTCGGCCAGTGGTACGGCCTCAACCAGTACATGTTTTACAACATCAGCGACACGCTGGTGGGTGGCATGCGGCTGGAGTGGTTTCGCGACAACAACGGCACTCGCGTGATCAACCCGATCCGCAATGCCATCTCGGGCGGACCGGTGGGCAGTGGATATGCGGGCAACTTCTGGCAGGCCACGTGGGGTCTCAACTGGAAGCCCAACAACAACTGGATCATTCGTCCCGAACTGCGGTACGACTGGTACTCGCCTGACGATCCGAACGGCAACTTGCCCTTCGGCAAGATTGTCAACGGGTCGGGCGACCAGTACGGTCAGTTCTACGGCGGCTGCGACGCGATCTGGCAGTTTTAACTTGACGGCCGTCATCCAGACGGCATGAGTTGAGCGGAATCAAAGCGAGGCCCACCGGCAACGGTGGGCCTCGCCGTTTTGAGGGCAGCCCGTATTCCCCGCGCTCGCTTCGGGCTTCCTGACCGACAAAAAGCCCGGAGCGCGAGCGATGGGAAGACGGGTGGCGACTTCGGGCGTGGTGCGGA
>JBBDNW010000192.1:0-1440 GCA_040877375.1 Pirellulales bacterium | reverse complement strand
AAGCCCGGAGCGCGAGCGATGGGAAGACGGGTGGCGACTTCGGGCGTGGTGCGGAGCGAGACGGGGTGGGGTGCGTATTCCCCGCGCTCGCTTCGGGCTTCCTGGCGGGAGGCACACGCTCCCGACCGCGAGGAGGAGGGGCGGCGCGAGGCGTCCCGGGAAGCTGCCTCGCAGATTTTTCGGAGCTTTCGGGCAGCCCTCGGCGCGACGTAAGTCGAGCGTTCGCCGCCAGTCCAGGGAAGACAGGTAAGGTGCGTAATCTGCACAAGCCTCAGAGTTTTACAGGTTTGGACGCGTCGGCTAGCCTTTTTTGAATGTTTCACCCCATGAACCCTCTTGGGTCGGATCATGTCCGCCCGATGAAGTGGGTATGGGAAGGCAGGGAGGCAAACAACGATGAGCTTGAGCAACGCTCCGGGAAGATTTCAGTTTTCGCCGACGGCTCCGCGGGCCGGAGACTTGGCCCGCTGGATCGCCGCCATAGCCGCGATTTTCGCCGGCATCGGGTCAGTCCAGGCCGGCGACCACTGGCTGCGAGACTACGAGGACGCGATGGCGGCTGCCGAGCAGTCTGGCCGCCCCGTCCTGACCATCTTCACGGGGAGCGACTGGTGCCCCCACTGCGTGACCTTGGAAAAGAAGGTGCTGGAAACCGATCAGTTCCTGGCTTGGGCCGAGAACCGGGTCGTCCTGCTGATGATCGACCTTCCCCAGCAGGGTATTTCCCAGGAAGAGCGAAATGCCCGGTCGCGGGTGTGCATCAAATACGGCGTCCGGACGTTCCCCAACACCGTCCTGATCGCCCCGGACGGGTCCAGGATCATGGGGCAGTCGGGGTATCACGGCCAAGCCCCAGAGGCCTGGTTGGCGGTCTTGGACAAGCACGTGCCAGCCCCGGTTCTGGCTGAAAAGCCAAGCCAGGACAGTGAGGACGGCAAGATTCTCTCCTCGCTCGACAAGGCCGTGGAAACGGCCCGCGATTCCAGGCGACCGATGCTGCTTCTGGTCTCGCGGCCCAGCGATTCCGAGGCCAAAACCCGGGTCGCCACCCTGATTCAGGATCCGGAGTTTGATTCGCTGGCCCGCGACAACTTCGTGGTCGCCCAGGTTCCCCCGCGGGACGAGGCTGCGGCGACCCCCTCCGGCGTCACCGAAGACCTGCTGGGGGGCACCAAACTCGCTGCCGAAGGGGTGGAGGTAATCGTCACCGAGGACGGCGAGACGCCCATCCACACCGAGTCAGGATCGCAGTCGGCCACCCGGATCGTCAGCGGCCTGCGGCGGTTTCTGGCCAACCGCCAGGCTTCCCGGGAGCTCGACGCCCGCCGGTAGCCGCTCAAGGGCATCCGCGTCTGGTGGTGCGGCGAGATGGCACCTTTGAGCCGGCGATACACGAAGCTGGATGCGCTCTCGAGCGGTGTGGAGCGAGGCGGAGTCGCT
>JBBDNW010000191.1:1249-14797 GCA_040877375.1 Pirellulales bacterium | reverse complement strand
CGCCGCACGCTCCGTGACTGGCTCGCCCTCGATTTTTTCAGTGACGTCCACAAGGGCATGTATGAAAACCGGCCGATTCACTGGCCGCTCTCCTCGCCATCAAAGACGTTCGTGGCCTGGGTCAACATCCACCGGTTCACCGACCGCACACTGCGGCTCCTGCTCGCCGACCACCTCGTCCCCCGGCTCACGCAGATCGAGGGCGAACTGAGCGACCTCCGCACGGCCCGCGACGGGGCCGACAAAAAAGCCGCCAAGGAAGCCGACGACCGCGTCGGCAAGCTCCTCAAGGCCCGCGACGAACTCGCCGCGTTTATTCAAAACGTCACGGCCTGTGCCGATGTCGGGCCGCCGCCGACCGATGCGGCCTGCCCGGCCCGCGCGCAAGACGCCCGCTACGCCCCCGACCTCGACGACGGCGTGATGATCAACTCCGCCGCCCTCTGGCCGCTGCTCGAGCCCCAGTGGAAGGACCCCAAGAAATGGTGGAAGGAACTCGCCCAGGCTCAAGGTCGAAAAGACTACGACTGGTCGCACCTCGCGATGCACTACTGGCCCACGCGGGTCGATGCGAAATGCCAGGAGGATCCGTCGCTCGCCGTCGCCCACGGCTGCTTCTGGCGGTATCACCCGGCCAGGGCGTGGGCGTGGGAACTGCGGCTCGAGCAGGAGATCGGCCCCGACTTCCGAATCACAGAGGCCCCCTACACGCCCGGCGGCCGCGCCGTGGCCGAGCCGGCTGATCATGGCGACGCCCCGCACCGCGCGGCCTGGCTGCGAGACCGGGCCGAAGAAGCCCTCGCGGCAGTCGAGAAGGAAGCCGAGCGGCGGCAGGGCCGGGCAAAGCGGCGGACGACCGTGCACGAAATGGCTCTGCTCGAATCGGGGCTGTGGTCGGTCATGCCCGCCGAGGTGTGGCGGATGGAGATGCGGCTCTCCGAACGGCAGGGGGCCGAGTTTCGGCTGACCGCCCCCGATGAGCCGGCCGCACGGGCGGCGTATGTCGCGGCGCATCCCGAACTCGCCCGGGCCCGGGCGGCGGCGCTTGCGCAACTCAAGCCGGTCGCCGAGATGTTTGCCGGGGACGACAAGGCAGAAGACGACGGCGACGACGACAGGGATGCCGAAGACACGCCTGACGAGGAGGACGCCGGTGACGACTGACCCTCGCTCCTCTGGCAAGCCTCCATGCAGCGGCCCGGTGTCGGCGGCCCTCGAGGCCGACGTCCGCACGTGGGTCAGGCGGCACGGGATCGTCGTCTGGCTCGACGCCGCCGGGCAGTTTTCCGACTTCGTAGACCGGCTCGCCGCTGCCCGAGCCGCTGGCGAACTCTCCTACGACGTGAAGACGTTTCGGGGCAGTTATCTCGAGACGCTGCTCGACCTTGACGGCGTGGCCGAGGGCTCCGAAAAGACGCCGCTCCTGCTTCATCTCCCAGGCTTCACCGAGCAGATGGTGAAGCAGACGCCGCTCCTCGAGCTCTACGAGGCCGGCGTGCGGTATCGCAAACGGCTCGACACGCTCACGAGCGAGGCGGCGGCCGGGCAGGTGCGGCCCGAACTGATCGCCGAGTTTGTCGCCGCGCCCGACCTCTCGCTCGACATGGCCGACGAATGGCTCGCAGGTTGTTTGAGCGGCGACGGCGGCGGGGTGGCTGCCGAACTGCGGGCCCGCAACGCGACCGACATCGTGGATGACCTCGTGATGAACGGGCCGCTCGCCCGGCGGTTTGCGCAGGCGGGCGTCGCCGCGGCGATCTGGAATCGGCTGGCCGCCACGCTCGGGCTCACCGATGCCTGGAAAGACGCCGCCGGCGTCGCGGCGGCGCGGCCCGATCTCGTAGCCGCCACGGCCGCCGGCTGGGCGATGGCCGTGGAATACGCCCGCGACTTGTCCCACGCTCCGGCGAGCCCGCTGCTCGCAAGCGTGCGCGACCTGCCCGACAGCGTGGTCGAATCCTGCGTCGCCCTCGCGTCGCACCTCCGCCACCGGCAGCCAGACTTTTATCGCCGCGCCGCCGACGATGCCGTGGGCCTCGTGCCCGAGGAAGCCTCGGCCGCGCGGGCCGAAGACCTGGGCGACGTCGATACCTTCCGCTTCGAGGAGGAAAACGTGTTCGCGGCGGCGTGTGCGGCGCTCGAAGCAAACCGGTTTGCCGAGGCGGGGCGATACGCCGACGCACGGCTCGCCGCCACCGCGACGAGCGGGTTTTGGGCCCGCACGATTCCTGGCCGCGAAGCAGCATGGCGGTTGGCCGGCGCGGCCGCCCGGCAGGGGCTCGCCATCGAGGCGGCCGGCATGACGCTGAGTGTGACTGCGGGCTTCGCGGGCGTGGCGGAGGCGTATACGGCCAAGGGCGCGGCCGTGGATCGCTGCCATCGGCTCCTGGAGCAGGCCCGGGCCACCGCGATGGTGGCCCACGCCGGCGAGTTCGAGCGGCTCCGGGCGGGCATCGAGGCGGCGCGACTCGCCTACCGCGCGTGGGCCGATGCATGGGCGAAGCAGTTTACTGCGTTCTGTAAGTCTCACGGCTTCCTGCCCGCCCCGGCACTGCAGCAGCGGACGATCTTCGACGACGTCGTAAAGCCGCTCGTGGCCGACGACGGTCCGACGGCGTATTTCGTGATCGACGCCCTGCGCTACGAAATGGCGGAGGAACTCCACAAGGCCTTCGAAGACTCGGTCGGCACGCTCGCGAAACTCTCGGCGAGGTTCGCCGAACTGCCGACGGTGACGGAAGTCGGCATGAACGTGCTCGCGCCCGTGGCCCGGGGCGGTCGACTCGCCACGGGGCCGGTCACCGACGGCTTTTCGTCTGGGTTTGCGACCGGTGAGTTTCGCGTCACCTCTCCCGAGACCCGCCGCCGCGCGATGCACGACCGCGTGGGCGGAGGCACCTGCCCGCTCCTCGCGCTCGACGAGGTGGTCGGCCGGGATCCCGCATCGCTCAAGCGGTCGATCGGGCGGGCGCGGCTGGTGGTCGTTCACAGTCGGGAGATCGACGTGGCCGGGGAGGCGGGCGTGAGCCTCGACGAGTTCGACAAGGCCGTGCGGAAGATCAAGGCGGCGTGGCAACTGCTCCGTGAGGCCGGCGTGAGGCGGTTTGTCGTCACGAGCGACCACGGGTTTTTGTTGCCGATGGGGCCCTTGGCGGTGCTCCAGCCGCATGGCCGCCGCACCGACCCCCATCCCCGCTACGCCTTCGCCCCGGTGGTCGCCGAGACATCTGGCGAAGTGGCCGTCCGGCTCGCCGACCTCGGCTACGACGGGGCCGAAGGGTGCGTCGTGTTTCCCGAGACGACGGCGCTCTTCGACACCGGTGGCCGGCCGCCGATCTTCGTCCACGGCGGCAACAGCCTGCAGGAGCGGCTGGTGCCGGTGGTCATGGCCACGCACCGCGGTCAGGTGGGCCTGAGCACGATGCAGTATGGAGTGCGGGCGGAGGCCCGGGCCGGCGTCGCGGGCATGCACTGCATCGAAGCCACCGTCGGCATCGCGACCCAGACGGCAATGGAGTTTAGCGCCGTCGAGGCCATCGAACTGGCTCTCCGGGCGGCCGAGGACGAGGCAGTGCGGGCGGAGATCTGCGATGTGCGGGGGGCCGACTGGGACGGCAGCGTGATCAAGGCCGCAGTCGGGCAGCGGTTTGAGGTGTTCTTCCGGCTCACAGGGCCGGTGGACGGCCGCGTGCTCATCGAGGTGCATCACCCAGGCGTGGAAGCCCGCGTGACGCCCGGCCGGCCCGAGGCGCGGTTTGCGGTCACGCCGCTGTTGCCCGCGGCGCCTGTATCACCTGCACGGCAGGCTGCGCTGAGGCCGGGGGCGGCGGCCGGGAGCGCAGCATGGCTCGACGGGATCGAAGACGCCGGCTTCCGGCAGGTGTTTGCCCACATCGCGGCCCACGGTGCGGTGACCGAGCAGGAGGTGACCACGCTGCTCGGCGGCGGTCGCGGCGTGCGGCGGTTCGCGATCCAGTTTGACGGGCTCGCCGAGCGGGCTCCATTTCGGGTGCGGATCGATAACGTGGGCGGGGTGAAGCGGTATGTCCGCGAGGGAGGCGACCGATGAGCGGGTTGAGCGGCAGGGACGTGGAACACATCTTCGAGTCGCTCCGTAAGGGACTCGTGCCTGAGCGTGGCATCGACGCCTTCGCCGTCGGCATCGAGCAACAGCGCGACGAGATCGCCCGGCAACTCGAACTGGCCCGCAACGGCGAGGGCACGATCAAGTTTCTGCGGGGCGGATACGGCTGCGGCAAGACCTTCATGGCCCGGCTGGCCGTGCTCGACGCCCAAGCCAAAAACTTCGCCACGAGTTTCGTCGTCGTGTCGGACAACGATCTGAAGTTCCATAAGTTCGACGACGTCTACCACAAGGTGATGATGGAGCTCGGCACGGCGTCGTGCCCGCGCGGGGCCCTCGGCGACATCCTCGACCGGTGGATTGGCCGCGTTGAGGAAGCCCTCGTGGCCGGCGGTGCCGACGACTCGGCGGCCGACTTCGACGCGAAAGTCCGCGAGCGGCTCGAGCAGGATCTCGCCCAGATCTCCGGCGGGCAGGCCTCGGCCGATCTCGTGCGGGTGATCAAGGCGATCTTCGACCTCAAGCAGGAGGGCAACGTCGCCGACGCCGGGTCGCTGATTTCGTGGCTGTGCGGCAGCGACAACGTGGGGGCGGGGCCGCGACGGGCCGCTGGGATCCGCGGCGAGATCGGCAGTCGCGACGCCCTCGACTATCTCCGGGGCGTGCTCGCGATCGTGCGGAAGGCCGGCTACGACGGGCTGCTCGTGGTGATCGACGAGGCGGAGACGATCCTGCGGATGCGGTCCGACTCTCGCGGCAAATCGCTCAACGGCATCCGGCAGATCGCCGACGCGGCCGGGTCGAATCCGCATCTCATCTGGATGTTCACGGGCACGCCCGAGTTTTTCGACACTCGGCACGGCGTGGCTGGCCTCACGCCGCTCCACGAGCGAATCAAGTTTTTTTCGCAGTCGCAGGGGCGGTTTGTGAGCCTGCGGCAGCCGCAGCTGGCGCTCACGCCGTTCGATGCGGCACGGCTCCGAGGCGTCGCCCTGAAACTCCGCGACTTGTTCCCAGCCCGGGATCGCAACCGCCTTGCCGACAGGGTGAACGACACGTTCATCGACCGGCTCATTGCGGAGGTGACCCGGGGATTTCGGGGCGACGTGGGCGTCGTGCCCCGCCAGTTTCTGCGGGAGTTCATCAACCAGCTGGACCTCGTGGACGAACACGCTGAATACGACCCGGCACAGGAATATGCGTTTGCCCCCGGCGAGCTTCGTCCGGAGGAGCAGGCCGCGCGGGGTGAGGCGCCGCCTCCCGGACCACCAGTGGACGATGAGCCGGGCGATGGCGACGTGGTGGTGGAGGACGTCTGGTGAGCGTCTTCGCCCAGTTCGCGCCGCGGCTGCAGGAGCAGATCGTCGCCCGGCTGGGGTGGACGAGCCTCAGGCCGGTGCAGGAGTTGGCCGGGCAGGTGCTGCTCGCCGGCCACAACGCCGTCGTGCTCGCTCCCACGGCCGGAGGCAAGACCGAGGCGTCGATGTTTCCGACGATCTCGTCGCTGGTCACCGACGAGCCCCAGGGCGTCGGGGCGATCTACATCGCGCCGATCAAGGCCCTGCTCAACAACCAATCTGACCGGCTCGGGCTCTACACGGAGATGGTCGGCCTGCGGAGGTTCGTCTGGCATGGCGACACGACCGACGGGCCCCGACGGCAGTTTGTGGCCGAGCCGGCCGAGGTGCTGATGACGACGCCCGAGTCGCTCGAGGTGATGCTCATCTCGCCACGCATCGACGCGGCGGCCCTGTTCGGAGACCTCCGCTGGGTGATCGTGGACGAGATCCATGCCCTCGCCGGGACCGATCGGGGCGCCCATCTCTTGAGCGTGATCGAGCGGCTGGCGGCCATCTCCCGGCACGACGTGCAGCGAGTCGGCTTAAGCGCCACCGTGGGCAACCCCGACGCGATTCTGGCGTGGCTCACCGGCACGTCGGCCCGGCCCGGCACCGTGGTCGATCCGCCCAAGCAGCCGGCCCGTCGGCAGATCCGCGTGCTCAACCGGGGCGGGCTCGAAGAAGTGGCCCGCGAGGCGGCAACCATCGCCGCGGGGGGCAAGAGCCTCTTCTTCTGCCAGTCCCGGGCCACGAGCGAGGCGGTGGCCGAGTTCATGCGGCGGGCGGGCACGGAGGTGTTCGTCCACCACTCGGCGGTCTCCCGCGAAGAGCGGCAGCTCGCCGAGGAGCGGTTTCATCACGGCTCCGACGCCTGCATCGTCTGCACGTCCACGCTGGAACTCGGGATCGACGTCGGCGACCTCGACCGGGTGCTCCAGGCCGAGGCTCCGGGCACGGTGGGCTCGTTTCTCCAGCGGATGGGGCGGACGGGCCGGCGGCCGGGGCAGGTGGCCAACACGACGTTCCTGTGCGAGACCAGCGAGGGCGTGCTCCAGGCGATCGCGCTGGTGGAACTCGCGAGGGCGGGCTGGGTTGAGTCGGTCGAGGTCACCGACCGCTGCTGGCCGGTCTTGATCCACCAGTTGCTCGCGCTCTCGCTGGCCGGGGACGGCGTGACGGTCGAAGACGCATGGAACCACCTCTCCCGCGTGCGAGACTTTTCCGGCATCTCTCGCGAGGAGTACGACCGCCTCATCGCCTGGCTGCTCGAGAATGACTGGATGCGGATGGCGTCCGGGCAGCTCGTGCTCGGGCCGGAGGCGGAGCGGCGGTTCGGGCGGCGGAACTTCATGGAACTCTACGCCGTCTTTTCGAGCCCCCAGAGCTACGCCGTCGAGACGGGGGGCGGCCAGCCGCTCGGCACACTCAACCAAGACTTCGTGGACCGGCTGGTGGACGGTGTGAGCACGTTTCTCTTGAGCGGACGGGCGTGGCTCGTACGGATGATCCGCCACGACGACCGCCGGGTGATCGTGGAGCCGGCGCCTCGGGGACGGCAGCCGACGTGGGGGGGCTTTCTGCCGCAGTTCCTCGGATTCGACCTCTGCCAGCGGATCCGACAGGTCCTCGCCGGCGACGAGGCCTTCGCCTACCTCGACGAGCCGGCTGCCCGGTCGCTTGTCGAAGAGCGGGCGATCCTCGGCCCGGTGCTGCGCGGCGGCCGGGGCGACCTCGAGATCATCGACGGCGAGTACCGCTGGTGGACGTTCGCCGGCGGCCGGATCAACTCGACGCTCCGCTATGCCCTGACGGCGATTGCCGGCGACTGGAAGATCTCGACCGACAACTTCACCGTCCGGATGCGGGGCGACGCCCTGAGCGGCGAAGCCTTCGACGCGGCGATGGCCAGGCTGCGGCAGGAGGATCTCTGGCAGGACGGCGAACTCTGGGCCACCGTGGCGGCGGGGCTACCGGGATACCGTCTGAGCAAGTTCCAACCCCTCATGTCGCCGTGGGTCGAGCGGGAGGTTCTCAGCCGCTACCTGCTCGACGTGCCAGGCACGCGGCGATGGTTGATCGCGCCCGCCTGACCTTCATCGGAAGCCCGTGGGAAGTGTCAACTGGCGTATTCGGCTGCAAGATCCCGCACGCGGGCCCCTGTGTACGGTCGTGTTCGTATCTCCCCACACCGTCGTCGGGGGAAACATTGGGCGATACCATCTCCAATAAGTTGAACTGGGATGCAACCTGAAAGAGTGCGTTCGCATTGCGACCATCAATATGCAGGTGCTGCACATTGGCGATGACCTCTCGGACGGACAAGCCGCTCGAGGACTGCGATGCCGCGGCCGCTCGCTCGCGAAGCGTTGCAAGCGTGGGTGTTTCGAGTGTGCCGTACAACCACGACTGCCCGTTTCGGCGGGACCGCAATCGCGGGCCATCGATTTCGAGATCCGCGTGGACCCGATCCAGCGATTCCTCAGGGCAACCGGTCAGCCGCTTCAACCACGTCATGCTGCACCTCGATCCGATCGATTTTGTCACTGGGCGTTTACGTCTGTCAGGCGCCGCGGTCCTGCCGCTGCTCATCCTCCTCACCCCACTCCATCGGGAAAAGCTCAATCCACCACTCTGGGGTCTCGGGGTATCCGGGCAGCGGAGCCATGCTCCTGACCTGCTCGATCCACTCTTGGACGGACTCATCTTTTCTCTTCTGGATGAGCATCGTCTTGGGCACCTTTGTTCAGAAGATGCGGCTGATCCTTGTACAGGCCCGGACTCTGCTCCGGACTGTCTTCGTACCATGCCGGATCGAGTTTCTTGCCCTTCGCTTCCAGCGTCCTCTCCAGATATCCCCTGAAGGCCCGGAACATTTCGATCATCGTTTTCTTTGCCGGGATGTCGAATCGTTGCACGGTTTTCCTCTCTTCGCGTGAGGGGTTCTCACGCTGAGGAACGCCCGGTCGATCCACCGTGCCGCTTGGCGGCGCCTCGACGAACCGTCGACCGGTCACGCCGGGTGGTGGCGTCCAGATCGGATCGATGCCCGACGGCAGCGGGTCGCAGCGGATGAAGATCTGCGGCGGCGGCTCGGTGAAATAGAGCAAGAGTGCCGGGCAGAGCCAGCCCTCCATCCGCTGGCCGAGGACTTCACTTTCATACCAGTTGCCGCCTGCCGGGTCGGGCCGCAGCCACCGCAGTTCAGCGTCATGGCCTGCGAATGGTTCTGCGGCGAAGGTCAACGAGAATCCCTGCTCAGCGTTCGGGATTCCCTTGCCGACGATCACGCGAGTGATCATCTCGGTCACGCCGAGAACAAAAGCCTCCTCCTTGAGACCGGTCCGTTCGTCATCGAAGACCCAGCACGAGTCGTGCAGGTACGGGTAGAGGGTCAGAGTGGCGAGAGGTGTCGACATCGTGAAGGGCTCCAAAAA
This sequence comes from Pirellulales bacterium, assembly GCA_040877375.1. Taxonomy (GTDB): domain Bacteria; phylum Planctomycetota; class Planctomycetia; order Pirellulales; family UBA1268; genus QWPN01. Next base: position 5,939 of record JBBDNW010000191.1, on the reverse strand, counting down.
GAGTTGGGGACGGGCGGAACTTCGAATGAGGTCGTTCAGGTGGCGGAGAACGCGCCAGCAACAAGGGACGGAAACGCCAGCGTATGGTTAGCCATGCGGCAAGGTCGGCGTTCTGGAACGGGCTCACCTTCATGGGCGAGACGGGTGAGGAGTTCGTCGCGGCGGTGCAGGGCGACGTCGATCGCGGGCGTGCCCAGCGACCGCCTGATCCGCCGCTTGCGGCCTGCGAAATGGAGCGTGTAGTGAATCCACCAGGTGCCGTTGTTGCACCACAGGTGATGCAGCGGATTGGTGTGATCGACCCGGATCGATGGAAACCCGATGGCCATGCGGTGCTCCTTGTCCTTCGAGATGAAGGAAGGAGCCCACCGGCGTGCCCCCATGGCCCCAGCCACGAGTGGCGACACTCCGAAAGCTTCGTCAGGTAGCCACCTGTCCCGCTGGAGGCGGGGGGCGGATTCCTGTCGCACATCCTCTCGATCCGTTGCCGGATCGAGTCACCACCTTGTGCTTTCGCGAGGTTGGCCCGGGCGGCCGCGTGGGTCGCCCGAATCAAGACGGATGTACCTTCCAACACCGGATTCTACGCAGCACGCTGCGAATGGTTCAACGTCCGTGGCCGCGAAGAGTGTCATAGGGAAGGTGCTCCCAGGAACTGATACCCCGCCGCCCCGACCGCAGTCACTGGGGCGGTTCGCTGCCAGAGTCGTGTGGCTCGTTGCCACGGCACGCGATCTTGGTGATGAGTCGTACAAGGTCGTCGCCCATAGGCCGCCTTGCCTGATCCGATCCCGCGAGGCGTGTCGGGCCAGCCTCAACGGCGAGACAGCGGCTCAGTTCGATGCTCGGGACGGCCTTCAAGATCGCGATCGCTCGTGGGCTCACCTCTGTCAACCCCCGAAGCGAGAGCGTGACACCGGCATGTGTGGCCAGGATCGCCGCCACCTGGTCCGACACCCGCGGCAGCCGATCGAGGCTGAGGATTGGATGCTTCACGAGCTCTCGCGCCACGTCCTCGGTGATATCCGTGATGGAGTTCAGTGAAAGACCACCCGCCTCGTGCCTCGCGAGGATCGCCGCGACGGCCGGCGAGATGCGGTCCACCGTGTCGATGAACAGACACGAAAGGCCCCGCAGACCACGTGGACCAGACTGACGGGCCAAGACCTGAGCCTGACGCTCGTCGAGGCGGGCGAGGCCGGAAATCTCCAGCGGTCCTTGGTGCATGACGAGCGACTTGAGCCACGGAAGTGGGACGTCGGCCGGCAATCGGACCACCAGCGACCCGCGATGCCGCCCAAGGCATTCGGCCACCGCATCGTCGACACTGATCTTGGAGAGGAGCAGGGCTCCAACGTGCCCCGCAAGCCGTTCCACCTGGAGCCGGGAAAGCTGCTGCACTTTGCTCAGGCACAAGTACCCGGTCCGCTGCCCGAAAGCCTCGGCCACCTCGTCCGAGAGGGCGGTCAGGCCGTGCAGGTGGAGTTTGCCACCATGCCGGGCCAGATGCCGAGCCGCAGATCCGGCCAGGAACTCAAGGCCATCAAGCGTTAGATCGCCCCGATGCTTCGCGAGCGACGCAGCGACTAGGGGGCTCAACGACACGAGGCCGTTGAGAAACAAGTCGTTGGCGTGCTGGGCGAGGCCACGCGCCGCGGCCACGCTGAGCTGCCTGACTCGTTTGAATGACAGTTCGCCACCGTGCCAGCCGAGGAAGGCGGCGGCCGGCCCCGACAGCCTCAGGAGGTTGTCGAGCGATAGACCACCGCCGTCGTGCGTGGCGAGTTCCGCCGCGACCGCATCGGTGATAGCTGGAACGTGGTTAAGGTGCAGGTGCCCACTGTGCCGCGCGAGTTCGCGGGCTACCGAGAGCGGCACTCGGAGCAGTCCATGCAGATGAAGGTGCGTCTGGAAGTGCCCGAGGACGTCGACCGAGCCGTCAGGCGACGCGGCGGTCGCCAGCCTCAGGTTTTCATCACAGCCGGTGACGACCGGATCGTCGGCGTCATAGGCGATCCCGGTTCGTCCGTAGACGACAGGCCGCTGGAACGCCTCCACGAGCTGTCGTGCCCGTGAGGCATCGAGATGCCGAATGGTGCCGGTGAGATCCCGCAACGACGGTTCACGCATCGAGAAAGACTCGCGTGGTGGGGGGAATCGAGAGCCGCGCTCAAACCTTCGCCGCAGGCCGCTCCGCCCACTCGTGGGGCCCGGAGCGACGTCCGGCGCACATCCTCTCGATCCGTTGCCGGATCGAGTCACCACCTTGTGCTATCGCGAGGTTGGCCCGGGCGGCCGCGTGGGTCGCCCGAATCGAGACGGATGTACCTTCCAACAACAAGTCTACGCACCCGTCCGTTGGGGGTTCACACCCTTTGGTGATCTCCGTGTCATAACGCCGCCCCCACGCGACGAGCGGCCGACAGTTTTTACTTGTTAGGTGAACTGTTAGGTTCGATGCGAAATATGGTTCCTTAGAGCATCGAACCGCCGAACGCTGCGATTGAAATCGGCCGGTATTCGCAGAGGCATTCGAAACCTGTTCGACTATTCAAGTCGATTTCTAATCCCAAGGTCGTGGGTTCGATCCCCACCGGGCGTATTGCATTTTTTGCTTTTTCGGTGGCCTGCCGGGAGGCCTGATCCACCGACACTTGGAGCAACCGGCTCACCCAGCGTAGATTCCTCCCAAGCCCAGCGCTGCACTTTTCAACCGGCGTTCACATCCGGGCTGTTGATCTGCGGCTTTGCAGCCGTGAAATCACCGCCGAAACTGACGTCGATGCGATGCTCGCTCGTCGTCGTCCTCAAGCTCGCCCTGCATCCCGGGCTCACGCTTCAGGAACTCGCCGACTCGCTCGACCTCAGCCTCTCCGCCGTCCACCGCTCGGTCACTCGGGCCAAGGCGGCCGGCCTTCTCCTGGCAGACCGCAAGCCCGTCCGGCATGCGATTCTCCAGTTCGTGCTGCACGGGGCGCGGTACGCGTTCCCCCCCGTCCGCGGTCGCCAGGCCCGTGGGATGCCGACGGCCCATGCGGCCCCGCCGCTCTCTGCCCTGATCCATGCGGGTCTCGATCCGATCCCGGTCTGGCCCGACCCGGAGGGCGAGGCTCGCGGCGAGACCTTCAAGCCGCTCTACCGTAATGCGCCAGCCGCGGCGCGGGCAGACCTCGTGCTCTACGAGTGCCTGAGTCTGTTCGACGCGCTCCGCGGCGGCCGAGCCCGCGAGCGAAATCTCGCCACCGAGCATCTCACGAGGCTGCTCGATGGCTGAACCGGTGTCTGCCAACATCGCCATGCTGATGCGGGTGGTCGATCGGCTCACTCCGCTCCTCGATCGGTTCGTATTCCTCGGCGGCGCGGTGACCGAACTGTTTCTGACCGCTCCCGGTGCAGCCGGCCCGCGACAGACAAAAGACGTCGACATCGTCGTCGACCTCGCGGCAGCCTCAACCGATCTCCGGGCCTACGTCGCCGACCGGCTGTCCGAGTTCCTGGCCCTGCCTGACGCGGATGTGCTCGTGGCGGCCCAGCTCATGCCCGACTCCGACAGCCAAGACCGGCTCCCCTTTTGTGCTCGACCGCATTCAGCGCCTGATCGCCGCCGGCCGCGGCTGAAGCACCTCGAAGAGACCTCTCCCATGCCTATGACCATGACCTCTGGCGCGAAGCAAGCTCGTAAGGAATCGGTGCGAGCCCTCCGCATTCGGCTCCCGTGTTGGACCGACAACATGACGCTTGGCTGGGTCTACCAGTAGTGGAACGACCCCGAACGCGCGGCCCTCAGCGACGAGACTTTTGCCGCCCCCGAGCCGACGATAAACCTAAGTCGAATGCGCTCTAGGTTCCGGCTCTTGCTCGGGCAGGTCTAGATCCTGTGGCTCGATGCCGCCCATAATGTGGCTCGTAAAACCGGTTTGCACGGTTTGGCCGGCTTTCGTCACAAGACCTCCGCGACTCGGCGAGCCATCTTTTATGACCAACGCATGTGGCTTCTTGCTAGCGGCCGTTGCTTGCGGATTGTGGGGAGCTATCTGTGCCGCCGAGCCCCCGCCCCAGGAACTCTTCAGTGAGGCGGTCGGGCTGTTCTTTGAAGCCAAGCCCGTCGAGTCTGCCCGCGTCTTCGACCAGCTCGTCGTGGCCGTACCCGCCTCGGAGCCGGATCTTTGGCAACGCGGGCTGGCACTGTATTACGCCGATCGTTTCGCAGAGGGCCAACAGCAGTTCGAACTCCACCGGACCGTGAACCCCAGCGACGTGGAAAACCCAGCCTGGCACTTTCTGTGTGTCGCCAAACTCGAGGGCATCCCGTCCGCCCGTGCCAAGCTTCTTCTGGTCGGCGAAGACCCGCGGGTTCCCATGAAGGAGATTCTGGCTCTCTACGCGGGGAAGTGCGAGCCCGAGGCTGTCCTGGCCGCGGCTGAAAAAGGTGACGGTGATATCCGCCGGAACCAACTCTGCTACGCCCACTTATATCTGGGTCTGTACTTCGAGGCTTCGGGGAACGCCGCCAAGGCCGAGGAGCACATGACTCAGGCGGCCGGAGCTTTTCGCATGGATCATTACATGGGTAGAGTCGCAGTCATGCACGCCAAACTCCGAGGCTGGCCGGTTGAAGAGCTGGACCAGGCACGGCAGTGAATATCGAGCCGCACGAATAGAAGGCCGTTGCTGCGCATGCGGGCCGCCC
>JBBDNW010000191.1:0-1149 GCA_040877375.1 Pirellulales bacterium | reverse complement strand
GCCCGACGAACATGGGCGTGATCTCGTGGAAAATGAAAAAGTTTTGGGACGACGAGATGGCCCCGCACTGGATGAAGATCGACGGCAAGATCGGCTGTGCGTTTAGTTCTGCGGGCGGCTGGGGTGGCGGCATGGAACTCGCCTGCCAGAGCATCCTGACGGTGCTGATGAACTTTGGCTTCTTGGTCTTCGGCGTGACGGACTATGTTTCACGCGACATGACGCTGCATTACGGTGCAGTCTCAGCCAAAGCCCCTGAAGACGAGCAGGCCCGGGCAGCCTGTCTTCTCCTCGGCCGCAGGCTCGCCGAATGGACGGCCACCTACGTGCATGGGATCAAGACAGATCACCCGGGCCTGAAGTTAGCCCAGAGACGACCGCCGCACGGGTGACCGAAGAAACCCTGTGCAGCTAGCCGCGTCACTTCTTGACGGCGGTCTTCGACTTGGTCGGCGTCGGCTTCATGCTCTTCTTGTCGTTCTTCGGCGAGTTGTTGCCCTTACCCATAGTGCCACTCCTTTTCGAATCGTGTCCTTGATCGGCTGCTTGTGAGCCGCACAATACACTTAATCGGCAAAGTAGCCCGCGGGTAATGAGTCTGACCGGCCAACATTACTGAAAGATGAGTTCGCCAGAGTTCAAGTAGCCCGAGGAACTCTACGCAAGGCAGTCGTCCTGCCCGAGGGCCGGCGTTTCTTCTTTGGTTTCTTCTTAAGGTGGAGTCCCGTTATTCTGCCCTTTTAAAAAACCAAGGCACCCAACCGAGGTCCGTCAGGAGGGTCGTGTAACGTCTCTTCTGTAAAACTGAGGCTCATCAATGAAACGGCGGCTCCTCGTGCATGCCATGCAGGAAGATCACCACGCGGCCTGCGTGTAGCCCTGCGAGTTGAGCACGTCGTTCATTCCCGCGGCCACGAGGGCGGTGACCGGATCTGGCCGCGTCAAAATCTTCCCGCGTCGCCTCCTTCAGAACCTGCCGCATGCCCGACAAAGACGTCCCCGCCCATGCCGAGAATGCCATGATGACGATCGAGATTGCAAATAGTAGGAGAGGCTTGTCTGTCAGGCTGGTCATGCAATCCGCAACTTTTCGCGGACAAGGAATACGGCAAACGCCTTGGCGATCCGGCATCGAATCAATTCGCAGGC
>JBBDNW010000190.1:12553-14850 GCA_040877375.1 Pirellulales bacterium | reverse complement strand
ACCCACGACAACCACGTTGGCAACGTGGTGCTCTACCAACTGAGCTACACCCGCGGGCGCCACGCGATGGATGCCGAAAACAACCGGAAAAACCGGCAGACTCGGATCCAGCGGAAGCCCCGCGATTATAGGGGCAGGGCATGCCGCCGCAAGGTCACCCTTTGGGCAATCCGGGATTTCTGCGCAGCGCCGGAAAGGGAGATTGGTGCGACTCGGAAACAAGGTAAACTCTGTTTTTCACGGTGTCGAACCAACTTCGGCCGCCGTACTGGCTCGGCGACACTTGGGTGATCGTCCCATGGACGTTCGATTCGTCATTCTCTCGCCCTCGGGCAAGCATCGCACTACGAGCAGGAGCCTTCCCCTGCTCGTAGGGCGTTCAGAGGATGCAAAACTCCGTATCTCGCAGGACTGCGTGAGCCGGCGGCACTGTCAGTTCCTCGCCAAAGATGGTGAGGTGTTCGTTCGCGATCTTGGTTCGACCAACGGAACGATGCTGGACGGTGAACGGATCGAGCCGCAGGCCGACACGTTGGTGCGCCCAGGCAGTGTGGTGAAAGTCGGTAGCGCTACATTCCGTGTCGACTATGGCATCGCGAGCGCGACGGTTGCCGTGCCGTCGTCGACGGCGTCGGGGGAGGCGTCGGAGAAGGTGACCGTGCCGCTCACGGGCGAGCCACCAGCGATTGAGGTCGCCGTTCATGACGAACGGCCGGCGGCCGAGTTGGATAGCGGCGACGACGAGGCCTCGTGGCCGCAGTCGCCCGCTGTGGCCGAGCCACCCAGCGACGGGGATCTCGGCGACTTTTTCAAGAGTCTTTCATGACCAGCCCACCACGCCCGCCGGCGGGCCCGAACGCGACGTCGCGGCGGGTCACCGTCCTCGATCTCGCCGCAGCTCGCAGTGAAGCACGACCGATCTCGATGGTGACCGCGTACGACTGGCCCACCGGGCGGCTGGCTGACGCGGCGGGCGTCGACTGCGTGCTCGTTGGGGACAGCGTGGCGATGGTCATCGCGGGGCGGTCGAGCACGATTCCCGCGACGCTCGAGCAGATGATCTACCACGGCGAGATCGTGTCGCGGGCCGTCTCACGGGCGATGGTCGTTGTCGACCTTCCGTTTCCGTTCCAGCATCTGGGCGTGCGGACGGCGGTCGAAAGCTGCGCTCGGATCCTCAAGGAGACCGGCTGCCAGGCCGTCAAACTCGAGGGCACCGCAGGGCAGGCCGACGTGATCGCGGGCATCGTGGCCGCGGGGATTCCCGTCATGGGCCACGTGGGCCTGCGGCCGCAGGCGGTGCATCAGCTTGGCGGCTATCGGCTCCAACGCGACCAGGACAGGCTCCTGGCGGATGCGCGGGCTGCCGCCGACTCCGGCGCTTTCGCCGTGGTGCTCGAATGCATCCCCCGGTCGGTCGCCGCGGCGATCACGGCCGCCCTCGCGGTGCCGACGATCGGCATCGGAGCGGGTCCTGACTGCGATGGACAGGTGCTCGTGATGCACGATCTCGTGGGCCTCTCACCCGACCGGGTACCGCGGTTCGTGAGAGCCTACGCCGACACGAAGCAAACGATCGGTGATGCGATCGCGCGGTGGCGGGCCGACGTGGAGCGCCGCGACTTTCCCGGCCCCGGCGAGACGCTCGGGTAGGCCGCATTCGCCCCACCTACCGTCGCGTGGGGAGGGGTTGCCCGCATCCTCTCGCCGGACGTTCGCTGCGGGCCTCCTGCCCGCCGCTCTCTCGATGCTGGCTGCGCTCTCGCCATCCTGGCTCCGCTTGCCAGCAACGCCCGCTCGAGGACACGGGCAACCCCTCCCGGTGCAGCGATACTAAAGTTCCGGCCGTCGGGCATGATCACACCGCATCCGCCAGCGCGCAACGCTCTCTGGCCTGCCTCCTCACAATCGAGAATCCGGGCGGGGTTGCCCGTGCCCTCTGGCCGGACGTTCGCTGCCAACATCGTGCCGGCTGCGCTTCGCCATGTCTGGCAAGAAGCCCCAAGCGCGAGCGCGGGGAATAGGCCCGCTTCGCCGACTCGCTCCGCACAACGCCGCCGGTCGCCACCCGCATTCCCGTCGCTTGCGCTCAGGGCTTCTTGAGGCCGGCCAGAGCGGGTCACCGCGTCAGCGATACGTTGGCTTGCGACGGCCGCCTGGATGGCGGCCGGGCAGGCGCGGCGAACCTTGGCTTTGCCCCGCCTGCGGCTGTTTTTCGCGCCGTCGAATCCCTGCGGGCCTTCGTTGGCTTGCGACGGCCGCCTGGATGGCGGCCGGGCAGGCGCGGCGAACCTTGG
>JBBDNW010000190.1:0-12453 GCA_040877375.1 Pirellulales bacterium | reverse complement strand
CTTTGCCCCGCCTGCCTCAAGGCCGCGGGGGCCATGGATGGCCCCGCGGCCGTATATCAAGGAATCACGACCTCGTCCGAAATAATCACCGGCTTACCAGCCGTGACGCCGGTGGGGGTCGGGAGGGCGACGCCCGCGGAAGGTCCCGGCGATCCGCCGGGGCCCATCGGCACCGAGACGCCGGCCGGCATGCCCCCTTCGATCATCGCACCTTGTCCCTCGCACGAGTTGCAGCCCGAACTCGGTGCCGCCGATTCGCAGCAGGCGCCCTGCTGCTGACCGCAGACGCGGGGTGACGCCGCGGCGGCCATGGCGGCCCCTGGTGGGGTGAACCCCGGCGGAAGGTGCCCGAAGCACTTCTCATACTTCCAGACCTCGAGCGCGATATACCGCTCCGTGAATGACTTGCAGCCACTCATGGCCACGATTGCAATCATCGCTGCCGACACGAGCACTTGTCGGTTCCAATCCTGTGTACGCATCGCTCCGTCTCCTCGGGCGGCCTCCCCAGCCCGCTCCTGCGGACATGAGTTCAACCCGAACCGCTCGGTCCGGACGGCAGCCTCGAAAACCTACCCCACCAGAACGGCGTGGCAAGGAAATCGCACGGAGAGACTGCGCGGCAAAAGCCGATTCGTGGAAACCTGTGACGGTCCTGCCGTGGGCAGGATGCCTGCCGGCGGGGAAGCGACCCTCGGCCGGCGTGATACGGAGGCTTCGTCAGCCCTTGCGATGGCGGATGCGAGCGCGCATGCGACGCTTCTTCTGGCCCAGTTTGCGTCGCCCTTTGCCCGTTTTCTTAACACCCATTCGCTGTCTCCACGTGCCGGTCGGCCGGATGGCGGCCGAGATCATCGTGAAAGGTTGTAAGATGGGCCGCGGTCGGTTTCAAGCGCTCCCCCGGCACGCCTCCTCCGGCATGATCGTCTTCTTCCCCACCTACGCACGGTGCACCGCAGCCGGATGGACCGCCACGGTCGCCGGTATGGTCACCCGTCCGCTCCCCGAACGCAGTCGCCGGCGGGTGCTAGCGGTGGCCGTTCTCCGCCGGCTGCTCGACCTGGACGACGCGCAGGTCGAGTCTGACGTCTTTCGTCGCCGGGCCGAGGTGTTTCTGTTTAGGCGGCTGGCTGGCGAGCGAATCCGCATCATGGTCGGCGACCGCGTGATCGACGCGGGGATATCCGACCGCAGTGGTCATTTCCAGACACAGGTCGAGTTGGCCGACGGATTCGCTGCGGACTTTGCTTGGCCGCGTTCGGCCGGCGGAGTGACGCTGGAGTACACGGGGACGACCGTCGGCGGCGACCCCGACTCCGGACCGGCGGTCACAGCGACCGGGCGGATCCATTTGGTTGAAGAGACGGGCATGTCGGTGATTTCCGACATCGACGACACGGTCAAGTTCACCAACGTCGCCGATCGCCGCGAACTGCTCCGCAACACGCTCGTTCGCGAGTTCATGGCGGTGGAGGGGATGCCCGAGGTCTACCGGCGGTGGCAGGATGCTGGCGCGGCGTTTCATTACGTGTCATCGAGCCCCTGGCAGCTGTCCGACTGCCTGTGCCGCTTCCTCGGTGAGGCGGGCCTGCCCGCGGGCTCCATGCACCTCAAGCTTTTCCGCCTCAAAGACTCGACGCCACTGGGCCGGCTGCCGTCGCGAAAGCGGTCCAAGCGGCGGACAATCGAGCAGATCATGGACGACTTCCCGGCCCGCCGGTTTGTCCTCGTCGGTGATTCTGGCGAGCGCGACCCGGAGGTCTACGCCGCGATCGCGCGGCGGCGGCCCGAACAGGTGGCCGGAGTCGTCATCCGAGAAGTGCCCTCCAAGGCCTCGCGGGCAAAGGTCCGCGAGCGGCTGGTGAAACTCGCCCGCCGCCTGCCGGCCGACAGCTTCACCGTGTTTCAAAAGCCTGATGAACTCGCCGATCTCCGGTCGTTGCAGTAGAGCCGACGCGACCCAGCCGGAATCATCAGGGTGAGTCGAAGGCGTTTTGGTAGTGCTCGACGACGGGCTTGCCCCCTTCGGCCGCGGCGAACGTCACGGCCACGACGTCGATCCGCACGCTCGCATCCTGCAGGCGATGCTTGCGGATGTAGGCGTTGGCCAGCTCGGCGATCCGCCGCTGCTTGGCATAGCCGACCGTCTCGGCCGGATGGCCGTGGGCGGTATCGCTGCGGCTCCGTACTTCAACAAACACGACCGTGCGGCCGTCAAGGGCCACGATGTCGATGTCGCCCCGCAGCACGCGCTCGCGGCGGCCGACGATCCGGTAGCCGAGGCCGCGGAGATACGCCGCCGCCTCGTCCTCGCCACGGCGGCCGAGTTCGTCGCGGGTGGAGGTCACAGGCGGCTTTCCTCGTGTGAGCACCCAACTTACTTGGAACACCGGATCGGGGGCGGCAGAAGTCTCGTCGCTCCTGGCGAGGATACGCCCAAGGCTCCTCGAGCGTTCGCCGACCCCCTTGCCTACGTCCTCCAAAGGGCCATTCTGCCGCTCCACCAAAGGCAGATACACTCTAGGTGGTAGCGGCAGCCTTCTTCGTCTTGCTGGCCGGCTTCGCGGCGCCGCCGGTTGTCTCGTCCCGCTTCTCGCGGAGGCGGGTCGACTTTCCGGCACGGTCGCGGAGGTAGTAGAGCTTCGCCCGTCGCGAGATGCCCGAGCGCTTGACATCGACCTTGGCGACTTTCGGCGAGTGGATTGGGAACTTCCGCTCCACCCCTTCGCCTGCCACGATGCGGCGAACCGTGAACATCTCACGGCTGCCGGTACCGCTCTTGGCGATCACGACCCCGTTGAAAATCTGCACCCGCTCCTTCTCGCCTTCGAGAATCCGGGTGTGGACATCGACGGTGTCGCCGATCTGAAAGCTGGGGACCTCCGACTTCAGGCTCGAGGCCTCGACGGCGGCGAGGATCTTGTGGTTCACGTTGCGCTCCTTTGGGGTTGGCTAGTGGGTTGGACGGGATGTGGATGGCCGCGTCGTGCGGTCGCTGCGACGGCCTGTTCGCGTCGCCATGTTGCGATCCGGCCGTGATCGCCCGAGAGCAGGATTTCGGGCACCGTGAGGCCGCGGAACTCCCGCGGCCTGGTGTATTGCGGTCCTTCGACGAGCCGGTCGGCACCGGAGAAGGAATCCTGCCCCGCGCTCTCCCCATGTCCGAGAACGCCAGGCAGCAGGCGGGCCACGGCGTCGACGATCACCATCGCCGCCACCTCGCCCCCGGAGAGGACATAGTCGCCGATCGAGATTTCATCGGCCGCGAGGGTGTCGCCGATGCGGGCGTCGAACCCCTCATAGCGACCGCACACCAAGACGAGACGCTCCAGGCGGGAGAGCTCCTCGACGAGCGGTTGGTCAAGCCGACGTCCGCCCGGAGTGAGGAGCACGGTGCGCCCTGCAAAGTCTCCCTCGGCACACACCGACTCCACGCAGGCCACCACCGGCCCGGGCATGAGCAGCATTCCGGGCCCGCCACCATAGGGTCGATCGTCGACCTGGCGATGCACGCCCTCGGCAAAGTCACGAATATTAGTCAGGCGAATGTCGACCAACCCGGCCTTGCGCGCCGCCCCGAGCAGGCTTCCGTCGAGGAAGCCCGAGAACATCTCGGGGAATAGCGTGACGATATCGATGCGCATGGCAATCTCGTGAACGGCGCGGCACTCCAGTCGCCTGAGCAGCTGCCGGCGCGGGCCACGCTCACTCGGCCTTCGGCTCTTCGGCGGGTGTTTCGGCGACAACCACGGCGGCTGCTTCGACCACAGCCTCGGCGGCGGGGGCGGCCTCAACGACGGCCTCGGCAGTGGGATCGGTCTTGGGCGTGGGAACGAACGCCGGCTCGCCCGGGTCGGGGATGATCCGTGGCATCGCGAGCTTGGTGCGGGCCAGCTCCATCTGCTTGAGGTGCGTGCCGTTGGTTCCGTACTTCTTGATCAGCACGCGGACGGCGTCGCTTGGCTGGGCGCCGACGGAGAGCCAGTAGTCGACCCGGGGGCCGACGAGCGTGCAGCGGGCGTCAGTCTCGGGCACGTGCGGATCGTAGGTGCCGAGCTCCTCGATCACGCGACCATCGCGGGGGCTACGCCGGTCGGTTGCGCAGATGCGGTAATACTCGCGGTTTTTCCGGCCCATCCGCTTCATTCGAATTGCCACTGCCACGGTCGAGAATCTCCAGGAGCGAGAGGAACAGCTGTTCGGGGTGTGAATCGAGCCCCTTATGGTATCCGACGGCCGGCCGAACCCAAGGGCGCCCCCGCCAGCCCTGTTTTTCGGTCAAAATGACCGGAAAGCATGCGGGAAAGTCGGGCCGGAGCGCGATCGGCGTTGCGCCACAGCGGGAGTGAGGCAGGTCGCTGTCGGCCCCCGTCAGGAAGCCCTAAGCGCGAGCGCGGGGAATACGGGTGGCATCAGTCGCGGTCTCCGCGCTTCTTGCGGCGGGTGTCCTTGTCACGCTGCTTCTTGAGTTTCCGCCGCTCGTCGGCGGTGAGCCGCTTGCCGGTGTCGCCCTTGGGCCTGCCGAGCCGGGCGGAAGGGTTCGCGAACTGGGCCTGGAGTTGCTGAACCTGCTGCATCCGCTCCCGCACGCCGAGCCCCGCCATGCCCTTCATCATCGCGCTCATGCCGTCGAACTGCTTGACGAGATCGCTCACCTCGTGGGCTTCGACGCCCGCCCCGGTGGCGATGCGGCGGCGGCGCGACTGATCGACAAACCGTGAGGGATTGCGACGCTCGTCGGGTGTCATCGAGTCGATGATTCCGAACAGCCGGTTCATGTCCTTCTCGAGGTCGGCGCCGCCGAGCATCTCCTGCATGCCACCCATGCCCGGGATCATACCGAGCACCTTGCCGAGGGGGCCGAGTCGCCGCGTCTGGAGGAGCATCTTCTTGAAGTCGTCGAGCGTGAACTCGCCCGCCTTCAGCCGCTCCTCCTGCCGCTTCATCTCGTCCTGGTCGAACTTCCGCTGCGCCTCCTCCACGAGCGAGACAACGTCGCCCATGCCAAGGATCCGTCCCGCCATCCGCTCCGGATGGAAGTCCTCGAGGGCCTCGATCTGCTCGCCGGTGCCGATGAACTTGATCGGTACGCCGGTGACGCTCTTGACCGACAGCGCGGCGCCGCCGCGGGCATCGCCGTCGAGTTTCGTCATGATCACGCCGTCGAGTTCGAGGGCGTCGTTGAAGGCCTGGGCGCTCCTGACGGCATCCTGGCCCGTCATCGCGTCGACGACGAGGTAGACCTGATCGGGGCCCACTGTGCGGTCGATCTTCGCGAGCTCCCGCATCAGCTCCTCGTCGATCGCCAGCCGACCGGCGGTGTCGAGGATGACGACGGAAATATTTTCCTTCCTTGCGCGGGCGACGCCGGCGTTGCAGACCGCGACGGGATCGGTGCCACCGGCAGGCATATCGGCCGGAGTGTGCACCGGCACGCCGAGCTGCCGGCCGAGCACGGCGAGCTGCTCGATAGCCGCGGGCCTTTGGAGGTCGGCCGCCACGAGCATCACGCCCTGGCCCTGCTCTTTGATCTTTCGGGCGAGCTTAGCGCACGAGGTCGTCTTTCCGGAGCCCTGCAGGCCGCAGAGCATGAGAACCGTGGTCGTGCCCGTCTGGAGATGGAGCGAGTGGTCAACCGGCCCCATCAGGCCGACAAGCTCCTGATGCACGATGCCGACGAGTTGCTGCGCGGGGTCGAGCGACTCGAGCACCTTTGCGCCGATGGCGCCGTCAGCGACTCGGGTGAGGAATCCGTCGGCGACGTCGTAGGCGACGTCGGCCTCAAGCAGGGCGGTCCGCACCGCCCCGAGGCCCTGCCGCATGTTGGCGTCGGTGAGCTTGCCGCGACCCCGGAGGGAGTTGATGGCGGACGAGAGGGACGCGGTCAGCGACTCGAACATGGCGGCTCCGGATTGGCGAGCCGGCGAGTATACCGCCCTGGAAAACGCATTCTCCCCCCGGTGACGAGCCGCTCGAATCGGGAGCGGACACACATTGTGCCGCTGGCCCGACGCGTGGCCGGCGTGAACGGCGCGTCACCGGAGGGAGGACAAGGCGGAGACATTCACGACGGCGGCCCCTCCGGCCGAAGTCGCGGGACCGATCAACTGAAAGTGCCCGGCTGGCCGACGATAGGTGTCGCCCCCGGCATCGACATGCCCGGCTCTCCCCCCTCGCAGCATGGCGCTGCTGAACCGCAGGCCGGCTCGCACGCCGGTGCACAAACGGGAGCGGGGGCCGCACAGGGCGCGGCGGCTGGCGACCCGCACGAGCGAAACTCCATGAACGACGGCCGGCGGCAACTGCTCGCCCCGCCCATGCAGCTGCTGCAGCCCGGGGCTGCCGCAAGGCTTACCACCGCGATCACCAGACACAACGTACGAGCCATGGGAATGGTCTCCGACACAGATTCAGACGGGGCAGGCGGGCGGCAGCCTCGCTTGCGGCGTCGTCGTCGACGCCACAAAAACCCTACCTCACATTCATGCCGCGGGACGGCGAACACCCGATTTTTTCAGACGCTTTCCCGTCCGGCGGCGCGGTGGTTCCGCGACCGACGGTCATGCGGGTTGTGCGGGCCGAGGGGACAAATTCCGACTGCGGAAGATGGTGCGGCATCCGATGCTAGAGTTGCAAAGCGACCGCCAGCGGCAACATATCTCATGACCATGAAAGCACGAGCCTCGTTCACGCCCCACTCCGCCATGAACAGCCTCCCGATCCCATCGTTCATCCGCCTCGTACAGGCGCTCGCCGCGCTCGCGGGACTGTGCGCCGTGTTTTCGGCGAGCGTCCGGGCGGAGGCCATCGCAGAAGACTTCCCCGCCGTCACCTGCCCCGACGGGGATGTCTGGTTGGTGAGCACGCGGCGGTTGCCCGGCATCTGCCGCCTGCCCGCGCAGGCGGCGCTCGACGTCGAGCAGCGCTGCGGCAGCCGCTGGGAGCGGTCGGACCTCGTGAACCTGCTCGACGATCCGTCGCGGCCGCTGGTGATCTTTATTCACGGTAACCGCTATGAGCCCCACGACGCCAAGTCGCAGGGCTCAACAGTTGCCAGGCAAGTGGCGGGCATCTGCCCGGCAGGCGGCCGTGCACGCACGGTCGTCTTCTCATGGCCGAGCGCGCAGCAGGGCCGGCTGATTCCATCGAGCCGCGAAAACTACCGCCGCTCTTCCACCGACGCCCACTACCTCGCGTGGTTGCTGGGCCAACTCGACCCCGCGCAGCCCGTGGCCGTCATCGGCTACAGCCTGGGCGCCAAGATCGCGGTCGGAGCGATCGAAGACCTGGTCGAGGCGGGACACGCCACCGGCAGGAGCCCGTGGGCCGAGCGGACCGGCCGCTCGCATCTCGTCCTGGTGGCGCCAGCCGTGCCGTCCGACACTTTTTCCCCGCGGGGTGCCTCCGCGCCCGCCATCGCTGGCATCGACCGTCTGACTCTCGTGATCAACTCCCGCGACTTAGCCCTGCGGATGTTTCCCCACCTCGACCGCCTTGAGGGGGCCGACGCGCTCGGGACGGTGGGCATGCCGCGGCGGTGGCTGCCGGAGGGCGTTGAGTTCACCGCCACCGATGCCGCATCGATCGTCGGGAAGCGGCACGCATTTCCGCTCTACCTCGAGTCGCCGGCGCTCGTGCGACGGATCGCCTCCGGAGCCATCTCCGGCCTGATCGGAGACTGACGCCACAGCAGAGGAGCGGCGCGACTTTAGGCCGCCCGCCGCGTGGCGGGCTCTTTCGCGAGCCGGGCCTCGACCATCATGCGGACGACGTCGGTCATCATGTGCTGGGCGGTCCAGCCGAGCCGCTCGGTGGCTCGCGATGTCTGGGCCCGTCCGCGGTCGATTTCGGTGGGCCGCACGAGCCCCGGGTCGCGGACCACATGCCGCCTCCAGTCGAGGCCGACCGCCGCGAACGCCGTCGCCACGAACTCCTCGAGGGAATGCGTCTGGCCCGTGGCGATCACGAAGTCCTCGAGCGCGTCGAGTTGCAGCATGCGGTGCATCGCGACGACGTATTCGGGCGCCCAGCCCCAGTCGCGCTGCACCGAGAGGTCGCCGAGGCACAGCGTCTGCTGACCCCCCGCGGCGATGCGGCAGGCCGCGGCCACGATCTTTTGGGTCACGAACCGCTCGGGCCGCAGCGGGCTCTCGTGATTGAAGAGAATACCGGTCGCGGCCCGCAGCCCGTAGGCCTCACGGTACTGCGCGAGCTGCCAGAATGCCGTCGCCTTGGCGATGCCGTAGGGGCTCCGCGGCTTGAGCACGGTCCGCTCGTCGGCTGGCTGGTCACCGGAGTTGCCGAACATCTCCGAACTTCCAGCGCTGTAAAGGCGGATGGGAGCCCCGAGCATGCGGATCGCCTCGAGCAGGTTGATCGTCCCGACGACGATGCTCTCGAACGTCTCCACGGGCTGGTCAAACGACAGGCCCACCGACGACTGACCGGCGAGGTTGTAAATCTCGTCAGGCTCCGTCCGTGCGAGCACCTGAAACGTCGAACGGAAGTCGGTCGGCGACATCGAGACGAGTGTCACCGAATCGCGAATGCCGAGCCGCTCGAGGCCCGTGAACCGCCCGGCCTGCGCATCGCGGCTCGTGCCCACGACCGTGTAGCCGAGGCCAAGCAGATGCTTCGCGAGGTAGCCGCCGTCTTGCCCGCCCACGCCGCAGATGAGTGCGGTGCAGCCGGTAGACACGGGGGTCTGGGGGAAGTTCATCGGGACGGGACGATAGCAGCCGCGGCCACCCCGCGAAACGCCACCTTTCACGCCCGTTTCGCAAACCAATCGGCCGTCAGGGCGACGCCCTCGGCCAGCGGCACCGTCGGCTTCCAGCCGAGCACCTTTCCGGCGAGCGTGGCATCGACGAGGTTCGACCGCAGGTCGCCGGGCCGTGCCGAGCCGTGCAGCGGCAGGGGTAGCTTCTCGGCACGAGCCCCTGACGTCGCGGCGACCGCCTGCCGAATCAAGCGCTCGAGCTCGACCACATCGGTCCCGATCCCGGTGCCGATGTTGAGGCTCGTGACCGCACCGGGGGTGCAGTGGGACGACGGGTCCAAAAGCGCGAGCACGTTGGCACGGGCGACGTCGGGGCCATACACGTAGTCGCGGACGTAGTGGCCGTCACCGTTGATGGTCGCCGACTCTCCGGCGAGCAGCTTCGTTGAGAAGATGGCGACCACGCCCGCCTCGCCGTGGGGATTCTGCCGGGGACCGTAGACGTTGGAATAGCGGAGCGCCACCGCGGTGATCCCGTGCTCGGCCGCGTAGAACGCGAGGTAGCGCTCCCCGACCCACTTCGTGATGCCGTAGGGACTCACGGGGTTGGCCGGCATCGACTCCGGTGCGGGCGTCGTGACGTCGCCGTAGAGCACGCCGCCGCTGGAGGCGAACACGAACCGCCGGCAGCCTGCGTGGACGGCTGCGTCGAGCACGTTGATCAGGCCAATGCAGTTGACCTGCGCATCGAAGAGGGGCTCGCGGACCGAGCGACTCACCGACATCTGCGCCGCCTGGTGGCAGACCGCGTCGGGCTTCTCCGCCGCCACCGCGCGTGCCACCGCGGCTGTGTCGACGATATCGACAACGTGCAGCGGCACCGTTGCAGGAAGGTTCGTGCGGGAGCCGCTCGAAAGGTCGTCGATCACCGCGACGGCGTGGCCTTCGCGCACAAGCAGGTCGATGATGTGGCTGCCGATGAAGCCCGCGCCGCCGGTCACCAGGATTTTCATAAGTCGTGGTTTCGCAGGATTGGGTGGCAGGTTCGGAAAAACGAAGCGGCTGGGGGCCTCCTCCAGCCTCATGTGTGACCCGTTGAGACGGGACGGTAGCATAAACTCGCCGCGGCCTGCGGCTACCGACCCAGCCGCTGACTCCGCCCTCCGCATGATCCTCATCCAGCAGCGGTACACGTCACCCGATCCCCGCCGCGAAGCGGAGTTGCAGCAGGTTCGCGAGACCAACTCGGTTGCCGGCCTCTTCGCCAGCGTCGAGCTCATCGATCCTGGCACTCGCCGCATGTCGTTCAGCGACTTCTTTCAACTGGCGGGGGAGCGGTTTCCCGGACATACCTGCGTGATCGCCAACAGCGACATCGCCTTTGACCAGTCGATCCACCTGGCCGACGAGATCCTCGCCGCTGCTGCCGGCCCCCTACTCGTGGCGCTGACCCGGTGGGACGACGACGTCGCGCCGTCGATGGAGGGCCGTGTCGATCCCGACAACTGGAGCTTCTATTCTCATTCGCAGGACGCCTGGGTGTTTGTCGCCGGCGGGCTGCCTCCGTTTGAAAGCGGCTTCCGCCTCGGCCTGCCGGCCTGCGAAAACCGGCTCGCATTCGAGGCGGCTGCGGCCGGGATCGCCGTCGTGAATCCAGCCCTCTCGATCCGCTCCCGTCACCACCACGCCTCGGCGGTCCGCACCTGGACCGATCGCGATAGCTATCGCGGCCCCCTGCTCTTCCCCAGGCTCACGACGGCTGATGTCGGTGACCGCGAGGCGCTGGTGGTCGACCGCACGGGCTGGCGGTCGCGGAAGTGGGCCGTCCGCCAGAGCGGAGACTTCGCGGGGTTGGTCCGGGGCGGGCGAGAGTCGTCGCGGCCGAGAGAAAATTGACCTCGGGGCAAGGGGGCGTAGGCTGGTTCGCGGGCCGCGAGGACAACATGAGCGACGCAACCGCCATCAAGAGCGACACAGCCGCCGGTAGCCCCCGAGGATTCAGCCTCATGGAGTTGCTGGTCGTGATCGGAATCCTCGGCACGCTCATAGCGCTCGTGCTGCCCGCGGTGCAGCGGGTCCGCGAGTCGGCGCGGCGGACGCAGTGCGGCGTGAATCTCAGTTCGATGGGCGTGGCGCTCGCCGCCTATGAGTCAGCCCGCCGCGAGTTTCCCCCGGGAAGCGACGCCGCGACCGGACGGCACCACGCCTGGTCATCTTTCATTCTCCCCTTTCTCGATGCCGCGACCGTTGCCAGCCGAATCGACTACACGCGACCCTGGAACGCTGACGGTGGCAACGCCGAGATCGCCGACACGATCCTGCCGACCTATGTCTGCCCGTCCGGCGTCCGCATGTTTCCAGGGAAGCAGGACTACGGCGGCGTGCTCGGCGTCGGCATCTCGCTCGATCCCGAACGGCCTCTGCCCTCCGGCTGGGACCGCGCCGGCGTGCTGCGTGCTACTGATGACGATCATCCCCGGCCGGTGCGGGTAGCGACGATCACCGATGGCATGACGCACACGCTGACGGTGTCGGAGGGGGTCGATCGAGGGTTTTCCGAAATGGATGGCGATTCACGAATTGGCAACAGCCGATGGGCCTGCGGCACCAACTGTTTTCTGCTCAGCTCACGGGTGCTCAACACTCCCGACAGCGATGGTTTCCGAAGCCATCACCCCGGCGGGGTCCACGGTCTATTTGCCGACGGCCGCGTCGCCTTCGTGGGCGACGACACGCCCCCCGAGCTGCTGGCGGCCGCGTGCACGAAGGACGGCGGCGAGCCGGCCGGCAAAATCCCCTAGCAGACTCTGAAACAAATCTGCCGGAGTTCGTGATGCGACGCATGCGTGCCGTCAGGAAGCCCCAAGCGCGAGCGCGGGGAATCCGGGTGGCATCGATTTGGTACCGCATTGGTTCGCCGGCGGTGACATGCCAATCCTGTTCGGTACGGTGATTGCCGGACAGGTGAATCGGCGTCTTGTGAGGGTCGGGCAACCCACCCGCGAGAGCGTCGAGGAAGGCCGCGGGTGTTTTGAGGTTGGCGAGGCCGGTCGTACCGAACAGGATTGCCTCGGATGGCTTTGACTACGCACAGCGAGACCCCCCAGCCGGAAAATCAGACTTTTTACCGCATTTTACCCAGGCTTTGCAGGACGCTCCCGGGTCCGATAACCTGCAAGAAGTAGTTCGGCCGACGTTTGAGTGCTTTGTAGACCAGCCGTTTGTCCTTGTGTCGCTCCCAGCAGGAGAACCTTCCGATGATCCGTCACCGTCTCATGATCGCCGTGGCTATCGCCGTGGGTGTGGTGCTCCCGCTGCCCGCATTCGCGGGTGGTTCTGGCGCAACGATTCCGGTGCGGATGAAAAACGTCGGCCGACAGTCCGTCGGCGTCAACGCCCTCTCCGGTTCCCAGGCGCCGTCCAAGTTGCTGACCGGTGGCAGAAACATCTCCCCCAACGCCGTGGCCCAGTTCATGGTGAAGAAGGGTGCATTCACCGCGGCGGCCGCGAAGCCCTCGGCGCCGAAGGTGGTCAACAAGGTGCGGTCGTTCGACACCCGCACGTTCAAGACGATCTATCTTTATGCGTCGCAGGACGGCACCACGGCCACGCTGGTCGGCGCACCGGGCGGCGTAAAGTTCTGATCAGCGGGTCCTAAAAGCGTTCGCCGACCCCCGTGCTCCCGTCAGGAAGCCCCAAGCGCGAGCGCGGGGAATACGGGTCGCATCCCGCCC
>JBBDNW010000189.1:1973-14994 GCA_040877375.1 Pirellulales bacterium | reverse complement strand
TGAGCACCCGCCCGGCAGAGGAGAATAACTTGAGTCCGTTGTAGCGGGCGGGATTATGACTCGCCGAAATCTGGATGCCCCCCGCAGCACCGCGGTCGCGCACCACGATCCCGATCGTGGGCGTGGCAGCCACGCCGCAGTCGATGACGTTGCGGCCGAGCCGCGTGAGGTGATCGGCGAGGGCGGCGGCAAGGGCCGGTCCGCTCTGCCGACCGTCACGGCCGATGACGATCGGCCCGGGTGGCAGCGTGGCGGCGAAGGCGTGGACGTACCGAATCGCCACGTCATTCGTGAGCGACCCGCCCACGACGCCCCGGAGGCCCGACACGCTCACGATCAACGGCTCGTCGGGAAAGGTTGGGTTGCTCATGCGGGCCGCAGTATAAAGTTTGCCGCCCCCTGGCCTGAAATCCGCCCCGCCCCGGAGCCCCGTCATGCCCCAGCCGTCCGCCACCGACGTCGCCCGTCTCCTCGACTCGACCGCCGCCGCCCGTGCCGCCGGCACGATCACGGAGCACTCGGCCGCCACCATCCGGGACTGGCTTACCCAGCCGCGATATACGGAATTCACCGAAGAACTGGCCAGTCGAATCGACCGTGGCCTCTGGAAGGAACTCGACGACGTCTTCTGGACTGTGATCCCGTTCGGCACCGGTGGCCGCCGCGGGATGATGTATCCAGTCGGCTCCAACGCCATCAACGACCGGACGATCGGCGAGAGCGCCCAGGGACTCGCCGACTATGTGCGGAGCACGCTGCCCGCGGGAGAGACACCATCCTGCGCGATCGCGTATGACACCCGGCACCGCTCGGAGCACTTCGCGAAGCTCTGCACCGAGGTGCTCCTCGCCGCTGGCTTCAAGGTGTTTTTCCTGCGGGGTGTCCGCAGCACGCCCGAGCTCTCGTTCGCGGTGCGATACACAAACAGCACCTGCGGCATCATGGTGACCGCGAGCCACAACCCACCCACCGACAACGCTGTGAAGGTCTATTGGGCGGGTGGCGTGCAGGTGTTGCCGCCGCACGATCAAGGCATCATCGACCGCGTGATGAAGGCAGATATGATCCACCGCGAGTCATTCGAGTCGGGGGTGGCCAGCGGCCGCGTGCAGTTCGTGGAGCAGGAGATCGACCCCGCGTTCGTGAAAGCGGTGCTCCTGCAGTCGGCCGCCGGCCCGCGTGATATCTCCATCCTCTACACGCCGCTCCATGGTGTCGGCGCGACCGCCGTGGTGCCGGTGCTCGCCGGGGCGGGCTTCGAGCGGCTGCGGATCTATGGTCCGCATAAGAAGCCCGACGGCGACTTCCCGAACGTGCCCGGCCACGTGGCCAACCCCGAAAACCCTGCCGTGCTCAGCGGGCCGATCGAGGAAGCCAAAGCCCGCGGCGACGACCTCGTGCTGGCGAGCGACCCTGACTGCGACCGGTTGGGCGCCGCGGCGCCGCTCACGCGGAGGCCCGGTGCAGCATGGAGCACATTCACGGGCAACCAGCTCTGCGGCCTGCTCTGCGATCAGGCAATCGCAGGCCGCAGGGCCCGCGGCGAATCGACGCCGGGCGACTACGCGGTCACCACGATCGTCACCAGCGGGCTCATCCGCCGGGTGGCCGAGGCGCACGGTCTGAAGGTCGACGACACGCAACTCGTGGGCTTCAAGTGGATCTGCTCCGCCATCGACCGCCACGGCCCTGCGGGCTTCGTGTTCGGCACGGAGGAGTCGCACGGGTACCTCGCCGGCACGCACGTCCGCGACAAAGATGCCGCCGTGGCGGCCCTGCTGATGGCCGAACAGACGGCAGCGCTCAAGGCCGGGGGCCGCACACCGCACGAAAAACTCGACGAGCTCTTCACCACGCATGGCTGCCACCAGGAGCGGCAGATCAACGTGATGCTTCCTGGCGCCACCGGCATGGAACGCATGAAGGAGATCATGGCCGCCCTGCGGGCGACGCCGCCCACGTCGTTCGGTGGCCTTGAGGTGGTCCGCACTCGCGATCAGGCGAGCCTTCGCACCTGGACGCCGGGCACGAGTCCGGTGCCCTATGAGGGCGTGAAGAGCGATGTCGTGGTGTTCGATCTCGCAGGGCCGGGGACGATGCTGCCCGACGGCCGGTTTCCGCCGCTCGCCAACGCCGTTGCCGCCCGCCCTTCGGGCACCGAGCCCAAGATCAAGTTCTATCTCTTCGCCTACGCACCGCCTGGCAGCATGGCCGAACTTGCCGCGACGAAGCAGTTGCTCCATGAGCGGCTCGACGCGGTTGAAAAAGATTTGCGAACGCTCGTCGGCGTGTGAGACGGCCAGGAAGCCCGCCCGCCGCGCGGCCACGCCTCCCGCCGTCGCCCGCATCCGCCACGCCTCCCGCCAGGAAGCCCCAAGCGCGAGCGCGGGGAAGACGCCCGCCACCCCGTCTCGCTCCACGCCGCCCCACGGTCGCCACCCGTATTCCCATCGCTTGCGCTCCGGGCTTCTTGAGAACCCGACGCAACGCCCCCGGCATCTGGGCCGTCTACAATCGTGGGATGAGCGAACCGGACCCCGAGATCACCGCCGAGACAACGCCTGCCGACACGGACGCGGGGGCCGCGGCGCGGGACCGATCGGCGGCCGCCGCGAAGGTGAAGTTGTTTCCCCAGACACCGGGCGTGTACCTGATGAAGGACGCCGCCGGACGAGTGATCTACGTTGGTAAGGCTAAGAACCTAAGAGCGCGGGCGGGAAGCTATTTTCTCAAGGCGGCCGCAGAGGATCGGCGGACGGCAGAACTCGTCTTGGAAATCCGTGACATCGACTACCTCGATGCGGAAAGCGAGGTCGACGCCCTGCTGCTCGAGAGCCGGCTCGTCAAGGACGTGCAGCCGCGCTTCAACTCCGACCTCAAGGACGACAAGACCTTTCCCTACCTGCAAATCACGACCCACGAGGACTTCCCGCGGGTGGAGTTCACCCGCACACCACGGCACAAGGGGGTGAAGCTCTACGGACCATTCACGAGTGCCGGGAGCCTCCGCGGTG
This sequence comes from Pirellulales bacterium, assembly GCA_040877375.1. GTDB lineage: Bacteria > Planctomycetota > Planctomycetia > Pirellulales > UBA1268 > QWPN01. The sequence continues at coordinate 11,980 of JBBDNW010000189.1, read as the reverse complement.
CGATCGTGGTGCTCCAGCGGATCTTCAAGTTTCGCACCTGCACGCTCGACATCGACGCCGACGACGAACAGTGGCGGTGGTTCCGCCCCTGCCTGCTCGCGTCGATCGGCCAGTGCACGGCCCCCTGCAACCTGCGGATCTCGAAGGAGGAGTATCGCAAAGACATCAACCGGCTGAAGACGTTCCTCGAAGGCGGTAAGAAGCAGCTTCTCGCCGAAATGCGGAAGGAGATGCTGGAGTCATCGGTGAAACTCGAGTTTGAGCGGGCGGCGCGGCTTCGTGACGAGATCCGGCTTCTGGAGACACTCGACCAGCGCGGCGACCTCGAGGAACACGTCCAGCCCGAGGTGTTTCTCGTCGATCCGAAGAAAGGCCTTGCGGGCCTGGAGAAGGTGCTCGGCCTCGCGAAGCCACCGCGGGTGATCGAGGGCGTCGACATCGCCCATCTGGCGGGCAACGAGACCGTGGCCAGCCTCGTGCAGTTCATCGACGGCCTGCCCTTCAAACCGGGCTACAAGCGGTATCGCATCAAGACCGTCGACGGCGTCGACGACTTCAAGAGCATCCACGAGGTCGTGTCGCGGCGATTCGCGAGGCTTGCCCGCGAGGGCGGCTCGCCCCCCGACATCCTCCTCATCGACGGCGGCAAGGGCCAACTCTCCGCCGCTCTCGATGCGCTCGAAAGCCTGGGCATCGAGCCGCCGTGCGTGATCTCGCTGGCAAAGCGGGAGGAGGAGGTCTTCGTGCCGGGCCGCAGCGAGCCGCTCCGCCTCTCCCGCGACTCCTACTCGCTTCGGCTCCTCGAATACGTCCGCGACGAAGCCCACCGCTTCGCCCAGCACTACCACCATCTCCTCCGCGGCAAGCGCACGCTCGACGAGTGATACGGATCGCCCATGAGCCTCCGGCGAGCGTTCCTTTTACGTGAAGCCGACCGGCCGTAAGGCTGCGGACGCGGCACGCCTGACGCCGCCCTCATCTCAGCCAAGCCTGACGGCGTGGGGCTTGTACGTTGGGAACCCTGCAGCCTTACGGCCGGTTGATTCTCAGGGGGGCATGAACTCAGCGAGGGGCTGCCCGTGCCCCGGAGCCGGCGTTGCTGACCAGCGGAGCCAGGATGGCGGAGCGCAGTCAGCATCGAGTGAGCGAAGGGCATGATGCCCGGAGCAAACGTCCGACGACGGGACATGGGAAGCCCCTCGCCCACCACAGGAGCCCGAGCTTCGCACGGACCCAAGTGATTTTCTGGCAAGCAAGCCGACGCTCTACTCTCGAACGTGGCCTACCGATTCGTCATATCGCACGACACTCCGCCCGCGGCCGGCACGTAGCAGGCCCGCGCGTAGTCCATCACCATGCGGTGCGCACTGAACCGCCACGCCAGCGAACTGATCGAGTTCATCATCATCTTGATCCACTCGCGGGGCAGGCCATCGGCGTCGCGGTCGTAGAACAGCGGGATCACCTCGTTCTCGAGGACCTTAAAGAGGGCCTCGCCGTCGCGGCGGTCGGTGATCTCGTCATTAAAGTGGGTCTCACCGCGGCCGATCGCGAAGCCGTTGCGGCCGTCGAAAGCCTCCGCCCACCAGCCGTCGAGAATCGAACAGTTGAGGCCGCCGTTGAGCACCACCTTCTGGCCGCTCGTGCCCGACGCCTCCAGCGGCCGTCGCGGGTTGTTGAGCCACACGTCGACGCCCTGCACGAGATGTCGCGCGACGTTGATGTCGTAGTCTTCCACGAACACCACGCGACCGGCAAACCGACTGTCGTTTCGCAGGTTGGCGATCCTGCGGATCAGCGCCTTCCCCGGCTCGTCGGCCGGATGGGCCTTGCCGGCGTAGATCACCTGGATCGGCCGATCAGGATCGCTGGTGAGCGCGTGAAGCCTGTCGAGCTCCGCCAGCAATAGATCGGCCCGCTTGTAGGTGGCGAACCGCCGCGCGAACCCAATCGTGAGAATGTTGGGGTCGAGCACCGTCCGCGCCATCTCCACCGCCTCATCGCATTCGCCACGACGGCGGCACTGCCGCGAGAGCCGGCGGCGAACGAACTGCAGTAGGAGGTTTTTGAGCGCGTAGTGCGTCTCCCAGAGCTCGCCTGGGTCGCACTCGTGAATCTTCTGCCAGATGTCGGGCTCGCCCATGCGGCGAAACCAGTTGGCCGGGAAGATCCGGTCGTAGAGTTGCAGCATCTGCCAGGAGAGCCATGACGGCACGTGGACGCCATTGGTGATGTGGCCGATCGGCACCTCTTCCTCGATTCGCCACGGCCAGAGGTTGGCCCACATGCGGCGGCTGACGTGGCCATGGAGGGCGCTGACGGCATTGGCCCGCCGCGACATCTTCAGACCGAGCACCGTCATGCAGAACGACTCGCCGTGGTTGTGGGGCTCGACCCGGCCCAGCCCCATGAGCTGGTCGTGCGAGATCCCGAGCGCGTCGCGAGTCGGGCCGAGATGCTCTTCCATGAGGCCGCTGTCGAACCGGTCGTGGCCAGCGGGGACCGGGGTGTGGGTGGTGAACACCGTCTGCCGGGCCACGCGGCGGACGGCGTCGTCGAACGGATAGCCGTCGCGTTCCATCCGCCCGCGAACCGCCTCGAGCGTCGCGAAGACGGAGTGGCCTTCGTTCAAGTGATACACGCCCGGCACAACGCCCAGGGCACGGATCGCCTTCACGCCCCCGACTCCCAGAATGAGTTCCTGTCGGATGCGGGTCCGCGTGTCGCCGCCGTAGAGCCGGCTCGTGAGCTCACGATCTTCCGGCGAGTTGCCCTCGACGCCGGAATCGAGGAGATAGAGGCTGACACGGCCCACCGCCATCTTCCAGACTTTGACGAACAGCGGGCCGCTGCGAGTGTCGATCTGCACCTGAACAGGCGTGCCGTCGAGACCGAGAGCCGGCTCGATCGGCAAGTTATCTTCCCGCGACTGCAGATATTCCTCGTGCTGGTATCCGTCGATATCGAGTTGCTGGCGGAAGTAGCCCTGGTCGTAGAACAGGCCCACTGCGAGCAGCGGAATGCCGAGGCCGCTGGCGCTCTTGATGTGGTCGCCCGCCAGCACGCCGAGGCCGCCAGAGTAGATCGGCACAGACTCGTGGATGCCGAACTCGGCCGAGAAATAGACCACCGGCTTGGATCCCAACACGCCGGCGTGGACGGTGCTCCAGTCCGACTCGTTGGCGAGGTATTCCTTGAGCCGTCGATAGGCCTGGTTGATCCTGCTGTAGAGCACGAGTTCGGCGGCGCGGGCCTCGAGCCGCTCCGGCGTGAACTCCGCGAGCAGGGCGATGGGGTTGTGGTCGAGTTGACGCCAGCGGATCGGGTCGAGTTCGCGAAACAGGTTGGTGACTTCAGGATGCCAACTCCACCACAGGTTGCGAGCCAGCGCCACGAACTTGTCGTAGAGATTTTGCGGCGACAATTCATCGAGCCGCAGGCTCGCGGGAGCCTTCGTGGCTCCGTTCGTAGCTCCGTTCGTACTTCCGTTCGTGGAAATCGCGGCAGAGATTCCGCGGGCCGAGAGTTCTTCAGCCTGGCTCATGGGTGCTGCTCCGGGAGGGAGGGGAAAGGTAGGACACCGTGCCAGAAGAGGACGCAGTATACCCAGCCGCGATCCCGACGCGACTGGACCCCGACTGGTGCATAATACCGTGCATGTTTACGCCCGGCCTTGATCAGCCAGATGCTGCGGACCTTGATTCGCTCAGCGAAACGCTCACTGAACTTGCCAGCCATACCGCCCTCACGGGGCCGTGGCGTAGCGGCGGGTTTGCTGCGCTGGAAAAATACGGTGTGCTCGCTGGGTTCGTGCCCCGCGATTGTGGCGGCACCGGGGCCTCAGAACAGGCGCTCGTTTCCGCGCTCGTTGCGATCGCGGAGCGGTGTCTGACGACCGCCCTCGCCCTCACGCAGTGGGCCGCCGCCGTGCGAATCCTCACGGGAGCGTCGGCGGAAGTCCGCGCGGCGCTACTTCCGCCGCTCGCGTGTGGCGAGACGCACACCACTGTCGGCATCTCGCAGCTCACCACGAGCCGTCGGTATCTCGGCACGCCCGCGCTCACAGCCTCCCGCGACGGCGACACGTGGCGACTCGATGGCTTCTGTCCGTGGGTGACGGGGGCCGACTCGAGCGGCACGATCGTGACCGGCGCCGCGACCGGGGACGGCGGCCAGCTGTTCTTCGTGGTGCCGACCGACGCCGTGGGGCTCACGATCGATCCACCGCTGTCGATGCTCGCGCTCTCCGGCAGCCACACATCGGCCGTACATTTCCAGGGGGTGCGGCCCGTGCATGCCATCGCCTCGACGGGTGGCGGGCCGCGGACCGGTGGCCTTGCGACCACGGCGCTGGCGGTCGGCGCGACGAGGGCTTCGACGGCGGTGATCGTCCGTGAGTCGCAGACACGACCTGGTCTTGCTCTGATCGCTGCCGAGTTCACCGCCGAGATCGACGGCCTGACGGCGAGGCTCGCGGCAGCGGCGTGCGGCGGCCTCGAGCCAGATCAGCGCGACCAGCTTCGCGCTGCGGCCAACGGGCTGGTTGTCCGTGCGGCGCAGGCAGCGCTGACCGCGTCGAAGGGCGCGGGCTTCGTGGCGGGGCATCCGGTGGAACGGTTTGTTCGGGAGTCGCTCTTCTTTCTGGTCTGGAGTTGCCCGCAGGCGGTGACCGACGCCGTCCTCTGCGAACTGGCAGGCATCGACTGACGTGGCCCGGACGGAAGCCCAGGAAAATGCGGGGAAACTGCCCTTGCGTCCGCCTGTCGACCACGACGATCCTTTCGGCCCTTCCCGCGTTGAGGATCCGGCCATGCAGGCACCACGCTCGATCGTCATCGTCAAACTCTCCGCCATCGGCGACGTGCTCCACGGCGTGCCCGTGGCCGTGGCCGCGAAGCGGGCCTTTCCCGCCGCCCGGATCGGCTGGGTTGTCGAGGGCCGCGCTGCCGACGTGCTCGCAGGCCATCCCGCCATCGACCACCTCTTTCGGATGCCTCGGGGCTGGCTGAAGTCGCCCGCTCAGGTGCTTTCCTTGCGGCGGCAACTCCGAGCGTTTGCCGCCGACGTGGCCATCGACCTGCAGGGCCTGCTCAAAAGCGGGGTCGCCACCTGGCTTTCGGCCGCGCGGATGCGGATCGGTCATGCCCGGCCCGCGTCTCGCGAGCGTGCCTGGCTGGCCTACTCGCATCCCGTCGCGACCACCCTCACCCACGTCGTCGAGCGCAACTGTGACCTGCTCGCGCCGCTCGGCGTGCCCGCCACGATGCCCGACTTCGATATGCCGCACTGGCCGGTGAGTCGGCTGCGGATCCAGCACTGGCTGCAAACGCAGCGGCTCACCTCGGCGATCGCGATCATCAACCCCGGCGCCGGCTGGCCGTCGAAGCTCTGGCCCGTCGAGCGGTTCGCGGCCGTGGCCCGCGGCCTCCACCGGCGCAACGGACTGCAGACGGTCGTCGTCTGGGGCGGCGAGGTCGAGCAGGCCGCTGCGGAACGGATCGTGACCGATTCGCTCGGTGCCGCGATCCTCGCCCCGCGAACAACGCTCCAGGATCTCGGCGAACTCGCGCGGCTCGCGCGAGTGTTCATCTCGAGCGACACCGGTCCCTTGCACCTCGCCGCCGCAGTCGGCACGCCCTGCGTGGGGCTGTTCGGTCCGGTGCCCGCAGCACGAAACGGCCCCTACGGCCAGCACCATGTCTGCGTCGAACCGCCTGCGTCGCTGCGGCCCGCCTGGGACGACCGCAAGACCGACACCGTCTCGATGAACGGGATCGACGTCGATGCCGTGCTGGCGGCGACGGGATCGCTCCTCGCCCGAGCGCAAGCCGCCTGACATCGCGGCCGCAAACAGCCCTCACGGGGTCGCCAGCGCGAGCCGATCGGCCTCGCAGGCGAGCGCCACGGATGCCACGCTATCGACCTCAGTAAGACGCCGCACGTGCCCGGGATCACGGATCCAGGCGATCTGGTCGGCCGCCAGTTCCCGAACCACGTGGCCATACACCTCGAGCTTGTCCATGCCGAGCGTAAACGCGATGTCGACGAGCGACGTGGCTTCAAACGACTGGAAGCGGCCGCGCATGCGACGCTCGTCCCCCTGATACCGCTGCACCGTGCGGAGCTCGCTGCCGGGCAGCATCCCGGCGAGGACACCCACGGTGTCGTCATCGAGCAGGCCGTGGACCTCTCCATGCGTGGGCACCCAGTCGAAGAGCCGCAGTTCGCCTCGCTCGAAGACCAGCCGCATCTCCTGCCGATCCATCCGCGACGGCTGATGAAAGCCATGCTCGAAGTGGAACAACACGCCGCCGTGCCGGCGGCACGCCGGCGGAGATGATCCGCCGCCGAGGGCCGACATGTCGCAGGGGGTGGCGTAGCGGCACGTGCAGAAGACCTGTTCCTCGACCGGCTCGCGGCCCGTGTCGCCGGAAGACGCCGCTGGCTCGCCCTCGAAGGCTGGCCGCACGCTGCGGGCGGCCGAGATGACCTGCCCCTCTCCCAGCCAGAAGGCCACCAGATCGAAAAAATGCACGCCGTGCTCGACGAAGATGCCGCCGCTGACGTCGCGGTTCCAGAACCAATGCCGCGGGGAGAGACCCTCGTCGGCGGCTTCGTTGATAAACAGCCCGTGCACGAGGCCGCCGAGGAGCCGTGAGCCGATCACCCGCCGGACGACCTCGGCAAGCGGGTTGTAGCGCTCGACGAGATTGGCCACACAGACGAGCCCCTGCCGCGCCGCCAGCGACTCGAGTTCCTCGGCATCCGCGAGCGTCGTCGCCAGCGGCTTTTCCACCAGCACATGTTTGCCGGCGAGCAACGCTAGAGACGCCTGGCGGTGGTGCACAGCCGGGGGCGTGGCGATATAGACGAGGTCGACCTCCGGAGACCCCAGCACTTCGTCGGGAGAGAGACACTCGGTGCCCAGATCGGCAGCCGCCCTCCGGGCCGCCGCCGGGTCGAGGTCGGCGACGGCGGTGATCGTCACGTCGGGCAGCCGGCGGTATTCGGCGGCCGCGAACCGCGCAAACGCACCGTAGCCGACGAGGCCCACCCGCAGCGTGCGGTTGCCGGGGCGCTTGGCTCGCCGCGGCGCCGGAGCGGCACTGGCTGACGCACCAAACGGAATGAGAGGCACGGCGGGGGACAGCGACGGCATGGACGGCCTCACAGCGGGGGACATCCATGCGACGTGCCACGAGCCGCACTCCACATGCCGCGGCCGTGGGAAACTCTACGCGGGAGCCCTGCCGCGGGGCCGCGGCAGCCCCGAGGCCCTCGCACGGCATCGCTCGCGAGGCTCGCCGCCAATGGCCGGGCCTGCCGCCCGGCAACCGACACTTCGGCGATCCCCGGAAGTGGAATGCGTTCTAGGTCCCGCTGCGCGGCGATATACTTTTATTCCCTTTCTTTTTTTGGCAGCACCCATGCCCCGTCCCCGACGCAATCCCTTCTATCCGCTGCTCGGCATCGTGGGCGTGGTGTTCACGATCACCGCGGCGAGTTACTGCCTTTCCGTGCTCCGCAGCGTCCGCCCGGAAACCGCAGCCGACCGGGGGTCTCATCCGCTCGAGCGGATCATGGATCGCCACGGTACGGCCATCCTGACTGTCGAACTGGCCGTGCTGGCGATCGCCACGTTCGGTGCCATCGCGCTTGACCAGGCCGGAGTTGAACGGACGAAGGCCGAGCGTGCCGAGAAACAAGCCCGCCTCCAGTCCGACGCCGCGTCTGAGCCCGACGACGGCCGCGGTGCCCCGTGACGGCGTCGGCCGCGTCGACGATCGCCCGGCTGCGGGAGCAGATCCGGCTCCACGACCGCAAGTACTACGTCGAGGCGGCCCCCGAGATCAGCGATCGCGTCTACGATCACCTCGTTGACGAACTCCGTGACCTTGAATCACGGCATCCCGACCTCGTCACGCCCGACAGTCCCACGCAGCGGGTTGGCGACGCACCGGTGCCCCAACTGCAGCCGGTCCGCCACCGCGTGCCGATGCTGTCGATCGACAACACGTACAGCGCCGACGATCTCGCCGTGTGGGGAAAACGAGTGGAGAAACTCCTCACCGAGGCGGGCGTCGCCACGCCGGTCGAGTGGGTGCTGGAGCTGAAAATCGACGGCGTGGCCGTGTCGCTCGCCTACGACGCGGGCCTGCTCGCGCTGGCGGCCACGCGGGGCAATGGCGTGGTGGGCGACGACATCACCCACAACGTCCGCACGATCCCGGGCGTGCCGCTCGTGCTCGACCTCGCGCGACCGCCGGAATCGAGCGAGGTCCGCGGCGAGATCTACATGACCAACTCCGATCTCGTCGCGCTCAACGAGACGCAGGCGCAGGCGGGGCTGGCACCGTTCGCCAACACGCGCAACGTGGCCGCCGGCAGCATTCGCCTGCTCGACCCGCGGGAGTGCGCCGCCCGGCCGCTGCGGTTCTTCTGCCACGGCGTGGGGGATTCGACCGGCCTCGGCGCCGCGTCGCAGACTGACCTGCTCGCCTGGGCGGTGGCCGCTGGGCTCCCGGTGGCCCCCGGCACGCAGGTGTTTGGGTCGATCGACGCGCTCGTGGAGCGCGGCACCGAACTCATCGAAGAACTCCACGCGCTCGACTTCGAGGTCGATGGCTTCGTGGTGAAGGTCAACCGGTTCGATCAGCAGCGGCTACTGGGCACTACCGCCAAGAGTCCGCGCTGGGCGATCGCCTGGAAGTTTGAGAAATACGAGGCCACGACCACGCTCACCGGCATCCGCGTGCAGGTGGGCCGCGGTGGCACGATCACGCCGGTGGCCGACCTCGAACCGGTGGAACTTGCCGGCACGACCGTCCGCCGGGCGAGCCTCCACAACGCCGACGAAATCGCCCGCAAGGACATCCGCATCGGCGACGTGCTTGTGGTCGAGAAGGCGGGCAAGGTGATTCCGCACGTGGTCCGAGTCGAGAAGCACCTCCGCAAGGGACAGCTCCCGGCCTGGGAGTTTCCGACGCACTGCGCCGAATGCGGCACGCCGCTGGTGAAGGACGACGACGGCGTCTACATCCGCTGCCCCCACGTCGACTGCCCGGCACGGTGCCGGGAGCGGCTGCGATTCTTCGCCTCGCGGAACGCGATGGACATCGAGGGCCTCGGCGACAAGCTCGTGGAGCAGCTTGTGTCGACCGGCCTCGTGAAAGACTACGCCGACCTTTACACGCTCGCGGCGGAGCAACTCGAGTCGCTCGAGCGCATGGGAAAGAAGTCGGCCACCGCGCTCGTCGACGCGATCGCGAAGAGCAGGGCCCGGGGCCTCGTGCGGGTGCTCAACGCGCTGGGCATCCGCCACGTCGGCCCGCGGGTGGCGACGCTCCTCTGCGAGCGGTTTCCCTCAATCGAAAAACTCCAGGCCGCTTCGGCGGACGACCTCGCTAACGTGCCGGAGATCGGTCCGATCATCGCGGCCAGCGTTAATGAGTGGCTGGCGAGCGACTACGGCCGCCGAAGCATCAACGGCCTACGGGATGCGGGTGTGACTCTCGACGTGCCGGCCTTAGAACGCGTGTCGAGTGGCCCGCTCACCGGCCTGACACTCGTCGTCACCGGCACGCTCCCTGGCTTCTCCCGGCAGGAGGCCGAGGAAGCGATTCGCAAGGCCGGCGGCCGCGCCTCTTCAAGCGTCTCGAAAAAGACCGACTACCTCGTCGCCGGCGAGGAGGCCGGCAGCAAGCTCGCCACCGCCAAGAAACTCGGCGTCGCGGTGATCGACGAGGCGGCGTTCAGAAAGTTGCTCGCAGGCGAGTAGAGCGCATCGGCCACTCTCTCGAACGATCTGGCAAGAGTGCCGCTGACCGTCAGGAAGCCCCAAGCGCAAGCGCGGGGAAGACGCGTGGCCACCTCATCCCGCTCATCACCACGTCCACGCCACCACCCGCATTCCCATCGCTCGCGCTCCGGGCTTCTTGGGGGCTCCGAACAAGAAGCCCCAAGCGCAAGCGCGGGGAAGACGCGTGGCCACCTCATCCCGCTCATCA
>JBBDNW010000189.1:0-1873 GCA_040877375.1 Pirellulales bacterium | reverse complement strand
CCACGTCCACGCCACCACCCGCATTCCCATCGCTCGCGCTCCGGGCTTCTTGGGGTGGCCTACTCAGGCTGCACGTGCCGTGACGTACAGGATTGCCAGACCTCGGCGAGCGGGACCGCGAAGATCGCCATGGCGACGCCCCACAGCGGCTCCCCCGCGAGGATGCCGACGAGCGGCCACGCCACGAGGCCAATCCGCGCGATCGTCCGCTGCGTAGCGGAGAACCAGAGGCCCAGTGCAAACAGGATCTCAAACGCCACGATCGCGTGCGTCACGAGGTTCATCAGGTATTCCGACCCGGCGTAGAGCGGCGTGAGATCGACGACGCGGGAGGCCCGCACGGCCAGCCACCATGCGGCGGTGCCGTCCCACCACGTGTCACCCCTGAGTTGAGCGAGGACTGCGGCAACCGTGATTGCCGACGCGTAGACCTGCAGCAGGCCGAGCGACACGCGGGCCCACGCCGAGGCCGGGAGAGGCCGACCGCCGGCACGCTCGGTGAGCCAGCGATCGATGGAGAGGGCGCGGCCGCATGGCCCCACGGCCAGACACCAGAGCAACACGGCGAGGCAGTCGTCGGCGGGGCCCACGAGCATCGGGCCGCGGTGCAGAAGCGATGCCCAGAGCACGGCCGACACGAGCGCCGCGATGCGCGAGCCGATGCCCAGGAGGAGCGCGACGAATGCAACCACGGTGGCGATGAAAAGAGCCTGGAGCGCCGCGGCACTTGTCGCCTGGTCGAAGAGCGAGAAACCAAACCGTGGCCGCCACTCCGCGGCCACATCGCGGGGAATCATGCCGCCGGGGCCAAACCAGACCTGGAGGTCGCCCGCGTAGCTCCAGAGCAGGAGCAGGCCGAGGGCCGCGGCGAGGATGCGGACAACCGCGAGCGGCCGTGCATCGGCCGGGGCGAACCAGAACTGCGTCCAGGTCTCGCCGATGCCGGCAGTCGCAGACGACGGGTCATCGACGGGGTGCGATGTCATGGGGCAGCCTCGGCGTCGCGAGGGATGGGCGGCTTTACGAGCGGGGCCAGTTCGCTCTTCGCCTCGTCCTTGATGAGCTGCAACTCGCCGCCGACCAGCCGCACCCGAGCGTCATACACCTGCTCCGCCACACCTGCATCGGCGGGCCCGGTTCGCGCAGGGAGCGGCTGCCGCAACACGCGAACGACGACATCCTCCACGCCGAGGTCATCGAAACCGCCTCGCCCCACGCCCGCGGCGACGACACTCCCGTCGCCGTCCGCCTCCCCCACCGCGATCGCGCGGGCCAGCCGTCGCCACCGCGCGGCCTGCTCACCGCGCCGAACGCCGGGGAAGGAGAGCGGCTCGGCCTCAGGCGAATCGCGGCTGGTAACTTCGAGTTCATGATCGGCGTCGTCCGGCAGCCCATACGTGAGCCGCGTGTCGAAGCCGAGGTCGAGCCACGCAGCCGCGAGCAGGGGAGAGAAGAGCCGCGATTTGATCGTTCCCAGGAGGGCTGACGAGCCGCTCAGGGAGTTCGTGGCGATCGCGAGCACCAGCCCCACGAGCATGAGGGAGATCGCGACGGTGGCAGCCGCCTGGAGGCCGTCCGACAGACTCCCCGGCGAAGGGGCGGTGCGGCTGGCGTTTTTTTCCGGTCCCATGCGGGCCAGTGTGCTCTGCATCCGTCGTGGTCGCCAGTGCCGCGGAATCCCGCGGGGCGTGAAGCCTTTCGCCCAAAGCCGACCGTTCGCGTTGACACGTCCGCCGGGGGGCGATACGGTTGAAGGAGAAGTTTTGCCTCGGCCCGCGGCTCCGCTTCGATCGCCCTGCAAGGGTTTCCGCCCAACAAGGGGGATTAGCTCAATTGGGAGAGCGTCTGGCTGGCAGCCAGAAGGTCAGGGGTT
>JBBDNW010000188.1:12786-15025 GCA_040877375.1 Pirellulales bacterium | reverse complement strand
CGGCGAGACGAAGGGCATCTTCCAGCTCGAAAGTGGTGGAATCCGCGATCTGCTCCAGCGGATGAAGCCCGACCACTTCCTCGACATCGTCGCCGTCAATGCCCTCTACCGGCCGGGCCCACTCGAGGGCGGCATGGTCGACGAATACGTCAATGTGAAGCATGGCCGGAAGCGGCCCGAGTTCCTTCATCCCGTCATGAGGGACGTGCTCGGTGAGACCCACGGCGTGATGGTCTACCAGGAACAGGTGATGCGGATCCTGGAGCGGCTCGGCGGCATCGAGCTCTCGAGCGCCTATACCTGCATCAAGGCCATCAGCAAGAAGAAACTCGAGACCATCGCCGCATTCCGCGAGCAGTTTGTCGTCGGATCGCAGGCCCAGGGGCTCTCCAAGCAGCAGGCGGAAGAGGTCTTTGCCCTGATTGAGAAGTTCGCCGGCTACGGCTTCAACAAGAGCCACTCCACTGCCTACGCCCTGCTCGCCTTCCAGACCGCCTACCTCAAGACCCACTTCCCCACCGAGTTTATGGCCGCCCTGCTCTCGGGCGACATCACAGGCCGCAACTTCAAGAAGAAAGACTCGTTGGTCGAACACATCGAGGACTGCCGCCGGATGGGGATCGAGGTGGCGCCGCCCGATGTGAATGCCTCGGCTGCCGACTTCAGTGCGGCCGAGGGACGGATTCTGTTTGGGCTTTCGGCGGTGAAGGGCTGCGGCGTGCAGGCCGCCGAGGCGATCGGCGCCGAGCGGGCCAAGCGGGGGCCGTTCCGAGACCTGCACGACTTGTGCGGCCGGCTCGATTCGTCGCTGGTCAATAAGACGGCGATCGAGAATCTCGCAAAGGCCGGCGCCCTGGATTCACTCGGCGGCCACCGCGGCGCATTGCTCGCCGGCGTCGAGCGGGCGATGGCGGCGGGCGCCTCGCAACTGGCCGACCGCAAGAGCGGTCAGAAAAACCTGTTCGCGGTCCTCGACGATCCGCAGCCGGTGGCGAAGGCGGCCCTGACCGGCCTCCCCGAAGTGCCCCCGCTCTCTGATCTCGAGATGCGGTCCAACGAGAAGGAGGTGCTCGGCTACTACATCCACAGCCATCCACTCGCCGAGTTTCAAAGCGTGATCGATGCGATCTGCACCCACGGCACGGGTGATCTCGGGGCTGCCAAGGCCAAAGACAACGTCGTGATCGGTGGCCTCGTCGCCGCCCTCAAGCTCTCCAACACCAAACAAGCCCGGCCCGGATCCACGCACACGCGGTATGGCATGTTCGACCTCGAAGACATGAATGGCCTCGTGCGGAGCATCTGCTGGCCGGAAGACTACGCGCGGCTCGGCGAGCACCTGCAGCCCGACGCCGTCGTTGTCGTCGGCGGAACGATCGACCGCCGCGCCGGCAGTGAGGAGACCAACCTCATCGTCAATGAGCTATTACCGATCGCTGACGTTTGGCGGCTGCAGCCGCGGAGCGTCACGGTGAAGATCGTCGAGGGTGTGCACGACGCCGGGTCGCTCGACCGGCTTGCAGAGATCTTCCGACGGCATCCGGGCAAGTCATCGCTGCGGCTGGTGCTCGACCTCGCGGACGGCTCGCGGGTGCTCATGGAGGCCGACCGCGACAAGGTCGGCTGGTCGCAGCAGCTCCACCACGAGCTCGTCGGCCTGCTCGGCTCGGGCTGCGTGCGGGCGCCGGTGTCGCTGGGTGGCCGTCGCGAGGAGGGCCCGTCGCGCCGCGGCCCTGCCGGTCGCGCCCCCGCGGGCGTGGGCTAAAGCGGGCAGAAAAACCGCTGAATCAGGGCTGAACCTCGCATTGCCCCCATCCCGCGGCAGCACTACGCTCCACGACCGTGTTGGTGGATGTCTCTCGTCCCTCGCGTCCCGGGTGAACTCGATGCTCTCGACCTCCAACTGCTCTGCCATTCTTTGCATGGTCGTGGCGATCGCCTCGGTGGTCGCCCCCATGGCCCACCGACCGGCTTTCGCACAGGGCGGCGCCGGCGCCGGCGTGGTGGTCGATGCCAACGGCGTGCTGCGGACGCGAGCGGTAACCGACCCCGGGCTCACGGCCGATCGGCAGAAGGCGGCCGTGGCTGCGCTGCCGGGCGATCTCCAGAAGCGGGTGCCGCTGCGGAAGGTGGCGCTCTCGCGGCTCGAGGCGGCTCTCGCCAAACATGCGGCCGATGGCCGCGGCATCCCCGACGAGATCGAGAAGCTCGCCGGACTCACCCGCGTGCAATACATCTT
>JBBDNW010000188.1:6224-12686 GCA_040877375.1 Pirellulales bacterium | reverse complement strand
GGCATCGGGCTCGAGCAGCCCCCGGTGAGGATGCCCACGTGGATCGATCTGGCCAGTGCCGGGGCCGTGGCGGCCAACGCCCTGCAACGGTGGTACTTCGTGCCCGACTACGAGTGCGTGAGAATCGCCGAAGATGACCTCGCGATCGAACTCGTCGGTCGCGGAGTAAAACTCTGTGGTGCCGACGAGGTGGTCCGCGCCGACGGCACCCGCCTCTCCGCCACCCGAGCCGACAAGCCGAGCAAGACGTTCACCGAGGCGTTCACCCGCGACTACGCGAAGATCGCCGCCAAGAGCCCGGTCTATGCCCAGCTCCGCACCATGATCGACCTCGTCGTAGCCGCGGCCTACCTGCAGGAGCACGACGCCTACGGCAAGACGGGCTGGGGCGCCAAGACACTTTGCGACGAGAAGGCCTATCCGGTCGAGCGGCTCACGCCCCCTGCGCAAGCCGAAACGGCGATCCATGCCGTGTGGCGCAACAATCGGCTGCTCACGCCAATCGGTGGCGGGGTGACGGTCCATCCGCGGATGGCGCTCGATGCCCCGAACCTGATCATGGATGAAAAGGGTGAGGTCAACGCCGCCCGCACCGCCGCCCAGGATCTGCCGGCCGACGGGTGGTATTGGGACTGACCCCACCGCCACCCGGATTCCCATCGCTCGCGCTCCGGGCTTCTTGTCGGCACCTACGTCGGCACCCCGGACAGGAAGCCCCAAGCGCGAGCGCGGGGAATACGCGTGGCCCCTACTTCTCGACGGGCACAATCAACACGTTTGCGGCGGCACGTGTGAGCACGGCCTCCGAGGTGCTGCCGAGCAGCCACCGGGTGAGCGCGTCGGTCGGCGTGCGACCGATCACGATGAGGTCGATCCCGTCGGCCGTGGCCCGCTCCAGAATCTTCTCGCCAGCATTGCCCTGCGACACGATCGGCTTGGCCGCACGAAAGGCGGCCGGCAGCGTTCCGGCAAACGCGGTGAGTGTGCCCTCGAGCGCCGTCACCTCGTCATCGTGCTCTTGTTGCCAGGCCTTTGCGACGGCGGCCGTATCGGGATCGCGGACCCGATTCTCGAGCCACGACGGCAGCGGACCGGCGAGCAGCGCCTCGGCGACACCGATCACGCATCCCTTGCTGCCGGCTGGCCAGTGAACGTGTCCGAGTGCCTTCGCGACCACGGCGGCGCTGGCCTGATGATGGCAGGCGAGCACCTCGAGCCCGCGGTCCTTTGGCGGCGCCGAACGCACCACGAGCACCGGGAGGTGGGCCCCGTGCACGACGGCGCGGGAGACGCTGCCGAGGAGGAGTTGTTGCAGTGAGCCGTGGCCATGGGCGCCGACCACGATCATGTCGGCCTGCCAGGTGGCGGCAGAGTCGAGAATGCCCAAGGCAGCGGCCGCGTCGCTCTGGATAAACTCGGTTCGGGAGGCGACATCGGCCGTCAGCAGATCGCGAGCATCGGCAAACACGGCCGCCGCGGCACCACCGATGATCGACCGCGATCCGTTGGGCACCCGCTTCTCGAGCTCGCGCGGCGAGTAGTAGAGCGCGAGCAGATCCCCGGCCGGATCACAGATGCTAGCGGCCATTCGCACCGCGTTGAGCGAGGTCTCCGAACCGTCCACCCCGATGAGCATTCTCATAGTGTTTTCTCCACGTGTGTGGGCCTCTGTTCGAAATTCCAGTGCGTTGTCAACGAATTATCCCAGCCAGACTTTCGCCGGTTCGCCCGGCACCTCGCGCACAAGCCGCGGCACCGCGTAGCCCGGGAGCGAGTCCCGCAGTTGGCGATGGAGGTGGAGGGCCTGCGGTTCCGGCACGTCGAAGTGGGCAGCCCCACGAACACGGTCGAGCAAATGGAGATAGTACGGCACCACGCCCAGTTCGACGAGTCTCTCCGATAGCGACC
The DNA here is from genome assembly GCA_040877375.1 of Pirellulales bacterium. Classification (GTDB taxonomy): domain Bacteria; phylum Planctomycetota; class Planctomycetia; order Pirellulales; family UBA1268; genus QWPN01. Next base: position 10,778 of record JBBDNW010000188.1, on the reverse strand, counting down.
GCAGCACAGCCGCAGAGTCGTTCACGCCGGACAGCAAGACAGTCTGGTTGAGAACAACCGCCGGCGTGGAGGCCAGTCGGCGAACCGCATCGGCGACCGACCCGTCGAGTTCGGCCGGGTGGTTGGCATGCAGGACGACGACCCGGGCCAGCCGAGAGGCACCGAGCACAGCCACCAGGTCTGCTGTGATCCGCGACGGCAGCACGATGGGCAGGCGGGTGTGGATCCGCAGCCGACGGAGGTGCGGCATGGCGTCGAGACGGGAGACCACGCCGTGTAGAAAGGCGTCGTCGACGAGCAGCGGGTCGCCACCCGAGAGGATCACCTCGGTGATCGATGCGTCGGCGGCGATCGCGTCCAGCCCCGCGTCGACACCGCGCCGGGTGGCGCCGCTGGCCGCGTAGGGAAACTCACGGCGAAAGCAGTAGCGACAGTTCACAGCACAGCCGCCGGTCAGGAGCAGCAGCGCACGGCCGGCATATTTCTTGACGAGCCCGGGAGCCGCAAGCGCGAAAGCCTCGTCGAGCGGATCGGCGGAGAAGCCCTCGGCGTCGATCGTCTCCGCCCGCTGCGGCAGAATCTGAAGCAGCAGCGGATCGCGGGCGTCGCCGTGTCGCATGCGGGCAGCGAAGGCCCGGGGCACAAGCAGCGAAAATCCCCCCGCCGACGCCCGTGCCTCAGTGGCATGCCCGGGGGCGAGCCCGAGCAGTCGGCAGAGTTCGTCGGGGTCGCGAATGGCATCGGCCAGTTCTCGTTGCCATCGAGGGGCTATGCCGGTCGCGTCGCGCTGGAGTGTGGCTGTGGGCATCGGGTGCGGATGGCGGAAGTTGACAGGCCGGGGCGGTGCGGCCACTCTGGACGACCCGTAAGAATACGGTCGTCAGACCCGGAAGCAAAAGCGGCCATCCACAGGAGCGTCGAGCAGCAGTGGCATCTTACAACACGAGTGAGTTCAAGAAGGGCCTCAAGGTCCAGATCGACGGCGACCCCTACATCATGATCGAGTGCAACTTCGTGAAGCCGGGCAAGGGGCAGGCACTCTACAAGTGCAAACTGCGAAACTTGCTGCGCAACACCGTCCTCGACCGCACCTACAAGAGCGGCGACTCGCTCGACACAGCCGACATTGCCACGATCGAGGCGCAGTTCCTCTACAAGCAGGGCGAGCAGTTCGTGTTTATGGACAACTCCAACTACGAGCAGTACGAACTCACGAAGGAGCAGGTCGACGACTCCTGGAAGTGGATCAAGGAGGGCACGGTCTGCGCGATGCTGCTCTACAACAGCAATCCGATCTCGATCGAGCCGCCAAACCACATGGTGCTCAAGGTCGAGTACGCCGAACCGGCGATGCGGGGCAACACGGCAACGAACCTCACCAAGACGGTGAAGTTGGAGACGGGAGCCGACGTGATCGTGCCGGCGTTCATCGAGCAGGGCGACCAGATCAAGGTCGACACCCGGGACGGTGAGTATCTCGAGCGCGTGAAGGCCTGATGCGGGGCGTAATCCCCGCGCTCGCGCTTGGGGCTTCCTGGCGGGGGCCGGCCCATCCGGCATCCGCTGCCCCCAAAAAGCCCGGAGCGCGAGCGATGGGAATACGCGTGGCCACCGAGATGATCGCCCGATGCGTGCTCGGCCGTGCCGTCAGATGTAATACATCGCGTCGGTGGCGGAGCGGCATCGCCCCGCGAGGTCAGCGAGCGTGACGCCGCTGAGCGCCTCCGACTCGGCCTCTGCGGCCTCGTGCCACGCCGCCGCGAGCACGGCCGCGGTCCGTGATCGCCGGGCAAGCGCGGCCGTGACCGGGGCCGCCGCGTCACCCGGGCCATCCACGGCGCGGCGAATGTCGTCGAGCGTGATCGTTTCTGGGGGCCGGGCGAGCCGGTATCCGCCGGCAGCGCCCCGGGTGCTTGCCACGATGCCGGCCGCCTTCATTTGGAGAAGGATGTGCACGAGGAATCTCGCGGGCACGCCCTGCGCCTCGCAGATCGCCCTGATTCGTACCGGCTCGACGGCGTCGCTGCGTCGCGCCAACTCGACCGCGGCCATCGCGGCATACTCGGTTTTCGCAGACAGTCGCATGGCAGAGCCTCGCAGGTTCAGCGGGAATGCAGCCCGCACTCGGTCTTCACGGTGCCGCTCCAACGGCCGGCACGCTCGTCTTCGCCCACGGTCACAGCCCGCGTGCAGGGCGCGCAGCCGATGCTCACGTAGCCCTTGTCGTGGAGCGGGTTGTAGGGCACGTTGTCGCGGATTATCGCATCCCAGACGCTGGCCTTCGTGAAGTTAGCCAGCGGGGAAATCTTCACGACCCCAAACTTGTGGTCCCAGCCCACGATCGGTGAGGCCGCTCGGTCGGGGCTCTGGTCGCGGCGGATGCCGCTCATCCAGGCGGTGTAGTTCACGAGCACACGCTTCACGACCGCGAGCTTCCGATCGGCGCAGCAACGGTCGGGGTCGGTGCGGTAGATCGGCCCCCCGTGCTGCCGTTCATACTCGTCGACGTCGGTTGCGGGTCGTGCGAGGACGACCTCAATGCCATATCGCTTCGCGATCCGGTCGCGAAGCAAGAGCGTCTCCGGAAACTGGTAGCCGGTGTCGAGATTGAAGACGTAGGTCTGCGGGGCGATCGCCGCGAGCCAGTGGATGATCAGGCAGCCCTCCGGCCCGAAGGCCGTGGCCATGGTGAGTTTGTCGCCAAACCGACCGACAGCCCAGCGGATGATCTCCTCGGGAGTCGCCGATTCGAGCGACCGGCTGGCCCGGGCGAGCTCCTCGCGGATCGCGTCCGACACCCCATCCGGTTTAAGTTCCGCCGCAGCGGTCGTGGCAGTCATGACCGAATCCTTACCACGTTGCTCAACTATTGCAAGATTCACCCGCCGGGTTTTTCAATCGGCCATTCTGCCGGCCGGCACGCATCCGCTCCTGCACAACCCGCAGGGATTCACAGGCCTGCCCGGTCTCCACGCTGCCCCCTCCCCATCCTCGGGGAAAACCTCACAATCTCGTCCTCACCCGCGAGGAACAGGGCTCATGGCACGCAACGTCGCGTTGGCGGTCGATTTAGGCGCTTCGAGCGGACGGATCGTGTCCGGCAGTTTTGACGGCCGGCTGCTCGAACTCGAAGAACTTCACCGGTTCGACAACGGGCCGGTGTCGATGGGCGGCCAACTCGTCTGGGACCTGCCGCGGCTGTGGCAGGAGGTGGTTGCCGGCCTCCGGGCGTCCGTGGATCGCCACGGCCGCTCAATCTCCACGGTGGGAGTCGACACCTGGGGCGTCGACTTCTCGTTCCTCGGCGCCGACGAGGCCCTGCTCGCCAATCCGGTCTGCTACCGAGACCCGCGCACTCGTGGCCTGCTGGCTGCTGCCGAGCAGATCGTGCCACGCGCCGACATCTTCGCCGCCACCGGCCTGCAGTTCATGGAAATCAACTCGCTCTACCAGTTTCTCGCGCTCAAGGAGTCGAAATCGAGTGTGCTTGCGGCTGCTGAGCGGATGCTGATGATCCCTGATCTTTTTCACTGGCTGCTGTCGGGCGAACAGTCCAACGAGCGGACCAACGCCTCGACCACGCAGTGCTACGACCCACAGAACAACGACTGGGCATTTGAAATGCTCGAGCGTTTTGGTCTGCCGCGGGGTGTGTTTGGCCCGCTCACCGACCCCGGGACGAATCTCGGCGGCCTGCGGCCCGACGTCGCGGCCGAGACGGGGCTCACCGGCGTTCGTGTGATCGTCCCCGGCACTCATGACACGGCCAGTGCCGTGGCCGCCGTCCCTGCGACCGAACCGCCGAGCGCACGGCCAGACTGGTGCTACGTGAGCCTGGGTACGTGGGCCCTGGTGGGTGCCGAACTCGACCGGCCGCTGGTCACGGCCGAATGCCTGGCCCGCAACTTCACCAACGAGGGTGGCGTCGGGGGCACGACCCGACTCCTCAAAAACGTCTGCGGCCTGTGGCTCGTCCAACAATGCCGGGCGGCATGGCAGCGGGCCGGCAAGGGCTGGACCTGGGAACAGCTCACGGCGCTGGCGGCCGAGGCCCCGCCGCTGGTCACGCTGGTCGATCCCAACCATCCGTCGCTCGTAGCGCCGGCCGACATGCCGGAGGCGATCCGCGGGCTGGCCAAGGCGAGCGGGGAGCCGGTGCCCGAGTCGACGGCCGCCGTGGTCCGCACGGCGCTCGAGAGCGTCGCTGGGGCCGTGCGGCGAACCCTGGCCGAACTCGATGCGCTCCTCGGCCGCCGGGTGTCCCGCGTGCACATCGTGGGCGGCGGAGTGAAAAACACGCTCCTCTGCCAGATGATCGCCGATGCGACGGCTCGGCCGGTCGTCGCGGGGCCGGTGGAGGCCACCGCGATCGGCAATCTGCTTGTGCAACTGGCAGGCCGCGCGGGCACGGCCGATTTGCGGGCGCTGCGGGCGATCGTCCGCGACAGCTTCGAGCCGGCCTACTACGAGCCCAAAGACGCCGCCCGCTGGAACGACCGCCTCGGCTGACGCGGTCGGGGCCGTCTTCCCCGCGGTCGCGCTTGGGGCTTCCTG
>JBBDNW010000188.1:0-6124 GCA_040877375.1 Pirellulales bacterium | reverse complement strand
CCTCGGCTGACGCGGTCGGGGCCGTCTTCCCCGCGGTCGCGCTTGGGGCTTCCTGGCGGGAGGCGGGGCTCACTTCTGCGACTGGAGCAACTGCGGATTCATGCTGAGCACGACCATCACCACGAACGACAAGATAACGATCACGCCCGCGATGACTGCCCGATGAAGCCAAACCTGCGCCTGACGGGCATCGGTCTCTTCCTGACGCTGCTTTTGGACCTTGCGATATTCGAGACTGTCGGTGGCCCGGAGCACAAATGGCTCGTTGCACTGCGGACAGACCATTTCACGGCCCAGCCATTCGTCCCGCGCCGTGAGCACGTGGCCTCTGGGGCAGGGAATCCGGTAGGTCTTTTCACCCGCGGCCGCAGGCGTCTTACAGATCGGACACACGACCGTCTTGCCCTCTGCCCGGCCCGGACCTTGGTATCCGCAGGAGCAAGCGACGTTTCCACTCATGGCAACGATTCTATCACTAAGCGGCCCGGCCTAGCGAAAGGGGGTCAGGCTGCCTGCTGCTGTCGCGCCGGACGCTTGGTGACGATGCCGTGATCGACCTCGATGATCGCATCGGCCAGCGCCAGCGTGCTGGCGCGGTGCGTGATCATGATTACGGTGCGATTCTCGACGTAGGCCGAGAGGGCCGCGTGGATGAGTCGCTCACTGTCCACGTCGATCTGGCTCGTGGCCTCGTCGAGCACGAGGATCTCGGCGTCCCGTAGGAAGGCCCGGGCCAGCGCGATTCGCTGCCGCTGGCCGCCCGAGAGCCGAAAGCCGTTGGGGCCCACCATCGTGCGGTAGCCTTCCGGAAACTCCGAGATAAACTCATGGGCGTGCGCTCGGCGGGCGGCCTCCTCGATCTCCTCGTCAGTGGCATCCCAGCGGCCGTAGCGGATATTGTAGAGAATCGACTCGTTGAAGAGTTCGGTCTGCTGCGTGACCATGGCGATTCGCCCCCGGAGGTCGTGCAGCGCGACCTCCGTCAGCGGCACGCCGTCGATCAGCACGCGGCCCTGCGTCGGGTCGTAAAACCTGCAGATTACGTTCACGAGCGTGCTCTTGCCGCCGCCGTTTGGTCCCACGATCGCCACGCGTTCGCCAAACCGGATTGCGACGTTCACGTCCTTTAAAACGGTATCGATCCCGTCGTAGGAGAACGACACGTTCTCGAGCCGGATCTCCTGATGGGGCGAGGGCACCTCCCGCGGATGCACCGTCTCGGCCAGCTTGGAGGGCATGTCGAGCAACGGATAGAGCCCCTGGGCACCGACTATTCCGATGTTGAGCCCGGTGATCACGCCGGAGAGCTTCCGCACCGGGTCGCTGGCCCCGATCAGGAATCCAAAGAAGATCATGATGCCCGGCACCGTCATGGGCTGGTCGGTCATCGTGATTCCAAAGATCTTCGTCTCCTGATTGATCACGAGCCATGCCCCGACGGCGATCGACGTGGCGACCATGCCGATGCCGAGGATTTCCGTGATCGGGTTGGCCAGGGCGTGATAGAAGGAGTGCCACATGCCCGTCCGCATCATGTCGGAGGTGCAGGTACGAAATCGCTGCCGTTCGAACTCTTCCATCGTGTAGGCCTGCACGGTCAACACGTTGTTGAGGGCCTCGAGGAGCACATGGTGGAATCCCCGCGAGCGGGAGAGGATGTTCTTCGAGACATTACGGATTCGGCGGTTGAGCCAGACCATCAAGAAGCCCACAACAGGCGCCAGTGTCAGGCAGGCCAGCGTCAACCGCCACGACACCATAAACGCGAACCCGAGGCAGGTCATGATCTTGAGCGGCTCGGTGATAGCGCCGCCGTACACGCTCGTGATGCCGCTGGCGAGCATGTCTGACGTGCTCGTGACCTGGGCCATGAAGCCTGCGGAGCCCCACTTCATGAACTGGGCCCGGTCGAGCGCGAGAGCCTTGTCGAAGACCTTGAGCCGGATGTTGCGACTGATGGTCATTGCCACCCAGCTCACCAGCAGCGTGCTGCCCATGAGCAGCACGTGCTTGACGAACGTACTGATCACGACAAATGCCACCACGATAAGCACCGTCTGAAACGGGTCGCGCGGCAGGAAGCGATCAATCCAGGGGGCAAGGTGCTCGGCCGAAAGGGCCATCGCTTGGTCGCCCCGCACCGCCAGCCGGAAGGTATCGAGTTGGTTTTGAGCCTTCTTCGCCTCGCTAGCATCGGGGATCCCCGCGGCGAGCCGTTTCTCGAGATCGGCGATCGTGGCATGCGCTACCTCGATCCGCTTGTGAGACTCCTCGAGCCGCCGCTCGTTCCACGACTGCAGCGAGTCGCCCTTGAGCGTAACTTCGATGATCGGAAAAAGGGCGGCGATATTCGCGCCCCAGAGGGCGGCAACGCCGGCGGAGCACAGCAGCGCCGCTGCAAGCAGTGGCCAGCTCTTCGAAGCCTCCCTCAAAGCCCTGAGGAAATAGTTCATGTACCGACTTCTCGCACAGGCCAGGACGGGTTCGGGAAGTGATCGGACATCGCGGTGGGTCGAGCCCATGGCAGCCCGGCGAACGTCCGCCAGCAGAGGCTGCGCATGCGCCGGCAGGATGGGATGACTTTGCGTGTCACATCTTCCAGACGGCTGGGGAAGATAGTGATCCTCCCGGACGCGTTCAAGGTCGGGTTTTCGGTGGCAACGCGGCCCGAAACCCCCGGTCGCTCGCGTTTGGAGCTCTCGGTCAGGAAGCCCCAAGCGCGAGCGCGGGGAATACGGGTGGCATCGCCATCAGTTTTGCACGGCGGCCGCGGTCGCCACGCGGATTCCCATCGCTCGCGCTCCGGGCTTCTTGGCCGCGGAAACCCGAACGCGGGGAATACGGGTGGCATCGCCACGCGTCAATCGTTTTCGCGGGGCCGCTCTTGGCAATCCCGCACGTAGATCGCCACATCCTCGAGACTTCGCTGATCGAAGAGGAGTCGGCCACTTCCCCCTTTCGCCCACCACCGCCACGACGTCGGCGCCCGCCGCCGCTCCTCGTGCATCTTGAGGGCACGCGTCGCCCACGCCTTGAGCTCGCTCGTCGCGGTGCTCACGGAAGAATCAACCGCGGTCACGACAACATGCACGTGTTGGGTGCGGCACTGACACGCGTGCAGCGTCCAACCACGGACACGACAGTGTGCTGCGATCGACCGTGCGACGACGCCTCGCTGGAGCGCCGTGAGCGTGATCGGTCGCATCACCATCTGCCGCCGGGCGGCCTGCTCGACGAATCGGTTGGCCACCTGAATGCCACCGCGTCGATCCACCCATCCACGGCTGTCTCCCGGGGAGCCACGACCCGTAGGTGGTCCACGTGAGAAAGAACGCGACGGGATCGGGGCGGATGATGGAACCGGGTTCGTGCGACATGGCAGTGAGTGTACAGGCGTATATTTGTGTGTCAACGGGACAGGAAGCCCCAAGCGCGAGCGCGGGGAATACGGGTGGCCACCCAGATCGGTTTTGTACGGCCGTCACGGTTGCTACGCGTATTCCCATCGCTTGCGCTCCGGGCTTTTTGGGGGCGGCTGGGGTCAGCGCTTGCCGAGGCGGAGTTCGGCGGCGAGGAGGGTGTTGGCGAGGAGCATCGCTACCGTCATCGGCCCCACGCCACCGGGCACCGGGGAGATCCACCCGGCGACCTCACTCACTGGCCCGTAGTCGACGTCACCCACGAGCCTGCCATCGACTCGATTGATCCCGACATCGATCACCGCCGCGCCGGGCTTCACCATCTCCGCCGTGATCAACTTCGGGCGGCCCACGGCGGCCACCACGATGTCGGCCTGCCGCGTGAGCGCGGCGATGTCGCCGGAACGGCTGTGGCAGATCGTCACCGTCGCGTCGCAGCCCCCGGTGCTCTCCGGCGGGCAGCCGAGCGGCGGACGCGAGGCCAGCAGCAGCGCCAGCGGCTTGCCCACGATGTCGCTGCGGCCCACGATCACCACATGCTTGCCGGCCGTCGGAATCGCGGCGTCGATCAGCATCCGCTGCACGCCGGCTGCCGTGCAGGGGATAAACCGTGGCCGCCCCTGGGAGAGTAGGCCAGCATTTTCGGGATGAAAGCCGTCAACGTCACGGTCGGGGGGCACCGCGTCGAGCACGGCGACCGTGTCGACATGCGACGGCAGCGGGAGTTGCACGAGGATGCCGTCGGCGGGCCCGTGTTCATCGCGGGCGATCGCCTGCACGAGCGCCACGAGTTCGGCAGTGCTCGCCGTCGCCGGCATTGCCACGACCTCCGAGTCGATACCCACGCGGCCAGCCGCTGCCGCCTTGCTCTTCACATAGGAGGCGCTCGCCGCCATGTCGCCAACGAGCACCACCACGAGCCTCGGCCGTCGGGAAAACATCTCGGCGAAAGTCTCTGCCTCGCCACAGAGCTCAGTCTCGATGCGGCCCGCCAGCGCCTTGCCATCCAGGATCGTCGCGGTCATGGAGTGGCCTGCGGGGGATGATCGACCTGCACGTCACTCGGGCGCTCGCCGTGCGTCCACTTCTTCCAGAGGGCCTCGATGCCGGCAGCTTCGGGATCGCCCTCGTGCATCACGATCAGATACCGCAGCGTGAGCGAGCCGCCGGCAGGAATCGTGAAGTCGCCCGTGCCCTTCGCGGCCCCGGTGAAGTCGTGCAACCCAAAGGGATTCGCAGCGACAAGGCCGTAGTCGCGGGCATGCCAGTGCGTTGGATGCCGAAGGTTGTCGGGATGATCAAGCATGGCGACACCCACAGTGTAGCCCTCGATCGGCCCCCAGTAGGCCACCCAGCGGGCCGCTTTGCCCCACACGTCGGCGTCAGTCTGCCCCTCGGAGTTGCTGCAATGGCCTGCGGCCCCCTTCGACTCGTCGATATCCTTGAGCTGCAGCTGCACAGGCACCCGCAACCCCATCGCCCCTTCCTTGGTGTCGCCGAATGTCACCGGACCGTGATCGGCATGGATCGTGATCGAGTAGTCGATCGTCCGCGACGTGCCCTCGCCACCAAAGACGATCCGCCGCGTGTCGCTGCAGACCTCCGTACCATCGGCCTTCACCCAACGATTTTTTGTCTCGATTACGCCTTCGCGACCCCCCTCGGCCTTCACGAGCGTGGCGTGCTCGATGCGGTCGTTGCCCCGCCGCTCCGGGTTAACGGCCGCCGGGTGCGAGGCCCAGAAATCGACACCGTTGACGGCGCCGTGCGTAAACCAGATGCCCTCATGATGCGGATGGTCGTGTGGTTCGTCTGCGACCCCGTCGACCATCGGCCACGACCGCGTCATGGAAGTGCCGCCAGGACCAAGCACCGGAAACAAAATCGGTTTGCGGTGCCCCGCGTAGACGTACGACGTGAAGGGCTTGCCGTCGATTGCGACGTCGACGCGATTTTCGTGGGTGGCGACCGTCACCTCGGCCAATGCGACGGCCGATAGGGCCGCGAGCAATAGTGCACCGCCACACCCGAGTGGGTTGCCGCCCGTATACCCATCGCTCGCGCTCCGGGCTTTTTGGAGGCACCGCCGCCGCACCGCGTCCACGTCCGCGTGACAAAGCGCGACGCCTCCCGCCAGGAAGCCCCAAGCGCGAGCGCGGGGAATACGCCCCACACCCCAAGCCGCTCCCCGCCACCGCCGAAGTCGCCACCCGGATACCCATCGCTCGCGCTCCGGGCTTTTTGGGGACGACTGCCGCAACGCCTGTCCGTCAGGAAGCCCCAAGCGCGAGCGCGGGGAATACGCCCCCAACCCCAATCCGCTCCCCGCCACCGCCGAAGTCGCCACCCGTATACCCATCGCTCGCGCTCCGGGCTTTTTGTGGGCAGGAAGCCCCAAGCGCGAGCGCGGGGAATACGTCCCACCACATCGCAGGGCGCCGCGATACGCTCGACGGAGCCACCCGTATTCCCATCGCTCGCGCTCCGGGCTTTTTGGGGGCGACTGCCGCAACCCTGTCCGTCAGGAAGCCCCAAGCGCGAGCGCGGGGAATGTGAGCGCCACGCCAACCCGCGCCACGCGACGCCCACGGTCGCTACCCGTATTCCCGTCGCTTGCGCTCCGGGCTTTTTGGGGGCAGGAAGCCCCAAGCGCGAGCGCGGGGAATACGTCCCACCACATCGCGATCCGCCACGGCGCGCACGAC
>JBBDNW010000187.1:1209-2706 GCA_040877375.1 Pirellulales bacterium | reverse complement strand
CAAAGATTCCCCGGCGTCTGCGCGTGCCACCCCCGGCTCCTCACGATCGGGAGGTGTGCCTCCCGTCAGGAAGCCCCAAGCGCGAGCGCGGGGAATGCGGGTAGCACCCCGCCCCGCTCCACGCCGCTGCTAAAGCGTATCCAACTTACGTGGCCAGCCGGCGTTGAAGCCGGCCAGTTCGCCGAGCCGCTGCCAGTAGTCGGGGAAGGTCTTGGCGACGCATCCCGGATCCTGGACGCACACGCCGGGCGTCCGCAGCCCCGCCAGTGCCAGGCTCATCGCCATGCGATGGTCGTCGTAGGTGCGGATGCTCGCGTCGTGGAGCGGTCCGGGAACGATCGTGAGGCCGTCGGCGTGCTCACGAGCGTCGGCACCGAGGCTGCGGAGTTCATGGACGAGATTGCCGATCCGGTCGGTTTCCTTGTCGCGAATATGGGCCACGTTGCGGATCGTGGTCGGTGATCCCGCGAACAGGGCGACGACGGCGAGGGTCGGCACGGTGTCGCTGATCGCATTCATGTCGATGTCGATGCCGTGAACGGCGCGGCCCGTCACGGTGATCGAGTCGCCCCCCCCGGATGCGTCACCCTCATTCCACGCCACGTTGCATCCCATCCGGTCGAGCGCATCGCAGAAGGCCACGTCCCCCTGCATGCTCCGTCGTGATAGGCCGTCGACCCGCACTGATCCACCGCTGATGGCGGCCGCCGCAAAGAAGTAACTCGCCGCTGAGGCGTCTGGCTCGATGTCATACTCGCGGCCGGCATAGCCGCCGGGTGGGATGCTCCACGTGCGTTCGTCCTCGGTGATGCAGCGGCCGCCGAAAGCAGTAATCACCCGGCGGGTCATGTCGAGGTAGGGAAGCGAGACGATCTCGCCAGTGAATCGGATGCGGATCCCCGACCTTGTGCAGGGCGCGGCCAGGGCGAGGCCGCTGGCGAACTGGCTCGATGCGCTGCCGCGGACTGATGCCGCGCCGCCTGCCAGTCCGCGGGAATGGATCGTCACCGGCGGACACTCACCCGGGCTGCCCGCTTCCGCGTCGACGCCGAGTTCACGGAGCGCCGCGAGCAGATCGCCGATGGGCCGCTGCCGCATCCGGGCCGTGCCATCGAGCCGATATCGCCCGTGACCGAGGGCACAGACCGCCGCGAGAAACCGCATCGTCGTGCCGCTCGCCGCGCAGTCGAGCGTCGCCTCGGCCGCGGGGATTGCGCCACCCGATCCCTCGACCAGGATCTCGCCTCTCGGCCAGTCGGCCCGGAGCTGGAAGCCCAGGGCCGCGAGCGCCGTAGCCATCACGCGCGTGTCCTGACTGTCGAGCACGCCGGTCAGTCGGCTCGTTCCCCTCGCCAGTGCGGCGCAGACCAGCGCGCGATTCGTGATGCTTTTCGAGCCGGGTGGGCGGATCTGCCCCTTGATTGGCCCGGAGCAGGTGGGGATGGTGAGGGAGTCGGCCATGGATGGCAACGCAGTTGCACGCCGCGAAGCGGCGAG
>JBBDNW010000187.1:0-1109 GCA_040877375.1 Pirellulales bacterium | reverse complement strand
GCCGACGTGGCCGATGCGCTCCGCGGACTACCAGACCGCGGGGAGACCGAGCCGGTGGTGATTGCGATTGGCGGCGGCGCCATGATCGACCTCGCCAAGGCCATCGCCGCGCTGGCGACGAATGCCAATCCACGGGCGGCGGACGTCGAGCAGGAGGTGATCGATCATCTCGAGGGGATGGGCCGCGGGCTGTCGATCCGCGTCGCTCCGCTGCCGGTGGTGGCCGTGCCCACGACGGCCGGCACGGGCGCTGAGGCGACCCGCAATGCCGTCATCTCCTGCCCCCGCCGCCGCTTTAAGAAGAGCATGCGGAGCCCGCTGATGGTGCCGCGGGCCGCCATCGTCGATCCCGCGATCACCGTTTCGTGTGACCGGGGCGTGACGGCGGCCTCAGGGCTCGACTGTATCACGCAGTTGATCGAGTCGTTTATCTGCCGCTTCCGGTCGCCGCTGCCGCGGGCGCTGGTGCTCGACGCCCTGCCGCGGGCGATCGCCGCCCTGCCGCAAGTGCTCGCGTCTCCCGCTGACCTCGCTGCACGGACGGCGATGAGTCATGCAGCCCTCGTGTCCGGCATGGCTCTGACCAACTCCGGACTGGGCATGGCCCACGGAGTGGCGGCGGCGCTGGGCGTGGAATGCGGAGCGCCGCACGGTCTTGCTTGCGCGGTCATGTTGCCCGTGGCGCTGCGTGTCAATCGGACGGCCTGCCGCGACGACTTCGCACTGCTCGAACGGGCCATCGATCCTGAGGCCGCGGCCGATACAGAGCACGCGGCCGATGCGTTCGTTGTCCGTATCGACGCGCTCTGCGACCTCGCCGGCACACCCCGCCGGCTCTCGGATCTTGGCCTCGCTCGTGAACGGGTCGGCTGGCTCGCCGAGAACTCGGGCGGGGCGAGCATGCGAGGCAACCCCGTGGAACTCACGCCGCACATGCTTCGCGAGATTTTGACCCGGGGGTGGTGATCGTCACCGAGGGCTGGTGAGGGCCGGGTCGTCGAGCAAGGGCATGATCGAGCTCGTGGCCGGTTCGCCCGCCAAGGCGATTTCCCATTCGTTTCGGACTTTGCTCAGGTTCGGCTTCTCGTCCAGGAGGTGATGCACGCCAA
>JBBDNW010000186.1:0-2717 GCA_040877375.1 Pirellulales bacterium | reverse complement strand
GCCGCTCACCCGACGGGAGAGCCTTGCGGAAGTGCCGTTGGCCGTCCTATCCTTTACCGCCGCCCAGGAATCCCGCCACAATGCCCTACGACGATCTTCCCGACGAATGGAAGGATTGGCTGAACCTCCAACCGCTCGAGCGACTCGCCCGCAGCGAGCGGATGCTTGTTGAATACATCGCCATGGGAGGAAGCCTTGACCCCGACCCCGATCCGACGAGTCCTTTCGACGTTTCGGAAGCATGGCGTCCGGACCTTGCTCATGGGCGGGCAGGCCTGCGTCTTCTACGGCGCGGCGCAGGTTAGCAAAGACATCGATTTCCTGGTTTTGGCGGATCAGGAAAATCTCAACCGTCTCCAAGCGGCCCTGGCGGAACTCGAGGCGGACCGCATTGCGGTGCCACCGTTCGATCCGTCGGCGTTGGCCCGCGGGCATGCAGTGCACTTCCGTTGCCAGGCAACCGGCGTGGAAGGACTGCGGGTCGACGTGATGACCCGTTTGCGGGCGATGCCGGAATTTCCCGTGCTCTGGGAGCGGCGCACGACGTTCGCGGACGAGGCCAATACCGAGTATCACCTGCTCTGCATTCCCGATCTCGTGCAGGCGAAGAAGACGCAGCGGAGCAGGGACTGGCCGGTCATCGAACTGCTCGTCACCATCCACCAACGCGAAAACGCCGCCGCACCGACCGCGGCGCATGTCGACTTCTGGCTGCGCGAAGCCCGTACGCCGGAGCTGCTCGTGGAACTCTGCAGGCGTTTCCCAGGCCCGGCCCGGGAAGCCTGCCACGATCGGCCGCTGATCCAGCACGCCTTTGATGACGCGATCGATGCATTGCGAGCGGCCCTCGACGCCGAAGTGCGGGCGGTGCAGTCGCAAGACCGTGCCTATTGGGAACCGCTGCGGCGCGAACTCGAGCTATTCCGACGCGAGCACCGCGATCGCTGACGCTTCCGCGAGGGGCTTTTGGGTGAGATGTTCACGGACTGCCAAGTATGAGGGTGGCCACGGCCCAGGCGTCGGCGCATGACGGTCGGCAGACAGTGGCCGATCCGCGGATCGCCTGAACTACCCGCCCCGTTCGCGAATCGATCGGCGACCGGCCCCGCCGCGCGGTCGCCGTGGCGACCGCTCCCCCGGCTGAAAGTTCGATCACGGCGCCTTGCAGGCTCGTCGCATCGCCATGCCGCAACCGCACCCGCCACTTCCCGCCGTCGGCCCGGCTGCCCCAGGCCCGCACCTCGCCGCCGAGTTCGACGAGATGATCGGAGGAGCCGCACTCCGCGAGCCTGCGGGAGGATAGTCCGGTCAACGGCACTTCCGCAACCGTTTTCCGGTCGGTGAGTCGGGATCGGGCCCGGGCTGGTCGCTGACGGGTGCGTGCCGGGCTGGCCGTCGCGGGCATTCCCAGGCCCCGGAACGCTCCGGAGTGTCGGTTTTTCACGCTCGGCGCAAGCCGGATGTCGCCGCCGCCCGCCGGACACAGGAGCGGAAACTCCTCACCCACCCGCGCCATCAGTTTCGCCCACGCGATCCGCGAAGTGTCGTGGGAACTTGGCTTTTGGTTCGCATCGCAACAGCCTTCCGCGCCGTGACCGTCGGCGGCGGCGGTTGCAGGCCGGCCCGGCCGTGCGGTGCACCGGCCGCTTTCCGGGAGTAGTGTGCATGCGTTTACGTACTTTGCCACGCCCCGGGTGCCCGGCGAGGGGGGTGGTTTCCACCCTCGCCCATCGCTTGAAGGGTGGGCACTTCCGGTCCTACGATCAACCTCGTGGAACACATCATCACTCTGCACGTTGAAAAGCTACCGGAAGGCTTCTATCTCGCCACGAGCGACGACGTCCAGGGTCTGGTAGCCCAAGGCCGCACGATCCAAGAAACGCTCGAGATCGCGCTGGATGTCGCCAAGAAGCTTCTTGAGTCACGGTCAACCTCAGACGCTGCCGCGGCCGAGCATTTGCCCGAGGCGGACGATCGGTTCGATTACCCGCTCGTCGTGGCGACGTAATGGGACGGCTCGCCGGCTTTCGGCACCGCGAGATCGTGAAACGTCTCAAAGAGCTCGGCCTGACGTTCCACCGCCAAGCCGCTGGTTCTCATGAGATCTAGTTCAACGAACCGCTTCGCCGGTACACGACAATCCCAAACCATCCAGGTGACATGCCGGAAGGGACTCTCCGCGCGATACTCAAGCAGGCCGGAGTCGAAGTAGACGACTTTCTCGGCGACGATCCGAAAGCTACCGACGGACCCTCGCCCGGCTGATGATGCCGCGGTCCTGCCAGTCGACGCAGCCGGGGGCCAGCGGTGTCATCGAGCTCTCGCCGTTTGAGTTCCTGCTTGAGTTGCTATTTCCCGGCTCGCCGATCTCATCCCGCAGCCACGCAAGCACCGGCATCGGTATCACGGCGTCTTCGCGCTGAACCACCCGCTGCGGCCGGCCGTCACGGCACTGGCCGTCGGGAACGTCGGCAAGCGGCGGGATGCCGCGGAAGGCTGCTGCAACACCCATGAAAAGCCCCGCTCGCACGACACCTCGCGCAAAAGCCTGGGCCAAGCTGATGGCGGGGGTGGGGGAGGCGTTTCCGCTGGAGTGCCCGGCGTGTGGCGGCGACATCCGGCTCATCGCGTTCATCACGGAGCCGGGGCCGATCCGGAGGATCCTCACGCACCTTGGCGAACTGCTCCAACCGCCGCCCATCGCTCCCGCCCGTGGT
>JBBDNW010000185.1:0-2769 GCA_040877375.1 Pirellulales bacterium | reverse complement strand
AGCCGGCCGCGGCAGTAAGGTCGTAGACGGGGACGTGGGTGGTGAAGCGGGAGGTTGGGGGCGGGGAGGAGAGGAGCGGGAGATCATGGCCAGGGAGATGCGATGACGGTTGTTCGGAGGTGGACCGTATTCCCCGCGCTTGCGCTTGGGGCTTCTTGGGGGAGAGAGGCGCGATGTGCCAGGCGTCGCCGTCGCGGTGAAACTCCACTTCAAAGCTCGTGCCTGGGAGACCGGCGTCGGGGCCGAACGACTCCCGCAGGAGCGTGGGCAGCTCGTTGGGAAGTGTGTCGCCCACGTTGGATCCGCCCGGGCCGGCCACGTTGCAGGCGATCTTCACGAACCGAAACTCCCACTCCCGGCTCTCCTGCTCCTGCATCCAGATCGAGATCGGGAACTTCCGCCAGCTCGATTCCCACTTCCGCGGCGACATCTCCACCGGCTGCCCCGTGGCGGCGTCGGCGATGTCGCGGCGGAGGAACTCGTGGGCCACGAGAAACTCCCGACACTTCGCCGCCAGCTCCGGGATCGGCATCCCCGAAAAGACCGCGTCGTTGTCGAGCAACACCCGCAGGAGGACCATCTTGAACGACTTCGTCATCCGCGTGGTGGCGAGCATCGCGAACCAGTCGCGGAGGGTGAAAACCATGGTCGCGAGTCTACGCCCGACAGAGACAACCCTGGTCCCGACCAAAAAGGCCGACCGCAGCGTACTTCGCCGCCTTGACTCAAAAATGAACGTCTGTATACTCTCCAAAACCAACGCTCGTCGGAAGCGGCATGAAACTCCCAAACTCCCGTCTGGCGATTGTTTCGAGGACGAAGGTCCTTGGTTATCTGCTCGACGACAGTCACCCGAGGGGAAGATCCAAGGCGGCTTTTTTTGAAGGCTTGGGTTCGACCCAGCAGACCCCCGGTTGCTCGAGGACGAACTTATGCGGCTCGCCCGGGAGAATGATGTTTTGCTTTCCACTGAGACCGAGTTTGGCATCCGATATGTGATTGACGGCTGGGTTCTCTCGCCTGTGGCAGCCCGGGCAGAAATCAGGACCGTATGGTTCGTGGACCAAGGCAAAGAGATTCCTCGATTCGTGACCGCCCACCCTGTCCGCCGGAGAAGGTAAAATCCTCATGTGGAACGAAAATCCCTCAGTGCCCGGAGGTCACCCTCACGTGATCGATGAACTCGACGAAGTCGTGCTGACCTGCGATCTCCCCGATCATGGCCTCGCAGCCGGCGACATCGGGACGGTCGTGCTGGTGCATGACGAGGGTAAGGGATACGAAGTCGAGTTCATGACGCTCGACGGCGAAACGATTGCCGTGGCAACGCTGCGGGCCGAGCAGGTGCGCGCCGTGCAACACGACGAGATCGCCCACGCGAGATCGATCGCGTCGTAACGCGGCATGACGGTTGTCGAGATTGGAAACTTCCGCCAGCTCGATTCCCACTTCCGCGGCGACATCTCCACGGGCTGCCCCGTGGCGGCGTCGAAACCATGGCCGCGAGTCTATGACCGGCAGGGACAACCCTGGTCCTGGGGGTAAAATCCAGGCGACAGCGGCCATCGACGTGAGACAGGAACGCCTGTGCACTTCCTACTCGGCACAGACCAAACCACGAAAGATTCAGCCATGGAGACCGTGCATTCCGCGCTCACCGATCTCCTCGACCCGCTCGGCGACTGCATGACGCCCGAGGTGGCCAGAAAGGTTGTCCAGCTGCGGGCAACTGCTGATGCCAACAGCCGCATGCAGCTTCTGGCCGGCAAGTCGACCGCGGGAACACTGACCGATGCGGAGCGAGAGGAGTACGACGCCTGCGTGTCGGCCGGCACCTTCATCGCGATCCTTCAAGCCAAGGCCCGCCGGATGCTGGGCCAGAACGGAGCGGCCTGACGGACGCTCGGCTCCGGGCGCAGGTCCGTGACCGGGCCGGCGGACGGTGCGAATACTGCCGGATTCACGAAGACGACGACCCGTTCTTCACGTTCCCGATCGACCCTGTGATCGCTTAGCAGCACGGCGGCGCTACCACGCTCGACAACCTGTGCCTGAGTTGCTTCCGATGCAACGCCCATAAGGGCCCGAATCTTGCAAGCGTCGATCCGGTGACCGCGATGACGGCCCAACTCTTTCACCCGCGTCGCGATTCTTGGGACGAGCATTTCCAGTGGGACGGACCTGTTCTTGTGGGTAACACGCCTACGGGGCGAGCCACCATTCGATGCCTTGCGATCAACCATCCCGACGCGGTCATTCTGCGAGAACTGCTGATCGCTGACGGGCGGTTTCCGGGCTGAGAGGTCCGCAGCGTGACGGGGAAAATTTTGTTTCTCACTTTCGCACCAAAAGTGAGAAACGAATGGATTTGTCATGAATAAGTGAGAAACAGGGTTTTAGCCCGACTTTCCAGGCTCTGCGGATCGGCGGAGCAACGCGATCTGCTCATTTGGCTCGGACAGGCCTGACAAACTCCCCAACGATCGTGAGGTCGCCCGCGTCCTCCGGCTCGAGCGTGATCGGCTCGAACGCCGGATTCAGCGGCAGCAGCTGAATCGAAGCGTGCCGCCAGCCGTCGGCGGTGACCGCCGGATTTGTAGATAGCTCCGAGTGGTACTTCTTGACGGTGAACCGGCCGCCGTTCTCGCCCGCGCCTTTTCACCGCGAACTGCACGAGCACGATCCGGCCCTCGCGCGAGCCCGCCGGACACGGTCGGAACAGGCACCATGAGCCGTCCGGGATCAGCGGCTCCATCGACGTGCCCGTCA
>JBBDNW010000184.1:6279-15413 GCA_040877375.1 Pirellulales bacterium | reverse complement strand
GGACTAACGGCACCTCGAGCGGGCGACGCCGATGACTTCGCACGGTCTTGTGTGCACCTGAGCCGCCGCGGCGAGAGAGCGACGAGACTTTTGCCGCCCCCGAGCCGGCGATCCAGTCACGTCGGATGCGCTCTCACGTCGGGAAGTCTTCTGCAGCGGGGTGTGGGCCCCGCCAGTTGGCTGCCTTTCACGAGGGGCTCGGCTTTTAGTGGAGTTCGGCTGTGGTGGAGCTCGGTGCGTCGCGGTCGTCCAGGGCGATCCGCACACTCGCGTCGACCCAACCCGCTGTGCTCCCACGCGAGCATGTCGGCCGCAGTCTGCGGACCCGAAGCGGTGCCGCAACGAGATGGCGCCGATGCGGGGCGGGTTACGATCGACGGAAGCCGCCGCCACACCCGCGGCCTTGCGGACGAGCCGTTCGACTTCGCGCACGAAGATCGTCGTGAGGGCGCAGGCGGCCTCGGACCGCTCGGCTGAGCCACCGCAGTCGCTTTGGCACGGAGATCACCCATGGCCGGACCGGCACCGGTGGGATGACGTGATCGACTCTGGTGTGCGGCGGCGTGTGCCATGCGTCGGCCGTTGCAAGACGGACAGACTCCCCGTCCCTTGCACGGCTTTTTGTCGTCGCCCAGCGACCGCGACCAATAAGTCATGTCCGCAGGTGCCACATCGGGCCCCGGCAAACCCGTGGCAGAGGATGCCGCAGCGGAGGTACGATCGCAGTGGTTCCTCGACATACGTGGCGACGGGATTCTCCCCGAGGCTCGACCGGGAAGTTTCCTTCCCTCTGGGACGAAACATGAAGCTTGTCAACGGCGGACGGGTGATTGGCGAAATGTTGTCCTGAAGCGAGTGCTCCCGAGGAAGCGGCCCGACCGCGCAGATCTCAGGCCCCGCAGATCCCACAGGCCTCGTTTCAACGCCGGTTGATCGGGCTCCGCGCGGGCCGCCTCCGAGTCCGGCGAAAAATGTTCACCGCACTGATTCTCGACCCCAGCGTCGGGGTCGCCTCGCAGTTCGTTACCTGGGCTCTGTCGACCCACGCCGGCCTGCAGTTCAGCGGGTTGATCGTGGCCGAGACCGGGGGACCTCTTCGTGGGCAGATCCGAAGGCAAGTCGATCGAACTGAAGACCATCGACATCGCCGAACGTGTCCCACACAAAAACCTCCGCGATGCCCGAAAAACTCGTCGACCGCCTGACGGTCCTGGAATTCCTCGACCTGCTGGCCTACTTGCAGTCGCTGCGTGAGGGGTGGTGTCCTAGGGGCTGTTGGTTTTGGGGGCGTAGCGGGCGTGCGCTCGAGCGAACGGAGCAGTTGAAGGTGTCGTCGCTCACCTGAGCGAGTCGCGCCCGCCAAGTGCGGGTCGAGCGACTGCCGCTGACAATCGACATTCCCAGGCGGAACCAAGGGCGTTGCCGGCCAGAGGCCACCCGCCATTCCGGCTCGGTCTGTCCTGTTGCGGCGAATCGCTTTCCAACCAAGGCGGCCGTCGATAGAGTGAATGCTATGGGTGTCACGATTCGCGATGTCGCCCGCGAGACTGGCGTCACTCCGGGCACAGCCAGCCGCGCGCTCCGCGGGCACCCGCAGGTGAGCGAGGCGTGTATCGCGCGGGTGCGGGCCGCGGCCGAGCGGCTCGGCTACAAATCGCTCCGCAATCGTTCCAGCCGATCGAATCCCGAACCGCTCGCCGGGAAGCAGATCGCGATCGCGATGTTCGGGATCGATCGCACGCTCGCCGGTCTGCCAGTCGTGGCCGAGGCGATCCACGGAGCGGAGGAGGCGCTCGCCGAGGCGGGGGCCCACCCGATCATCGTCAACGTGCCCGACCCCGCGGAGCCGCCGCGATCGCTCCGGCGGGTGAAGTTCGACGGCATCCTCGCGAAGGCCGCGATGCAGGGGAACGTGGCCCGCACCTTCACGCAGCGGTTGCGGGCGACGCTCGGCGAGGCGCCGCTGGTGTGGATGCTCGGACGGCCCGCCGGTGTTTCCGGCGACGTGGTCGATCCCGACGACGCACTCGTCGGCCGGCTCGCCGCCGAGGCGGCGGTCGCGAAGGGGCACCGCCGGGCGGTGATCGTTAACCCCAAGGCCGACCATGCCCTGTTCGCAATCCGCTCGGCTGCGTTTCGCCGGTGTGTGGAGGAGCACGGCGGGGTGGTCGTCGAGATCGATCAGTCGCAGGCCAGGCCCGTGTCGTTTCCGCTCCAGCCGGTGATGGATGTCGCGGAGGTGCAGCCGCTTGTCGATCGGGCTATCGAGGCGATGAGGAAGGGTGATCGCGACCGGCCCACCGTGATCTTCTGCCCGGCCGACAGCATCGCGGCGCTCGTCTACCGCGCGCTTGCCACCCGTGGCCGCGTGGCCGGCCGCGACATCTCCGTGGTTTCATGCAACAACGAGCGGGCGCTCGTGGCGGGGCTCTGGCCGACGCTCGCAACAGTCGACGTTCATCCGCAGCGGATCGGCCGGCTGGCCGTCGAGCAGCTCGCCCGGCGAATCACCGGGCAGTTCGCCGGCGCCGCAGTGCAGATCAGCGTGGCCCCGACCTTCATCCCCGGCGGATCGCTCGCCCCGTGCCGGACCGCGAAAACGTCAACGCGGCGAGCGAGGCGGCGATGAGCCGGTCCCCCGGATTCATCGCCGAGGCGCGCATCCATCATGAAACGTTCGGCATCGGGCCGCATTCTGCTCCTCACCTTCTTGTGCGTCGGAGCGGCCCAGGGTGTCGAAGGCGAGAACCTCAACTCGCTGCCGGCGGATCTCGTGGTGCCCGAAACGGTTCGGGGTGAGCCGGCGGCGGGAACGAGGGTCGCGGCGGTCACCCGCGGCTGGGAGGAGACCGATGTTCGACACGTTCTCTATCGGCCGCCCGGCTGGCTGCCGCCCGGCTGGCGGCCCGGACGATCCTATCCCGTGATTGTCGAGTATCCGGGGAACGGCGGCTATCGAAACGATCTGGGCGACGTCGAGGAGACGAAGCGGTATTGCATCGCGACCGTCGAAGACATGTGTCAGCGGTTCGGCGGGGACCGTTGCTCGGTCGTGTTGTGCGGGTTTTCGCGCGGTGCCATCGCCGGCAACTCCATCGGCTTGCACGACGACGCCATCGCCTCGCTGTGGTGCGGCTTTTTCTGCCACAGCCACTACGACGGTGTGCACGAGTGGCCCTATCCCGGCTCCGATCCGGCCTCGGCCCTGCGGAGGCTCGGCCGCCTCGCCGCCCGGCCGCAGTGGATTTCACACGAACTGGACGTCTCGCAGACGCGCGACTTCATCCACCGCAGCGGCGTCGACGGCCCGTTCACGTTCGTTCCCATCCCCTACCCGAATCATTCGGCCGCCTGGGTCCTGCGGGACATTCCCGAGCGCGGTCGAGCCAGGAAATGGTGCGCGGCGTGGTCGACCGACCGCCGGTCCCGACGGCCAGGTCAACGAAGTGATCTAGACACCGTCCGATTCCGCGTTTCCGATCCGCGGCTTTGAGGCCGGTAGCGTCACGGCCCCAGCAGCCGCGCGGCGTTGCCGCGCAGGATCTGCGCGATTTCGGCGGGGCTCGCCCGCAGGCCGCTCACCGCGTCGAGCGAGGCGGCGATGAGGCCGGCGCCCCCGCCTGGACCGAAGGGCATGTCGCTGGCGAAGAGCACGCGGTCGATACCAAAGAACGACACCGCGCTGGCCACGCCGGCCGCCGAGCCGAACGTGGCCGTGTCGGTGTAGAACCGACGAAACGCTGCCAACGGCTCTCCTCGGAGCGGCGTCTGCTCCCGCTCGCGGAGCTCAGGCTGGGTCCGTGTGCCGTAGGCCTCGAGCCCGAGGCCGAGGCGGCCCTCGACCATCGGGATCAGGCCGCCGCCGTGGTGCGTGATGATCGTGAGCTCGGGCCAGCGGTCGAAGACCCCGGCGAACACGAGCCGATACATCGCCTTGCTCGTCTCGTAGGGCCAGCCGAGCGCCCACCACAGCTCGTACTTCGAGTGCGGCTCGCCGGCGTAGTCGGCCGCGTCGAATCCGAGTGTGGGGTGCAGCAGAACTGCGCGGTCGAGTTCTGCCATGAGCGCGAAGAGGTCCATGAACGCCGGCGAGTCGATGGCCGTACCAGCGACGCTCGTGAAGATCTGCACGCCGCGGGCCCCGAGTTCGGTGACGGCGCGGCGGGCTTCGGCGAGCATCGCGTCGCGGTCGCTCGCGGCGATCGAGGCGAAGAATCCGGGAAACCGGTCGGGATGCCGGGCGGCCATCGCGGCCATGCCGTCGTTGGCCCGCCGGGCGAGGTCGGCGGCTTCGCGTGGCCCGGCGAGCGCCTCGAGCGGCGGCGACATCAGGCAGGGCATCTGCTGATAGCCGGGGAAGCGATCCATGAGCCGCAACCGCTCGTCGACGTCGGTCATCACCGGGAGGGCGAGTGCCCGCTCGAGCATCCGCACCGGCCGCCCCGCGGCGGCGAGGGCGGCGGCGGCGTAGTCGCGTGGCGCCCAGTGGCAGAAGATGTCGATGGCGGTGTTCATGGTCGGCTCACCTTCGCTTCGTCGGAAAGCCGACATGGAGACGCCCGCTCAATCATGAAACCGTGTTCCGAGGATACCGTACGGTTCAAGGGATGGCAGATTCGTCGACGGTTGTTGCGCTTGATTGCGCAAGATATCTCGAAGTCGGTAATCGGCTTGGCTCTACAATACGCAGACATGGGATCGTGGCGGTGCAGCCCGCGCGGCTGCCATCCACGGTCGGCGGACGATCCGCAGAGGGAGCAACATGAACAGCGTCTGTCTGCCTCGCTCTGCTGGACTTGCTCATGCCATCCCGCTACTGACCGCACTGGCACTCGTGCTCGTTTCGGCCGGGGCCGACGCTGCCGGCTTTGACGCCCCCGGCATGAATCCCGCCGCCCTGCCGGTCGCGGCCGCGGGCTTCGAGGTCTCGATGCCGGCCCGCGAGCCGCTCGTGCGCAACGTGTCGATGATTGCCTTCGACACCCGCGGCCGGCTGTTTGTGGCGATGGGGCCGCAGTATCGCCACCCGAAGGCAGACACGCCGGGAGACACAATCGCGATGCTCGTCGATGCCGACGGCGACGGCACCTTCGACAAGGCAAAACCGTTCGCCGGCCCGTTCCACTGCGTGCAGGGGATGGCCTGGAAGCATGGACCACGCGGGCCGGAAGTCTGGGTGGCCAACGCCCCCGATCTCACGGTCGCCCGCGACACCGACGGCGACGGGCAGGCCGACGAATACGTGCGGATCGCCACCGGTCTGGGCACGCTCGAGCATGGCCTCGACGCGATCACTTTTGCGCCCGACGGATTCGGCTACCTCGCCAAGGGCGACACGCCCGTGTTTGGCAACGCCCCGCGGGCCTTCCGTGACGTCGCGCAGGTCGAGGCGGGCGCTGGCGCCGTGGACGATCCCGAGCCGGTCACGTTCACGGCGGCCGAGTGGCCCACCGCGTGGCAAAAGTCCTATCGCCTGCCAACTGACGGGCACACCGGCGGCGGCATCCTGCGGTGCGACGCGAGCGGAAAAAACCTGGAGATCGTCTGCCGCGGCTGCCGCAATCCCTGGGGCATGGCCTTCGACGCCGGCTTCGACTGGCTGGCCACGGATCAGGACGACGTTGGCGGCGACCGGTTCCTGATGCCGTTCCCGGGGGCCCATTTCGGGATGCGGCACCGCTGGAACAACTCCTGGACCGGCGACAACACCCTCGCGAGCGTGCCGGCGAGCGGGCCGCTGGCCGAGGGCTCCGGGACGGGGATCGTGTATCAGGATCACGCCTCTTTCCCAGAGTCGTACCGCAACGTCTTCTACCGGGCCGACTGGCTCCGCGGCACGGTCGAGATCTTCAGGCCCGAGTGGCAGGGTGCGCTCATGATGCCTGCGGGCGGCCGCGTGGATTCGTTTGTGTCGCTCGGTGACACCAAGCCGCTCTTCCGGCCGACGGGCATGGCCGTCGGCCCCGATGGCGCGCTCTGGATCGGCGGCTGGGGCTCGAGCTATGGCTGGAACGGCGAGCAGACGGAGGGCCGCGTGTTTCGCGTCGCGGCCAAGGGCGGCCCGACGCTCGCGGCCGCCGTGACGAAGCTCGCGGCCCAGCCGGCAATCGCGTCGCGATCGGTCGCCGACCTCGCCGCCGACTTCGAGTCGCCGATCGTGGCGGTGCGGGTCGCAGCCCAGGATGAGTTGCTGCGGCGGGCCGCCGCCAGCGACGCAGCAGCTGCCGGTATCCGCACCGCGATGCTCACGCTTGCCACCGAGGCAGCCGCGACACCCGACCGCCAGGCGCGGCAGACCTGGCTTTTCTGGACGCTCGGCCGCGTGGCAACGCACGACCCGGCCGGCGATGCGTTCTTCGCGTGGCTTGTGGAGGCCCGCGGCGACGGTGCTTCTGAGACCGCCCGCGTGCAGGCCGTGCGGATCCTCGCGCATCGCGTGGCCGGCCGTACGGGCGGCGCAAAAAAGATTCCGCCGGGCGTCATCGCGGCGCTCGCCGACGCCGCCCCGCGGGTGCGGTTCGCGGCGGCGCTCGCGGCGGCTTGCAGCGCCGACCCTGCGGCTGTGCCCGCCCTGGTCTTCACGGCGGCCCGCGAGACCGACCGGCTCGTGCACTACGCCGCGTGGACCACGCTCCGGGATCTCGTGCCGGCCGACGAGCTGCGCGGGATGCTCGCCGACGAGCGGGCTGGCGTCAGGCTCGCAGCCCTGCTCGGCCTGCTCGACCTCGGCCGGCTCGACGGGCCGGCGGTCGTGCCGCTCGCCAAGGATACCGACGACCGCGTGCGGCAGACGGCGACGACCTGGATGGCCAACACCGGCTTCGGACTCGACGACCCTGCCGCCGTCGTGGCGACGCTCGAGCGGCTCGACAACCGCCACGTCGATTACCGGCTGCGGCTCAACATCCTGCGGCGGCTCGCGGGGAAGGCGATTGACGGGGCCCCGCGGCAGAAGCTCGAGGCCATGTCTATCGATCGCTGGCGCGGCGCGACGCTCGCCTCGGAGGAGGTGGTGCCGGTAGAGAAAGCGCAGGAGATCGCGGCCGTGCTCCTCGCGGTGAAGCCCGACCGGCGGACCGCCGAGACTGCCTGGAACCTGCTCGGTCACGGCTGGCCGATGCTCGCCGACCTCGTGGCCGCCGACTTTTCCACGCTCGGCGCCGACGGCCTCACGGTGCTCGCCGAAAAACTCCCCGCCGCCGATCAAGCGCGGCGGGATCGCGGGATCGAGGCGCTCGCGGGCTATGCGGCCGCGGGCCGCGGCGTGGCCGCCTCGGAGCCACTCGTCGCGGCACTCGCCGCGGCCTGGCGCGACCACTCCGAGCCAGCGTTCCGCGCGGCTGTGCTTGCGTGCCTGGCGGCGATCGAGCCGGAGAGCTGGCAGGCGACCGCGGCAGCGCGGGCCCTTGCCGAAACAATCCTCGCTGCCGCAGCGGCCGATCCCGACCCGCGATTGCTCGACCGCGTGCCGGCCGTGGCGTCGCGCCTAGGAATGCCCGTGCCGAAGCTTGCGCCGCCGAGGCCGCCGGCCAAGGCCGCCGACGTCTTGGCACTGCTGCCGGCTACCGACCCGGCCCGCGGTCGAAAGCTCTTTGCCGACGCCCGCGGGGCCAACTGCGGCGCCTGCCACCGGGCGGGCGATCACGGTGTCGGCGGCATTGGCCCCGAGCTCTCTGACCTCGGCCTGCGATCGCCGCCGGCGGCGATTCTGCAGTCGATCCTCGAGCCGAGCGCGACGATCATCGAGGGCTATCGCGTGAGCACGCTCCTGCTCGACGACGGCCGCAGCCTCACGGGCCTCGTGCTCGACGACACGCCCGACACCGTCCGCGTGATCGACACGGCCGGCCGCTCGACATCGATTCCCAGGCAGAGCATCGAGGAGCGAGCGGTGCAGCAGGTGTCGCTCATGCCCGCCGGCTATGACCGCACGCTTTCGCCCGAGGAACTCGCCGATCTCGTGGCGTTTCTGCTCGCCCAGAAACGCCCCGCCGGTCAGGTCGCCGCGGCTCCCTGACGAAACTTTCCCCCCGGAGACTCTCATGACCTTCCCCGCATCCAACGGCCACGCTGGCCATGCGTCGCTCGCCGCCCACGCCTCCCCCTGGCGGAATCGCCCCTGGAGCGGCGTCTATCCCGCCACGCTCTGCCCCTTCCACGACGACGAGTCGATCGACGAGGAGGGGCTCGTGGCCTCGATCGAGGACGTCGCGAGCGTGCCGGGGATCGAGGGCGTGGTCTGTAACGGCCACACCGGCGAGATCATGTCGCTCGATCCGGCCGAGCGGGCACAGGTCACGAAGCTCGTGGCCGAGGGGGTGGCCCGGGCCAACGCCAAGACCGGCCGCCGCGTGAAGGTGATCAGCGGCGTCTCGGCGGAGGGCAGCCGCGAGGCGACCGACCATGCGATCGCGGCCCGCGAAGCCGGGGCCGAGGCGATCCTGCTCATGCCGCCCCACCACTGGCTCCGCTTCGGCCGCTCAAGCGCGACGGCCGTGGGCTTCATCGAAGACGTCGCGGCGGGGAGCGGCGTGTCGATCATCGTCCACCAGTATCCCGCCTGGACGAAGGCGGGCTACACGCTCGCCGAAATGCAGGAGATGGTGCGGCTGCCCGAGGTCGTGATGGTGAAGATGGGCACCCGCGACATGGCCCGCTGGCGGTACGACTACGAGGAGCTCAAGGCCGTCGCCCCCCACGTCTCGATCACCACCTGCCACGACGAGTTTCTACTGGCGTCGCTCTTGGAAGGGGCCGACGGCGCGCTCATCGGCTTCGCCGGTTTCGTGCCGGAGCTGATGGTCGAGCTCGTGCATGCCGCGCTCGACGGCGACCTCGCGAGGGCGCGAAAGGCGGGCGACGTGGTGGCGCCACTTGCGCGGATCGTCTACGCCTTCGGCGAGCCAGGCTGCGGGGCCCACCAGCGGATGAAGGCCGCGAAGTGGCTCCTCGGGAAGTTTCCCAGCCCCGTCTTCCGCCGGCCGCTGCGACCGCTTTCACCTGAGCAGCTCACCGCGATCCGCCAGGGGCTCGAGGCGCTCGGGTTCGCTTGCCCTGTCGATCCCGCGTCCGCGCCGCTCGTAGTCCTCGAGCGGCGGGCTGAAGGGCATCTTGGGAATGTCGGGCCCGGTGAT
>JBBDNW010000184.1:0-6269 GCA_040877375.1 Pirellulales bacterium | reverse complement strand
CGGCGGCCCGTCGGCAACCGCGTGGCAATCGCATGAGCCATCGCGCTCGCCATCGTGTTTGCCAAGGAGAACCGGCATGAAGGGACGCACGTCCGAGCCAGAGTCGATCGCCTTCACCGACCCCGCCACCGGCGTGGCGGTGCGGCAGGTGACCAGCCACGCGTCGATCCATCACCATCCCTTCTACTACCTGCCCGCCTACAACGACGCGCTGGACTGGCTCGTGTTCGTGTCGCACCGCACGGGCCGGCCGCAGATTTTTCTGGAGGAGCGGTCGAGCGGCCGGCTCGTGCAGATCACCGATCGCGACGACGTCAACGAGTGGAGCGTGCATCCCGCATGTGACGGCCGGCACGTCTACTTCACGGCTGGCTGCGGGGCCTGGCGGGTGGCGACGGGAAGCGGCTTCCGCGAGGAGTGCCTCGCTGACTTCGGCGACGTGCCGATGATCCCGCCGGGCATGGTGGGCGACGCGATGGGCACAACATCGCTTTCGACCTGCGGCCGCTGGTGGGCGGTGCCCGTGAAATACGGCCCCGGCCAGGGCGACATCGCCCGGCTGCACGTGATCGACACCGCCACGGGTTCGGTATCGACCGCCTGCGAGCACGACTCGATCGGCCACCCGCAGTTTCATCCCGACGACCCCGCGCTCCTTCGCTTCGGCGGCCGCTACACCGACCGAATCCACGTGGTGAATCGCGACGGCAGCGGCCACCGGCTCGCCTACTCACGGGACGCGGCGAAGAAGGAGTGGGTCGTGCACGAGATGTGGATGCCGCGGAGTGCCGTCGGCGGCCGCAACGAGATCGTGACGGTAATCTGGCCGCACGGCATGATCGGGATCGACGTCGACTCCGGCGCCGTGCGGCGGGTGACCGACTTTCCCGCGTGGCACCCGTGCGTCTCCCGCGACGGCCGTGCGTGCGTGACCGACACGGAGAACCCCGACCGCGGCCTGTTTCTTTTTGACCCGGCGGCCGCCCCCGATTCGCCCGTCGTGCCGCTCGCCGAGAGCCGCTCGAGCAACATGGGCGACCACTGGAACGGCGACCACTGCCCCTACGACGACGGCCCCGTGAAGGTCTTCGCCCCCCAGCACACCCACCCCCACCCCGCCTTCTCCCCGGACCGCTCGCGAGTCGTGTTCACGAGCGACACTAGCGGCGTCGCCCAGCTCTACGAGGTGATGCTGCCATGAGCCGGCTCATTGAGCTCCCGCAAGAAGTCTGCGGGCGTCAGGATTACGATGCCACGAAATGGCGAAAGAGTCAGCAGATCGGCATCGCCCGAGAGGATATGCGTGGCGATCCCGGAAACGGCGAGCTCGAGAATCTTGTCGTCAGAGGGATCCCTGCACTCTCGCACGGTTGCGGTAACAGCCACATGCTCCGCTTCCCGAATGTAAGCCGCCAGAAAGTCGAGCCGCTGCTCCTCATCGACGTAGTGATCGAACTTGGGCCGGCAGAGCACATCGTCAAGCTCTTCGAGAGTGGCGATGGAAACGAGCACGTTGCCACGGGTGCGGGCCGCATTGAAGCCGCGTCGCGACACCGATCCGGGCAGGAGCAAGCCGCTCACCACAACGTTCGTGTCGACGACGACCCGCACGTCACGAGTTTCCAAGCATCGAGTCGAGCATGTCGGGCGTCAGCCCCTTCGACTCGGCGACTCGCCCGACCTGGTCCAGAATCTCGTCGAGCGAACGCTGCGGCCGGATGGTCAATTCACGCAGCCGCAGCCCAAGCAGGATTTGAAGCTGTCGTTGCCGCTCGACGGATGACGCCCGAAAAGCGTCGGCGACGGTGTCGTCCACCGGTATGGAAATCGTGGGAGTAGTCATGCACGCAAGTATACCGAAAGCGACGACCTTGGCCGCTACCGTGCTGGCCATGCTTTTCATCGGCGACAGGATCGCTCCCGCGGCCGACTTGGCCGTGCGACGGGAGGCCGACCGGCTGGTCGTCACTGAGGTGGGCGGCGCGGCGGTCGCGGCGTTTGTGTTCGCCGATCCGGCCGTGGGCCGGCCCGCGATCCGCGCCCTCGCGGCGCCCGGCGGCACGGTCGTGACCCGGCCCTGCCCGCCGCACAAGGGCGTCGATGCCGATGACCACGCCACGATGCACCCGGGCGTGTGGCTCTGCTTCAGCGATCTCTCGGGGGCCGACCCGTGGCGGCACAAGACGGCCGTGCGGTTCGCGGGCTTTCTCCGCGAGCCGGCGAGCGTCGACGGCGCCGTGCGGTTCACGGCGAAAGTCGAGTATCTCGCCGCGGCCAAGGACACGCCCACCGCGCCGGTCGCCTGCCGCGAGCAATCCACGATCACGATTCGCGACCGAGAAATCGAAGGCGTTCCCGTGCGTTTGCTCACGTGGGAGGCGGAGCTCTCCCCCGGCGGCGACGCGCCGCTGATCTTTGGCGACGTCGAGGAGATGGGCTTCGGCGTGCGGGTGGCCACGCCGCTTTCGCCCGCTCGCGGCGGCCGGTATCTCGCCAGCCACGGCGGCACGAACGAGAAGGGCAGCTTCGGCCGCGCGGCGGCCTGGGTCGACGCGACTGGCACGGTCGACGGCCGCCGCGTGGGTGTGACGGTGATCGACCTGGCAGGTAATCCCCGCGAGCCGTTCTTCCACGCCCGCGACTACGGCCTCGTGCTCGCCAACGCCTGCGGCCGCAAGGCCTACGGCGCGACGGAGCCGCCCCCGCCGCTGGTGGTCAAGCCGGGCGAGTCGCTGCGGCTGCGATACGCCCTACTCCTTCACGGCGACGTGCCCGACGACCGGCTCGCGGGGATCATCGCGCGGGTGCGCGATGAGTTCGAGAAGACTCCGGCTGCGAAGCAGGCGGCCCGCGTGCCGCCTCACGACGTTGTCGTGGTCGGAGCCTCGCCGGCGGGGATCGCCGCTGCGGTGGCGGCCCGGCGTGAGGGCCGCTCGGCGGTGCTCGTCGAGGAGCTCAAGCGGGTCGGCGGGATGTACACCGCCGGCGGCATGGGCCTGGCCGACTGCTTCTTCATGGACCGGCGGATGATCGACGGCCTGTGCGAGGAGATCCACGGCCGGATCGAGGCGGTCGAGCTCGCCGACGGCCGACTCCTCGCCGGCCGGGTGTTCGTCGACGCGACCTACACCGGCGACCTGATGGCCCTGGCCGGTGTCGAGCATGTGATCGGCCGCGAGGGCAGGGCCGCCTACGGGCGCCGCGCCGCTACGACCCCGCCCGCTACGAGCTCCTGCGGCGGTATTTTGCAGCCTACCCAGACGACGCCCGCATCAAGGATCCCTATCCACTGCCGAATCGGAAGTACGACTGGAACGACGCCCAGAGCGTCGCCTTCTCGCATGCTATTCCCGGCGGCAGCTGGGAGTATCCCGCCGCCGACCTGCCGACCCGACGGCAGATCGAGGACGACCACCGCGAGTTCACGCTCGGCCTCGTCCACTTCCTACTCGCCGACCCAGCCGTGCCGCCCCGCATCCGGGAACAGTTCGCCCGGTTTGGCCTGCCTCGGGACGAGCATACCGACACCGGTCACTTCCCTCCGATGATCTCCATTCGCGAGACCCGCCGGATGGTGGGCGAGCACGTGCTCACCCAGCACGACATCGACCGCGAGCCGCGAAAGCCCGACTCGATCGGCGTGGGCCTCGCGCCGATCACCGTCCACAACGTGCAGCGGGTGGCACTCGCCGACGGCTACTATCACGAGGGCAGCGCCCACACCCCCTACGAGCCCCACGGCGTTCCCTACCAGATCCCCTACCGATCGCTCTTGCCGAAGCGGGGCCAATGCGACAACCTGCTCGTGGCAGTCTGCCTCTCCGCCTCGCACGTAGCGCTTGGCTCGATCCGCGTTGAGCCCACCTGGATCATGCTCGGGCAGAGCGCCGGTGTGGCCGCGGCCCTCGCGGCGGCTGAGCGGATCGCCTGCCACGACGTTTCCTACGATCGGCTGCGGGAGCGGCTGGTCACCGCGCGGCAGGTGCTTGACATCCTGCCCGAGCCGGCGCCATGAGCCGCGCTGCTTCAACACCCGCGGCCCTTTCTCCCGGCGGCCGTGCGGCCGTGCTCGCGGCGGCGTTCCTGGGGCTCGTCTTCGACGGGTTCGAGCTGGGCCTGATGCCCGTCGCCTCGCTCTCGGTCACGAAAAGCCTCTTGGGCGCGGCCTACACGCCGGCGGCCGGCGGCGACTGGTTCGCCCGCTACACCGCGGCCCTCATGCTCGGGGCCGCGATCGGCGGGATCCTGCTCGGCCGGCTCGGCGACCGCTACGGCCGCAGCCGGGGCCTGGGTGCGAGCATCCTGCTCTACTCGCTCGGCGCCTCCGCCGGCGGCTTCGTCACGTCGCAGGAGCAGATGCTCGCCCTGCGGTTCCTGGTCGGCCTCGGCGTCGGAGGCGTGTGGCCCAATGGCATCGCGCTGGTCGCTGAGAGCTGGCCGGCGGCGACGAAGGCGAACGTCGCCGGCGTGATGGCGGCCGGGATCAACGTCGGCATCATCATCCTCTCGCAGTGCGGACAATTCTGGCCAATCACGCCCGATTCCTGGCGGTGGCTCTTCCAGATCGCGGGGCTGCCCGCGGCCCTGGGCCTTGTCGTGCTCATGGCGCTGCCGGAGTCGCCGCAGTGGCTTGCCCGTCGCGAGGGCGGCGGTGCCGACAACGCCGCGACGCCGCCCCCGGCGCTCTTCGGGCCATCGCTCCGCGGCACGACGCTCTCGGCGATCATGATCGCGAGCATCCCGATGGTGGGCGCCTGGTCGGCGAGCAAGTGGATGATCCCCTGGGCCGACGCCGTCGCAGGCCCCTCCGACGCGACCTACAAGGCCGTCACGCAGGGCTGGTGGGCGGCGGGATCGCTCGTGGGCAGCTTTCTGGGCGCGCTGTTGGCCGGCTGGTTCGGCCGCCGCGCGAGCTATCTGGCGATCAGCGTCGGAGCAACGGCCGTGACGCTTGCGATGTTCAATCTCACGGCGCCTCTTCGCCCGTTCTTTCACCAGGTCGTCTGCCTGCAGGGCTTCGTCTCAACGCTCTTCTTCGGGTGGCTTGCCGTCTACCTGCCGGCGGTCTTCCCGCTCGAGGTGCGGGCGGCGGGGAGTGGCCTGGCCTACAACTCCGGCCGGTTCGTCACTGCGGCGGGCGTGCTCGCGGCCGGTACGCTCTTCACCGCCCTCGACGGCGACTACGTGCGTGTTGGCTCGGTCTGCAGCCTCGTCTACGTCCTCGGCATCGTGGTGATGGCACGGCACCGATAAAAAAGGCTCCTCAGCAGAATCTGTGGGTGAAAACGAACCTTGAAGATGGTGCGACGCGCCAGGCCTTGAGGTTGTAGAGCATGGTCGCATGCGTTGGTCGGCAGATAGCGGGTCGGTTCGGAGGGTTGAGTTCGGCGGCGAACTCTTCCTCGGTTGGGGAACGAGCGCATCCAACTTACGTGTATCGCCGGCTCGGAGGCGGCAAAAGTCTCGTCGCTGAGGGCCGCGGCCCCGACGCTCCTCGAGCGTTCGCCGACCCCCTTGCCTACCTCCTCCAAGGTGCCATCTCGCCGCTCTACCAAACTCGGATGCGCTCTCACTTTCCAGCTCCGGACGGGCCGGTGAGACGCGGGGCGGTTCGAGCGGCTCGCCGGATGCGTGGGGATCTTCCGAATCGGTGCCGGTGCTTCCGCGGCGGCGGGAAAGTTGCGCCAGCAAACGGTGCCTGTCCCTTTCTGGCTTCTGCCGAACAAGCTTCACTCGCGGTTTCACGTCCGGCCGCGCGACCGATGACAGCCGTTCGGATCGACGCCGCCGCGTCAGGCCAGGTCGGCGAGCGGGCCGGTGCTGTCGCCGATCGCATCCACCGCCACGCCGGCCCGATCGAGCATCGTCAGCCAGAGGTTGGTGACCGGCGTCTCGGCGGCGAACGGCACGTGGCGGCCGGTGCGGATCGTGCCGCCGCCGCGGCCCGCCAGCAGGATCGGCAGATCGTCGTGATTGTGGCGATTGCCGTCGCTGTTGCCGCTCCCGTAGGCCAGCAGGCAGTTGTCCAGCAGCCGGCCATCACCCTCCGCCACGGCTGCGAGCTTGCCGAGCAGGTAGGCGAACTGCGTGGCATGAAAAGTGTTGATCTTTCCGATCTTGGCGAGTTTCGCGGAGTCGCCGCCATGGTGCGACAGTTCGTGGTGCCCGTCGTTGACCTCGAGCTGCGGATATCGCATGTTGCTGCCCTCGTTGGCCAGGCTGAAGGTGCAGACCCGCGTGCTGTCGGTTTGGAACGCGAGCACCAGCAG
>JBBDNW010000183.1:0-2793 GCA_040877375.1 Pirellulales bacterium | reverse complement strand
CAGGAAGCCCCAAGCGCAAGCGCGGGGAATACGCCCCCACCACCGCCCCGATCACTCGAGCCGAAATGGTATTCTGCTGATTCACTTCACCAGGCCATGAGATACCACCCATGCACCTTCCCGTCTGGCGTTTCGGTAAGCCGTACGAGTCGCTCGAGCGCGAGACGCTTGTCCATTTCCTCACCGGCGAGCCCGTCGCCGAGGTGAGCCAAGCGGGGGGCGCGATCGTGGGCCGCGACCTGCAGAAGGCGCAGCTTGCCCGCGCGGCGCTTCTCGCGATCGATCCCGAGGAGATCGTCGAGCGACTGCAGACGGCCGGGAATCTCTACGCGAACGGCACGGTGATGGTCGGCGACTCGAAGCAGTCACCCGACGACTTCGTCAAGCAGCAATCGGCCACAACGGGGCTGCCGGAGAATCTCTGCCGGGCCAACATGCAGAAGAACATGTTCGTGCTTTCGAACATGGACCGGATCCTCGACGCCCTCTCCCGCGGACTCGATACGAAGATCCTCTGGAACGGCCAGGGCGTCGAGCACCGCGGCGTGACGGTGAGCTACCAGGCGCAGTCGCCGGTGCTCGGCCTCGTGCTCCCCTCCAACTCGCCGGGCGTACACACGCTCTGGATGCCGGTGATCGCCCTCGGCGTGGGGCTCGTCATGAAGCCCGGCAGCCAGGAGCCTTGGACTCCCTATCGCATGGCGGCCGCCATGGTCGAGGCGGGCATTCCTGCCGCGGCGATCAGCCTTTATCCCGGCGCGACCGACGTGGGCGCGGGCATCCTCGCTGGCTGTCGACGCTCCATGATCTTCGGCAGCGCCAAGACGGTGGACCAATACCGTGGCAACCCCGGCGTGCAGGTGCATGGCCCAGGTTTCTCCAAGATTCTCCTCGGCGACGACTGCGTAGACGACTGGGAGCAGTACCTCGACATGATGTGCGAAAGCGTGGCGATCAACAGCGGCCGCGGCTGCATCAACGCGTCGGCGATCTACGCCAGCCGCCACACAAAAGCGATCGCCGCGGCGCTCGCCGACCGCCTGGGGCCGATTGACGTCAAGCCACCGGACGACCCTGACGCGAGGCTGGCGGCGTTCACGATCCCCGGCGCTGCCAAGGCGATCTGGCAGCAGATCGAAGGCGGCCTGAAGGAGTCGGGAGTGACGCACGCCACGGCTCCCTACGGCCCGCGGCTCGTGGAGGGCGAACGCTGCGGCTGGCTGCGGCCCACGGTCGCACACTGTGCCAGCCCGGAGCCTGCGATCGCGAAGGGCGAATATATGTTTCCGTTCGTGAGCGTGGTCGAGTGCCCGCAGGAGCAGATCCTCGAAGCGATCGGACCCACGCTCGTCTGCTCCGCCATCACGCACGACTCGGCCTTCCAAAACCGGCTCATGGACTGCACGCACATCGACCGGCTCAACCTCGGACCGATCCCGACGACGAAGCTCAACTGGCTGCAGCCGCACGAGGGCAACATCATCGACTTCCTCTACCGGTCGCGGGCGCTGCAACTGCCGGCCACCGCGTCGGTGTGACAGACGCCACACAGTCGGAATGTCTCGTGCCGCAGTCACCGGATCCACTCACGTTTGGCTTTCAGTCCCCGACCCGACTCATCGTGGGGCCAGGGTCGGTGGCGCGGCTCGGCGGTCTCGCCCGTGAACTCAGGGCCTCCCGTGTGCTCGTGGTGAGCGATCCTGGCATCGTCGCTGCGGGTCATGCCGCCGCGGGTGTCGAGTCGCTCGAGGCCGAGGGGATCGCCACCGCCGTCTTCTCGGCGTTCACCGAAAATCCCTCGACGCTGGAGGTCGAGGCGGGCACGGCGGTGGCCCGCGGCTTCAGGCCCGACCTGCTCGTGGGACTCGGGGGCGGCAGTTCGATGGACTGCGCGAAGGGGATCAACTTTCTCGTCTCGTGCGGCGGCCGAATGCAGGACTACCGTGGCCGCGGCACCGCGCCCGGCCCAATGCTCCCCTCGATCGCCGTGCCGACGACCGCGGGCACTGGGAGCGAGACGCAGTCGTTCGCCCTCATCACCGACTCCAACTCCGGCGTGAAGATGGCCTGCGGTGATCCGCGGGCCGCGTTTTGCATCGCGATCCTCGACGTGAATCTCACACTCACGCAGCCGCGCTCGCTCGTCGCGCTAACCGGCATCGACGCGGCGTCGCATGCCGTGGAGAGCCACGTCAGCACGGCCGCCACGCCGGTGTCGCGGATGTTTTCCAGGGAGGCGTGGCGGCTGCTGGCGGGACATCTTCCGGGGGTGTTCGTCGACGGCGGCAGCGTCGCGGCCCGGTCGGCCGTGCAACTCGGCGCGGCCCTGGCCGGGTGTGCGATCGAAAACTCGATGCTCGGCGCGGCCCACGCGCTCGCCAACCCGCTCACGGCCGTGCATGGCGTGATTCATGGGCAGGCGGTCGGCGTGATGCTGGCCCACGTGGTGCGATTCAACGGCCTCGCCTGCGGTACCGGCTACGGCGAACTGCTTGCCGACATCGGCATCGATGCCGACGCGGCGACCGCGGGCGACCGCCTGTCTGCCTGGCTGGCCGACCTCCTGCGGGCGTCGCGGCTGAAGACCTCGCTCTCGGCCTGCGGCATCCCAACGCCCGACATCGGGTCGCTCGCCACGCTCGCGGCGGCGGAGTGGACGGGATCGTTCAATCCGCGGCCGGTGACCGCCGCTGATCTCGCGATGCTCTACGAGGCCGCCCGATGAGCTGCGTGATCGTATGGGTCGTGGTGGCGTTGGTGGGCGTAGTCGGTGCGTTTGGGGCCGGCGAGGAA
>JBBDNW010000182.1:10025-15515 GCA_040877375.1 Pirellulales bacterium | reverse complement strand
GTCGCTTCGGCTGCCTCAAGCCTGTAACGGCCACGATGGCGTTGCAGGCGTAAAATAAGATTCCCCGGCGTCTGCGCGTGCCACCCCCGGCTCCTCACGATCGGGAGGTTTCAGCATCTGGAGGATGCTGACCGGCAGCCAAGCGACACCTCTGGCTGTCGCTTCGGCTGCCTCAAGCCTGTAACGGCCACGATGGCGTTGCAGGCGTAAAACAAGATTCCCCGCCCTGATCACGGGGTGCGGGGCGGATCCTCAAACCGCAGGTGCTTGACCGACTCGCCCGAGTCACGGAGCTCGAGCAGCGCGTCGATGCCGATCGCGAGATGCTTCTCCACGAATCGGCGGCTGACGTCGCGATCGCTGGCCGACGTCTTTACTCCCTCCGGGCTCATCGGGTTGTCTGAGACGAGCAGGAGCGCGCCTTTGGGAATGTGATTTGCGAAGCCCACGACGAATAGCGTGGCCGTCTCCATGTCGATGCCGATGGCCCGGGTCCTCACGAGATAGTCCTTGAATGATTCGTCGTGCTCCCAGACGCGGCGGTTGGTTGTGTAGACGGTGCCCGTCCAGTAATCGAAGCCGTGCCGGGCGATGGCAGCGGAGACGGCCGCCTGCAGTCGGAACGAGGGGAGCGCCGGAATCTCGGGTGGGAAATACTCGTTGCTCGTGCCCTCACCGCGGATTGCCGCGATCGGCAGGATAAAGTCGCCGATTTTTGTCTTCTTGAGGCCACCGCACTTGCCGAGGAAGAGCACGGCCTGCGGATTTACCGCCGACAGCAAATCCATCACCGTGGCCGCCATCGCGCTGCCCATCCCGAAGTTGAGGATCGTGAGGTTGTCCACCGTCGCCGACTGGATCGGAAACCCGTCACCATGCACCGGCACGGCGAACCGCTCGGCGAAAGCCTCGACATACTGCGAGAAGTTGACAAGCAGCACAAAGGATCCGAAGTCGCCGATTTCGCGGCCGGTGTACCGCGGCAGCCAGTCCTTCACGATGTCTGATTTATGTTTCATGGATGGCCTCGGGTGCTGGCGAGCCGCTGCGGCGGCGTTGCTAGGCAGGCATATTGTCTCAGTGAGTTGGCAGGAGTGCCGGCCACGCGTTCTGCAGCCGCTCGGCGGGCGGGACCTCGATCGACGTGCCGGGCACGAGCGAGACCCGTGGGTCGATCGCACGGTTCCACGCGAAGAGCGCGCGGTAAAACCGGCCATCGCCGTAGCTGCGTTCTGCCACCGACCACCACGAGTCGCCCGGCCGGGTGATGTAGGTGGAACCAACGGTGGGCGAAGGCTCCGCCCTCGCGAAGGGTTCCGCTGCGGCGGGCGCGAGGAGCTCCGCCGGCGGACCTGAGTCGGCGGGGGCGAGTGGCGTGTTGGCCTGTTCGAGCGACGCTCGGGCGACGAATGGGTCGTGCGCGACGGAAGAAGCTGCGTGCCCCTTGGCGGCCGCTCCGAACCGAGGCACGGGTGTCGTCGCTGGCTCCGCCGGAGTCGGCGCGAGCAGCGCGTCGGCCGGCACGAGTTGCGGGGGCTCGACGAGGTCGTGCGGTTCCGTCGCGGCAACGTCGGCATGAACGTCGGGGCCCGCCCCGTCCGGCGGACGCGGCACGAGCAACTTCATGGACAGCACGCCCAGAAAGATGCCCGCCAGCGTGGCCAGCAGACCAAGCAGTATTTTTGTTTCTCGTCCCATGAACGTCCGGCGGTTCCCTGGGCGCTGACACCCGAGATCAAGGGGGGCGGGATTGTGCGGAAATCATGGCTTCGTCGCCAGATCGCCGGAGCTGCGGCGAGATTGCCAGCCTTGCCTATCCTTCGGTCGCGGGCGCGGTGGCGAGCACCTGCGCGGCCCTGAGCTTCGCCGACCGACTGCGGGGGTTGCGGAGCACCTCGTCATCGCCCGCCTCGATGGGCGACTTCGTGAGATTTTCCCAGACTTGGCTGTTGCGGAAGGCCTCCTTCACCAGCCGGTCTTCCAGCGAGTGAAACGAGATCACGGCCAGCCGGCCACCTGGTGACAGGCAGGCCGGAATCCGTTCGAGGGCGATCCGCAGCGACTTGAGCTCCTCGTTGACGGCGATCCGCAGCGCCTGGAATGTCCGCGTGGCGGGGTGGATCCGCGACGGCGTTTTCTTTCGCGGAACGGCCGACATGACGACCCGTGCGAGATCGCGCGAAGAACGAATCGGCGTCAGTCCGCGGGCGTCGGCGATCCGCCGCGCGATCCGGCGGCTGAAGCGTTCCTCGCCGAACTCGTAGATGATGTCGGCGAGCGTTTCGGGGCGGAGGCGGTTGATCATCCGCCACGCCGGTTCACCCTCGGTGGGATCGAAGCGGAGGTCGAGCGGCCCGTCGGAGTCGAACGAGAAGCCTCGCGTATGGTCGGCGAGTTGGTCGCTGGAGAGCCCGACGTCGAGCAGCACCCGATCGACACGTTGGAGCTCCACGGCGTCGAGCACCTCCGGAAGATCGCAGAAGTTTGCCTGCGCGAATCGGATCGGCTTGCCGGCCAGTTCGCGTGCCCCCCGCTCGATCGCCGCGGGATCCCGGTCGAGGGCGATCACGCGGCCGGTGGGGCCGACGGCCTCCACCATCAGCCGCGTGTGGCCGCCGCCGCCGAGGGTGCCGTCGACCACGGTCATGCCCGGCTCGATCGCCAGATACGCCAAGACCTCGGCAGGAAGCACGCTGGTATGGATGCTGGGTGGCGACATGCTCCTGAACTCTACCAGCCGCGGCACGCGGCGAAAAAGCCTCGCGGGCTTCGCAGTTCGTGTGCCGAGATTTCGACGCTACCATGATGCAAATGTCTCAACCCGACCTCTGCGACGCCGCCGCATACGTCTATGACCTGCCGTCAGAACTGATCGCGCAGGAGCCGCTCGCCGACCGGGCTGCGGCGCGGTTGCTCGTCGTGAATCGGGCCGATGGCTCGCTTGCGCATCAAACACTTCGTGATCTGCCCGGGCTGCTCGCCGCCGGCGATCTGCTCGTGGTCAACGACACGAAGGTCGTGCCGGCGCGGCTCGTGGGTCGGCGGGCCGCGACCGGTGGCAAGTGGGAAGGGCTCTTCCTGCGACACCAGGCCGCCGGGCCGCATGCCAACGCGTGGGTCGTGCTCGCCCAGACTCGTGGCCGACCGGAGGTGGGCGAGCGGATCGTGCTCATCGGCCGCGACGGAACGGATGCCGAATCTCTTGAACTTCTCGGCCGGGCCGAAGGTGGGGCGTGGTTCGCGCGGCCGCTCGGCGGGGCCGCGGAGGAACCTGTGGAGGCGGTGCTCCTGCGGGTGGGCCGCGTGCCGCTGCCGGGCTACATCCGCGGCGGTGTCGAGCACGCAGGCGACCTTGACCGCTACCAGACCGTCTTCGCCCGCGCCGCGGGCTCGGCCGCGGCACCGACCGCGGGCCTGCACTTCACCGCCGAGATTTTCGCGGCGCTCACGGGCCGCGGCATCGCGCGGGCCGCGGTCACGCTCCACGTGGGCCTCGGCACGTTCCGGCCGATCACGGCCGAGCGGCTCGACGACCATCTGATGCACTCCGAGTGGTGCGAGTGCCCGGCGGCGACAATCGAAGCCGTTCGTAGCACGAAGGCCAGAGGCGGCCGCGTCATCGCCGTGGGCACGACGGCCGTGCGGACGCTCGAGACTGCGGCCCTTGGGGGCACGCTCTCGCCCTGGTCCGGGCCGACGGATCTGTTCATCAAACCCGGGTTTCCGTTTCAGGTGGTCGACGGCCTGTTGACGAACTTCCACATGCCGCGGACAACGCTCATGGTCCTCGTGTCGGCATTTGCTTCCCGGGACCTCGTGATGCGCGGCTACGCCGAGGCGATCCGTCAACGCTACCGGATGCTCAGCTATGGCGACGCAATGCTGATCGTGTGACGAGCCGCCGCCGCGCAGAAAGGGATGTCGATGATTCCGCAGGAAGATGTGCTCGTGGTGCCGCGGTCGCTGTTCGAGACTGTCGGTGAGTTTCAGGGCTTCTGCGGCGACACCGCGGCCTATCTCTCGGCGCTGCTCGACCCCGCCCACACCTCGTGGCGGCCGCGGGCGACCGTTGAGGAAGACCCGTCACTCAAGCAGTTGATCCCATATTGCGTGCTCTCGTGGCGGGATGCCGCTGGCACGCCGCACTACTTCGCCTACACACGGGGTGGCGGCCAGAGCGAGGCCCGCCTGCGGGCGAAGCGTTCGGTCGGGATCGGCGGCCACATCTCGAGTATCGACGGCGAGCATGGCGACAACACGTCCTACGAGGCCGGCATGCGGCGGGAGATCGCCGAGGAGATCGCGATCGATGGCGGGTGGACGTCACGGTGCGTCGGGCTGATCAACGACGACTCCAACGCGGTGGGCAGGGTGCACCTGGGGATCGTTCACGTGCTGGAGTTGGAGCGTCCCGGCGTCGCGTCGCGGGAGAGCGAGCTGGTGGAGTGCGGCTTCGAAACGCTCGAGTCGCTGCTCACCGACCGCGAGCGGTTCGAGACCTGGTCGCAGATCACACTCGACGCCCTCCGCGAGGGTAGGCTGGACTGATCGAAAAGGTTCCAGGCACTGTGGTGCGACGCGGCCGTGATCTATCTCGACAACCACGCCACGACCCGGCTCGATCCGCGGGTGCTTGAGACGATGCTGCCGTGGCTCACCGACCGCTACGGCAACGCCGGCAGCGTGACCCATGAGCTGGGCCGCGAGGCGCGGGCTGCAGTCGATGCCTCGCGCGCGGCGTTTGCGGCGGCGATCGGGGCCCGGGCCAATGAGATCGTGTTCACCAGTGGGGCCACCGAGAGCGCGAACCTCGCCATCCTCGGCACGGCGTCTCGCATCCGCGGCCGGACCGGAGGCATCTCGCGGGGCCATGTGATCACGATCGCCACCGAGCACCACGCCATCCTCGATCCCATCGAACACCTGGAACGTGCAGGCTTCGCCGTCACGCGGCTGCCGGTGGTCGGTCAGGATGATCCCGGCGTGCCCGGCCGGATCCGACTCGCTGACCTCGACGCGGCGCTGCGGCCCGACACCTTTCTCGTGTCGGTGCTCCTGGCCAATAACGAGATCGGCGTGGTGCAGGAGGTCGCGGCGATCGCCGACCGCGTGCATGCGGAGGGGGCGATGCTCCACGTCGACTCCGCGCAAGCCCTCGGGCGGATGCGGATCGATGTCGATGCGATCGGCGCGGACCTCGCGAGTTTCTCGGGCCATAAGTTCCACGGGCCGAAAGGCGTGGGAGCGCTCTACGTCCGCCGTCGCGGCCGAGCGGTTCGCGTCGACCCGCTCGTGTTTGGCGGCGGCCAGGAGCGGGGCATGCGGAGCGGCACGCTCGACGTGCCGGCGATCGTGGGGCTTGCGGAGGCGGCGCGGCTCGCCAACGAAGGACTTGCCGAAGAGGGGCCGCAGATGCAGCGGCTCCGCGACCGGCTCTGGGGAGCGCTCGTGGACACGGTTCCCGGTGTCGTGATCAACGGCCCCGCGATC
>JBBDNW010000182.1:0-9925 GCA_040877375.1 Pirellulales bacterium | reverse complement strand
CGACGGCCCCGCGATCGACGGCCCCGCGCCCGACGCCGATGATGGCGGTCGCGCTCTTGTACGGCTCGTCAACAACCTCAACGTTCACATTCCCGGTGTTGACGGCCAGTCGCTGCTCGCGACGCTGTCAGGGGAAGGCCTGGCGGTGAGTTCCGGCAGCGCCTGCTCGTCGGAGAGCCCACGGCCGAGCCACGTGCTCTTGGCCCTCGGGCTCTCGGAGGATCAGGCTCGGGCCAGCCTGCGGTTCGGACTGTCCCGCTTCACGACCGAAGCGGAGGTCGACGAAGCAGCGGCCCGAATCGCGGCGGGCGTCGCCGGTTTACGGGCGATATAGGCTGCCGGCAGGTTGGGCGCAGGTCTTGGATGCCGCCGTGGGGCTTTTGGGAGCAAACCGACGCAACGCGTTTTGATCCGCGACACTTCCCGCCAGGAAGCCCCAAGCGCGAGCGCGGGGAAAACGTTCCCCACCTCAATTCGCTCTGCGCCACCGCCTGGGTCGCCACCCGGATTCCCATCGCTCGCGCTCCGGGCTTCTTGTGGGCAGCTCACGCCGCGTCTCCCGTAGCGACACCACATCCTGCCAGGATTGCCCCCACGCCCCACCCCCAGGGCTTTCCGCATCGGCAGCAGTGGGATACTATTAATGCATCGGGACCTGCGAGAAAGCGGTCATCGACGAAACAGGTCAGTAGGAGGATTCCGCCCATGTCGGTCATGATCACTGAGAAGGCAGCCAGCGAGGTCAAGAAAATCATCACCGAGCAGAAGCTCGATCCGGCAACGGTGCTTCGCGTGGGCGTCGCCGGCGGCGGCTGCAGTGGCTTCAGCTATTCGCTCGGCTTCGACACGCAGTTTGACGTGAAGGCCGACACGAAGTCGGACCAGCACGGTGTGGCCGTGGTGGTCGACAAGAAGAGTGATCTGTTCCTCGACGGCACAACGCTCGACTTCCACGAGGGGATCGACAAACGCGGCTTCACGTTCATCAACCCGAACGCGAAGAAGAGCTGCGGATGTGGCAGTTCGTTTCAGGCCTGATCGCCGCC
Source organism: Pirellulales bacterium (assembly GCA_040877375.1). Lineage (GTDB taxonomy): Bacteria > Planctomycetota > Planctomycetia > Pirellulales > UBA1268 > QWPN01. The sequence goes on along the minus strand of JBBDNW010000182.1, from coordinate 8,879 downwards.
GCGGCCTGACGGCTGCCGTCGTGGCTTCCCAGAGGACACCATCGTCGTGGCTGCGGAGAAGGTCTACATCGTTGGCATTGGTGACGACGGCGTCGAGGGCATGACAGCCCATGCCCGCCGGCTCGTGGAGGCTGCCGACATGTTGGTGGGCCCCGAATCGTGCGCCCAACTCATGCCCGCGGGGCTGCGGTCGCGACTGGTGCCCGCTTCGAATCTCGAGGAACTCGTCGAGCGAATCGAGGCTGGAGCATCGAAGCGGATCGTGGTGCTCGCGTCAGGCGATCCGCTCTTCTACGGCACGGCCCGTTATGTCTGCTCGAAGCTTGGCAAAGATCGCTTTGAGGTCGTGCCGCACGTCAGCAGCATGCAACTGGCGTTTGCACGCGTGAAGGAGTCGTGGGAGGAGGCCTTTCTTGCCAATCTCGCCGGCCAATCGATCGAGCGGGTCATCGACCGCGTGCGATCGAGCGACACGGCGGGGCTGTTCACGAGCGATCAATGGCCGGCACCGGCCGTGGCCCGAGCCCTGCTTGACGAGGGCATCGATTCCTTTCAGGCCTACGTCTGCGAGAATCTTGGTTCACCCGACGAGCGTGTCACGCAGGGCAGCCTTGCCGAGATCGCCAAGGATTCGTTCGCCTCGCCCAACGTGATGATTCTCGTCCGGAAAGCCCGGGTCGCCGACAAGCCGGGCCACGTGGGCACGCGGCTGTTTGGGAATCCGGACGAGTGCTTCCTCCAGTCGCGGCCCAAACGCGGCCTGCTGACTCCGTCCGAGGTACGGTCGCTGGCGCTCGCGGAACTGGGTCTGCAAACAACGAGCGTGATGTGGGACGTAGGTGCCGGCAGCGGGTCGGTCGGCCTCGAGGCGGCGCGGATCGCCCGCGACGGCGTTGTGTACGCGATCGAGATGGATCCCGACGACCACTCGCTGATTCGCGAGAATGCCGCGCGTTTTGGCGTGAAGAACCTCCATCCGGTGCTCGGCCAAGCCCCCGAGGCCTGGCAGTCGCTACCCGACCCCGATGCGATCTACGTGGGTGGCAGTGGCCGTGACGTCGCGATGCTCGTCGAGCAGGCGTGGGGACGACTGAAGTTGGGCGGTCGGCTTGTGACCGCGTGCAACAGCATCGAGAACCTCGCCGCCGTGCATGCGCACCTGCGGGCGCGATCGGGTGACGCCGCCTATTGGATGGTAAACATCGCTCGAGGCATCGAGCAACTCGACCGCATCCGCTTCGAGGCGATCAATCCGATGTTTTTGATCGCGGCCACGAAGCCGGCGTGACATGATGGCCGATCTGCCGCAGCCGCTGGATGTGATCGCGGTCGGTGCCCACCCCGACGATGTTGAGATCGGCTGCGGTGGCACACTCGCGCTCCTGGCAGCCCAGGGCCACCGGGTAGGCATCGTTGACCTCACCGATGGCGAACCGACGCCGCGATCGAGTGGTCCCGAAGAGCGACTCCGCGAGGCGGCGGCGGCCGCGGCGGTGCTCGGCGTGGTGCATCGCGAGACGCTGCCCTTTACGAACCGGCGGCTGTTCGATGAGTTTGAGGTGCGGGTCGCGCTCGCCAAGGTGTTTCGTCGCTGGCGACCACGGATCGTGATCGGGCTCGGCGACAAGACACCGCTGGCGTCGCCCGACCACGCGCAGGCCATGGCGATCACGGAAGCAGCCGTTTTCTATTCACGGCTCACGAAGTGGGACGACACGTTCGCGGGCCTGCCAGTGCACACGGTGCCACAGTTCCTCACCTATTTTCTGTTCGCGGGCGTGCCGCAGGTGCCGCACGGCCACTGGCCTCTGGCGGTCGACATCGCGGCGCACGTCGACGCGAAGATCGAGGCTATCGCCTGCTACCGTTCGCAGTTTCCGGCCGAGAAAGCGCATATCTTTTCGCGGGTGAGATCGATGGCCGAGACGGTGGGCATCATGTCGGGCTGTGCGGCGGCCGAGTTGCTGGCATCGAGCCGCCTGCCGCTGACGACCGAGCCTGTGCGAATGCTCCTGCCGGCTGTGGGGTTGCCGACGTGACCGCTGAGAGAAACATGGAGCACCAGGCTGTCAGCCAGAAATCGCGATACGACTCATGCGACGCCCTCGTCGTCGGGGCCGGAGTCGCCGGCTTGCTTGCGGCGACCGAACTGGCGGCTGCGGGATGCCGCGTGATCGTGCTCGAGAAATCCCGAGGGATCGGTGGCCGGATGGCGACGCGGCGGCTGGGCGGGGCCGTCTGCGACCACGGTGCGCAGTTCTTCACGGTACGGACGGAAGATTTCGGTGCGGTCGTGGGCGATGCGGAGCGGACCGGCACGGTGGCCGAGTGGTGTCGTGGCTTCTCTCGCGACGGCAGCATCGGGGCCGACGGGCGAGTGGGCGGCAGGCCCGTGGGCGACGGCCATCCGCGGTATCGCGGTGTCCGCGGAATGACCGACCTGCCGAAGTGGCTCGCGGCGCGGTTCGCAGAGCGCGGCGATGCGGTAGAAATCCGTACGAGCGCCAAGGTGGCGTCGATCGCCGAGATCAACGGCGGCCTAAGGCTCAGAATCGACCACGAGGGCGGCGTTGCGGAGTTCTTCGAGGCTGCGGGCGTTGTGCTCACGTCACCGGTGCCTCAATCCCTCGACCTGCTTTCGGCCGGCGGCCTGCTGGAGAGGGCCGACGAGGCCGCCGTTCGATCGCTCCGCACCGTCGCCTACGATCCCTGCTTCACAGTCATGCTCGTGCTCGACCGACCGAGCCTGCTGCCGGAGCCCGGGGCCATCCAGTTCGAGAATGATGCGACGGGCCCGGTCGCCTGGTTGGCCGATAATCAGCGGAAGGGCATTTCGGCAGTGCCGGCCCTGACGGTTCACGCCACCGGCGCGTTCAGTCGCACGCACCTCGACATGCCCCTCGACGAGGTTGCCAAGCTGCTCGTCGATGCGGTGCGGCCGTGGATCGACGGAGATCCGGCGACCGTCGTAGTGGAACGATCGGTTCACCGCTGGAAGTTTGCCACGCCAACCACGATCCTGCCCGAATCGTTGATCGCCGTGACAACGGCCCCACCGATTGTCTGCTGCGGCGACGCTTTCGCCGGGCCGCGAGTCGAGGGGGCGGCGACAAGCGGACTGGCAGCGGGGCGGTGGCTTGCCGCGCGAATCGCGGGGACGGCGGCGCGATGACGCACCCCGTCGACTGCATCGTCGTCGGGGCTGGGCTCGCCGGGCTGGCATGTGCCGGGGAACTCGTGCGTGCGGGCCGCGGAGTGGTGGTGCTCGAGGCGGCCGATCGCGTGGGGGGCCGCGTTGCCACCGACACGATCGATGGCTTTCGGATCGATCGCGGATTCCAGGTCTATAACGACGCCTATCCGGAGGGTCAGCGGTTGCTCGACCTGGCGGCTCTGCATCTGGGCGCATTCGAGTCGGGGGCGATCATTGCCGGCGGGGCGAGGCTCCGGCGCGTGAGTGATCCCTGGCGGCGGCCGCTGGCAGCGCTGGGGTCAATACTCGATGGCAGCGTGGGCATCGCCGACGGCGTGCGCACAGCGCGGCTGCGAAGCGATGCGATCCGGATGGTGCGATCCGGCGTGGATCCCGACGCGGCCACGACCGCGGGCGAGCGGACGACCCGCGAGGAACTCGAGAGCCGTGGTTTTTCCGAGCGCTTCATTCGTGGATTTTTTGTGCCCTTCTTCGGCGGCGTGTTTCTCGAGCGGTTGCTCGACACCTCGGCGGCGGTGTTTCTCTTCGACTTCGCGATGTTCTCCCTCGGGCGGGCCTGCCTGCCGGCAGGCGGGATGGATGCGATCCCGCGGCAGCTTGCCGCGAGGCTGCCGGCGGCGAGCGTGCGGCTCGGCATACCAGTGCGATCCTGCGCTCCGGGGCACGTGACGCTCGACGACGGCACCGTCCTCTCTGCCAAGGACGTCGTGGTGGCGGTCGACGGAGCATCGGCTGCCGCGCTGCTCCCTGAGGCCCTCCGCGGTGGCCTCGCAGAGCGAGCCTGGAAGAGTACCCGGCTCATGGCGTTCGCGGCCGACCGCTCGCCGCTCACCTCCCGCACGCTGCTCGTCAGCGCCGAGCCCGACGGCCCGATCGACAACCTCACGGTGCCCTCCGATATCGCGACGGGCTATGCGCCACCGGGCCGGTCGCTCATCACCGTGTCGATCCGCGGTGACTGGAAGGAGGCAGATCCGGTCATTGCGGTGAAGCGGCAGGCGGCGGCGTGGTGTGGGCAGGCGGTCGAAGCCTGGCACCACCTTGCCACGGTCGACGTCGCCCGGGCACTCCCCGACGAATCACCGGCGGCGCGGCTAGCCCGAGCGTTCGGCCCGCAGCTTGCCAATGGCCTCTGGATCTGTGGCGACCATTGCGGCACGGCCTCGATCAACGGGGCCCTCGCCAGCGGCCGCCGCTGCGCCCAGGCTATCATCGGCCCGTGACGCCACGACCCACCTCCGGCAGACCCGAACGAGTGTTGCGATTCGCGCCAGTGGAGTGGGGAGATTCGCTCCACCGTGGCACGGTCGCCACCCGCATACCCATCGCTCGCGCTCCGGGCTTCTTGAGGGCATCCGCTTTGCTTGCCGACAGGAAGCCCCAAGCGCGAGCGCGGGGAATCCGCCTGCCACCCCAACCGGCCGTTGACCGGGCTGTTCCTATTCTTAGGTCAGCCACATGTTCCGCACCAGAGATTCAAAAATACCCCTCGCGCTTCTTCTTTTCCATTGATCCGGCCTCGTCCTTGTCGATGAGCCGGCCTTGCCGTTCGCTCGTGCGGGCGAGGAGCATCTCCTCGATGATCTCAGGCACCGTCACTGCCGTCGACTCATGGGCGGCGGTGAGCGGATAGTCGCCCATCGTGCGAAATCGCACTCGCTTCACGACCGGCATCTCGCCGGGCCGCAGCCGAAAGCGGTCGTCATCGACCATGATCCACTGGCCGTCGCGGTCAACGACCGGCCGCTCCGCTGCGAAGTAGAGCGGTACGATCGGGATCCGCTCGCGGTGGATGTATTGCCAGATGTCGAGTTCCGTCCAGTTCGAGAGCGGGAACACTCGAATGTTCTCGCCCCGGTTGATTCGCGTGTTGAAGAGGTTCCAGAGCTCCGGCCGCTGGTTCTTGGGGTTCCACTGGTGACGCGTGTCGCGGAACGAAAACACTCGCTCCTTGGCCCGCGACTTCTCCTCGTCGCGTCGGCCACCACCGAGGGCAGCGTCGAAGCGGTGCAGCGTGAGCGCCTCGATCAGGGCGTGCGTGTTCATCGTGGGCGTGTAGACGCTGCTCGGGTAGTCGAACGGATTCATGCCTGCGGCGATCGCCTTCTCGTTCACGTGCACGAGTAGCCGCAGGCCCTGTTCCCGGCAGTAGTGGTCACGAAACTCGACCATCTCGCGAAAGTTCCAGGTCGTATCGATGTGTAAGAGCGGAAACGGTACGGGGCCCGGGGCGAATGCCTTGCGGGCCACGTGCAGCATGCACATCGAGTCTTTGCCAATCGAATAGAGCAAGACTGGATTCTCGAACCCGGCTAGTACCTCCCGGATCGTGTGGATGGCCTCGGCTTCAAGAGCATCGAGGGTTCGTAGGGCGTAGTTCATCGGCAGCAGTTTGCTCGACGGGGTGATTCCATCAGGTGAACAGGCGACGCTGTGCCTGGTCGGCGATCAGCCGCACCGCGGGGTGCGTGATCCGCCGCTCCACGGAGATGCCGTAGAACCGCTCGCGGACCCGGTCGAGTTCGCCGGCCCAGGCTACCTTATAGCGGCGGCAGATTTCTCGGCGCACCACGGTCGGTGCGGCAAACAGGCCGAGCCCGTGCTCGCCGAGCGTCTGGAGCATCGCCATGTCCTCGACCTCGCCAACGATCGAGGGCTCGATCTTGTGCGCGTCGAACCACTGGTCGAGCGACTGGCGCACCGCCGTGTTGGTCGTCTGCAGGAGCATCGGCGCGCCGTGGAGCGAGCGGGGAAACTGCCGCCGCGCCGACCGGGCGAGGGCGGTGGTCCCGAAGATCGACACGCTCGTCTCGCCGAGGAGGTGGCTAAATGCCCGCACCCGCATGGAAGGCATCATCGGGGCGTCGGCGATCACGAGGTCCAACGCATGCACGGCCAGTTCCCCGAGCAGCCGCTCTGTCTTGTCGATCCGCATATGCAGGCGAAACGCCGGCTGCATCGCCAGGGCGGGCTCGAGCAGGCGGTAGGTCGTTAGCTTCGGCAGGGCGTCTGACACGCCCACGCGAAACCGCCGCGGGGCATGCTGTGGCTCCCCCTTCACCGACTGGAGTAGTTCGCGGCCAAGCGAGAAAATCTCGTCAGCGTATCGAAAGACTTTTTCGCCCTCGGGTGTGAGCTTGAGCGATCGTCCCTGCCGTTCGAACAGCTTCTGCCCAAGCGACCGCTGGAGCGTGCGGAGCTGCGCGCTCACGGTCGGCTGCGCCACGTGAAGCGATGCCGCGGCCTTCGAGACGCTGTGTTCGCGGGCGACCGTCCAGAAGTAGAGGAGGTGGTGGTAGTTGAGCCAGTCCATGTGTCTATCCGAGGTCGATGGGCTCGACTTTCCCGGTTTGAAGATCGAAGATCCCGCCGGCGACGAGCACCTTCCCGGCGGAAACCAGCGCCGAGATGACTGTCGATGCCTCGACGAGCGTCTGGGCCTGGATTCGCACGTTTTCCCGAATGGCGGCGGCAACGTCACCGCGGGCCATCCGGATGGCCGGGCGGATGTGTTGGAACAGGGCGGAAATCTGCCCCGGCACCGGCTCCCCCTTTGCGGCTGCCGCGACGGCACCGCACGACGTGTGACCGAGCACGTAGAGCACCTTTGCACCGAGAACATGCGTGGCGAACTCCAGGCTCGCGATGTTCTCGGTCGCCGCTACGTTTCCCGCGATGCGGGTCACAAACAGGTCGCCGAAGCCCTGGTCGAACACGATCTCGATCGGCACCCGCGAGTCAGCGCAGCCGAGAAACGCGGCGAACGGCGTCTGTCGTGGCGCGACTTCCCGCAACCGCTCGATGTCACGGTTGGGGGCTGCGCTCTTGCCGGCAACGAAGCGGGCATTGCCGCCTTCGAGAAAGTCGAGCGCCTGTTGCGGTGTCATGTTCTCCGCCGCCGATTGGCTTCCCCATGCGTGCCGAACGCCGCCGCTCTGCCAGGTGGCTGCAGCCACGCCTGCGGCTGCACCTCCCAGCCACTGCCGACGACTCGACGACCCCGGTAATCCCAAGCCATTCATGACGCGCACTCCGTAGGAAAGCCTCCGCGGCACGGAACATTCCGCACCTCTACGACTTCGTTATCAGCCAATTCGGGATGGCCATTCCAATAGATAGTAGCAATTCAAAAATAGAAAAAATCTATAATCGGTTTTTTCTCTTGAACAACTCGTTTTATCTATTTGTGGTTCCTCCCTGGGCGAGCCGAGATTCGTGCGAGTCGGCATGCCTGAATGGCTGTCGAGATTCCGTGTTTCCGGAGCCACCGCCATGGACGCCCAGACCATCCTCGCCAACGTCCTCAGCCCTGCCGCGCTGTTTTTCATCCTCGGGTTTGTCGCCGTGCTCCTGCATTCCGACCTCGAGCTGCCCTATCCGCTTCCCAAGTTTTTCTCCACCTACCTCCTCATCTCGATCGGCTACACCGGGGGTGAGAAACTCGCCCAGGCCGGCCTGACGTCGGAGGTCGCGGCGACGATCGTAGCGGCCATGTCGATGGCCCTGTTCGTACCTTTCTATACATTTTTCATCCTGCGAAAGATCCTCAGCGTTTACGACGCCGCGGCGATGGCCGCCACCTACGGATCGATCAGCATCGTGACGTTCGTCGTCGGCACAGACTTTCTCAGCCGGCAGCACGTCGAGTACGGCGGTCACATGGTGGCCGTCATGTCGCTGATGGAATCGCCCGCCGTCATCATGGGCATCATGCTGGTGCGGATGTTCGCGCCGCGAGGCGAAGACAACGGCAAGCGGCCTGGAATCGGTGCGATCCTGCACGAGTCTTTTTTCAACGGCACGGTCCTTTTGCTGATCGGCAGCCTCGTGATCGGCGTGGTCACGGGCCCGACTTCGGGGGAGAGCCTGAAGCCGTTCATGTCGGGCATTTTCAAGGGAATGGTGCTCTTGTTTCTCCTCGATGTGGGCATGCTCGCGGCTCGGAAGGCAGGCAAGCTCATCGAGGTGGGGCCGAAACTCGTGGCCTTCGGAATCCTGGCTCCGTTGGTCAATGCCGCTCTGGGCATCGGCATCGCCTACGCCCTGGGAATGAGCAAGGGCGACGCGTTGCTCTTCACGCTGCTCTGCGCGAGTTCGTCTTACATCGTGGTGCCGGCAGCGATGCGGCAGGCCGTGCCCGAGGCGAATCCCGGGCTCTTTGAGTTGCTGTCGCTGAGTGTCACGTTTCCCTTCAATATCAGCCTCGGCATCCCGCTGTATTACAACGCCATCAGCCGACTGTGGGGCTGACGATGTCGCTGGCCCCCGGTGGCCTGGCAAATGAATCGGCGTCTTGCGTGGGGCGGGGCTGCGAGACAAAGTGCCCGGCTCCTCACGATCGGGAGCGTGTTTCCCGCCAAGAAGCCCCAAGCGCGAGCGCGGGGAATCCGGGTCGCATTGATACGGTGCTGCGGCTCGTGAGGGCATCGCGTCCCACCAAGAAGCCCCAAGCGCAAGCGCGGGGAATCCGGGTCGCACTGATACGGTGCCGGATTGGTTCGCCGGCGGTGACATGCTCGCCGCCGGGGGATTTTGCTACAGGATGCCCGCGTGGCCGACGGGGCGTTGCTCGTGAGTCGCAAACATTCCCCGGCGGCTGCGCGTGCCCCCGACCGGCTCCTCACGATCGGGAGGTTTCAGCATCTGGAGGATGCTGACCGGCAGC
>JBBDNW010000181.1:0-15540 GCA_040877375.1 Pirellulales bacterium | reverse complement strand
GGGTGTCGCGCGAGGAAAACCTCGCGATGATCGCCGACACGGTTGGCCATCTGAAACAGGCGGGCCGCGAGGTCTTCTACGACGCCGAGCACTTCTTCGACGGCTGGCAACTCGACCGCGATTATTCCCGCGACACGATCGTAGCAGCGGCTCGCGCGGGCGCCACGCGGATCGTGCTCTGCGACACCAACGGCGGCACGCTTCCCGACGAGGTGGCCGCGCTGGTTCGCGAGGCGATCTCAGCGCTCGACGCGGCTGGCTGCCCCACGGCTGTCGCGATCCACTGCCACAACGACTGCGATCTGGCGGTCGCCAACTCGCTGGCCGGCGTGGCGGCCGGTGCCGTGCAGGTGCAGGGCACGATCAATGGACTCGGGGAGCGGTGTGGCAACGCCGACCTGATCTCCGTAGTCGCGAACCTGGCCCTCAAGGTGAGCGGCCAGCGCGTGCTCGCGGCCACGGGCATGGCCCATCTCACGGAACTTTCACGGTTCGTCTACGAGACGGCCAACATGTCGTATCGGCCCGGTCAGCCGTTTGTGGGCTCGAGCGCCTTCGCACACAAGGGGGGTATGCATGTCCATGCGGTTGCCAAGGCGACCGAATCCTACGAGCACATCTCCCCCGAGGCCGTGGGCAACTCGCGGCGGATTCTCGTCAGCGAACTCTCGGGCCGTTCCAACATCGCCGCCATGGTGACGCGGGCCGACGTCAAGAACGATCGGGTGCTGCTCGACAAGGTGCTCGCCGAGGTCTGCCGTCTGGAGAACGAGGGCTGGCAGTTCGAGGCGGCCGGGGCGTCGTTCGACCTACTGGTCGAACGGTGTGCCGGCACGTTCATTTCGCGATTCGAAAAGGAGAGCTACCACGTCGCCGTGGAGAGTCGCGACGGCCGCGACGTGCGAACCGAGGCCACCGTCAAGCTGCTCGTGAGCGGCACGCACCGGCATGAGGTGGCCGAGGGAGACGGCCCGGTCAACGCGCTCGACGCGGCCCTCCGCAAGGCGCTGGAAGTCGCCTATCCGGCGCTCGCACGGATGCATCTGCTCGACTACAAGGTCCGTGTCATCAATGCCCAGGAGGGGACGGCCGCCAAGGTCCGCGTGTCGATCGAGAGCACCGACGGCGAGAGCGTGTGGGGTACGGTGGGCGTGAGCGAAAACGTCATCGAGGCCAGTTGGCTGGCCCTCGCCGATTCCTTCCACTACTTCCTGTCGCGGTGAAGGAGCCGAAGAATCACGTTGCCCTGCCGCCCTCGGCGTGGTATCCTTTCGTTCGTTCGGAATCGATGATGGCTGTGCCTGACCTTGTGTCGGGCCCCTACAGCCGCGATCGCATCTCTCGAAGCGGCTTCTCCGCGTTGGCAGGCGACCTGTCCTGACTCGCGTGAGTTTCATGCCGCTTGGCAGGCGGTGATCCATCGTCAGGATCACCGCATTCGTGCGGCCCCGCCTCCGGGCTATTGTTTTCCCACCATCCGTCCAAGGATCACTGTCTTGAATACTGCTACCACTTCCACCGTTTCCTCAAACACGTTCGCCGATCTCGGGCTGACGGAACTGCTGCTCCGGGCGCTCGCCGCCGAGGGCTATACCGTGCCCACGCCGATCCAGTCGCGAGCGGTGCCCCCGATCCTGGCCGGTCGCGACCTGATCGGATGTGCCCAGACCGGCACCGGCAAAACGGCCGCCTTTGCCCTGCCGCTCATCGAGCGGATGCTCGCCGCCCCGCGGCGGGCTGCCCCGAAGCGTTGCCGCACACTCGTGCTTGCCCCGACCCGCGAACTCGCCAGCCAGATTCTGGAGGGCTTCAAAGCCTACGGACGGTTCGCCAATCTCTCGGCGGCGGTCATCTACGGCGGCGTCAGCCAACGGCCGCAGGCCACCGCTCTGCAGCGTGGTGTCGACGTGCTCGTGGCCACTCCCGGCCGGCTGCTCGACCTCATCGGCCAGCGGCTGGTCGACCTCCGCGCGGTGGAGTTTCTGGTGCTCGACGAGGCCGACCGGATGCTCGACATGGGATTCATCCAGCCGATTCGCAAGATCATCGGCATGCTCCCGACCGACCGGCAGACGCTCCTGTTCTCTGCCACGGTCTCCGCTGAGGTCCGCGAGCTCGCGTCCGACTTTCTCCGCGAGCCGCTCGAGGTGAAGACTGCTCCGCAGGCCACCCCCGCTGACACGGTGACGCAGTCGGTGTATTTCGTCTCGAAGGCGGACAAGAAGGCGAAGCTTGTGGAGCTGCTCCGCGGAGAGGCGACCGGCCGCGTGATCGTGTTCACGCGGACGAAGCACGGCGCCGACAAACTCCATCGCGACCTCGACAAGGCGGGTATCTCTGCCGCGGCGATCCACGGCAACAAGTCGCAGGGGCAGCGGGAGCGAGCGCTCGCGGCGTTCAAGTCTCCACAGCCGCCGGTGCTGATCGCCACCGACATCGCGGCCCGCGGCATTGACGTCGACGAGGTGTCGCACGTCGTCAACTACGAACTCCCGCACGAGCCGGAGACCTACGTCCATCGCATCGGCCGGACCGGCCGCGCGGGCCTGACCGGCGCGGCGGTTTCGTTCTGCGACCACGAGGAGCGGCCGCGGCTGGCGGCGATCGAGCGGCTGCTGCGGCGGACCATTCCGCAGCGGAACGAGCCGCCGGCCTGGAACGCGGCGGCTGCCGCCGACGACCAGCGCGGTGGCGGCGGGCGTGGGGAAGGTCGTCCATCCCGCGGACGTGGGCAAGGAAGGGGTCAGGGGCGTGGCCAAGGACGTGGCCAGAGCCAGGGGCAGGGTCGCCCGCAGGGGGGCCGCGTTGCCGGACCGCGTCGCGAAGGCCGCTCGCGGCAGGAGGCTCCGAAGCCGGAGAGCGGTGCGGCCGCAACCGCAACCGTGGTCCGCAAGATTCCCCGCAGCAAACATCGCCGGGCGCTCTGACGGTCCGCGGGCGAAGCCATCCGGGCAATCTTGTTCGGCACAGTGATTGCCGGAAAGGTGAAGCGACGTGTCGCGAGGGTCGTCTACCTTCCGCCATACAGCCCAGATCTCAACCCGATCGAACCCATGTTCTCGACGTTCAACCAACGCCGTCCCCCCTTTTTGCGAAAGTTGACAGAGAAGTATACAGATGTACATTCATTAGCACAGCCTCGCGGAAAAGCGACCGTGCCATTGCATCTCTATAACGACGTTCTGAGCTCTGGATCGGTTCCACATTCCTGGCGGCCTGAAAAAAGCGGAACACTCAAATATCCTGTGCGAAATCAATCGCTCTTGCAGCACCTTCGGATGCTGAAGGCAGGGCGATGGCAAAAGGTCATCAAGCCAGGATCCCACGGCGAGGTACACTACTTTGAGCACGCTTCCGGCGCGGTCGCCGGCGTTAAGTTCTTTCCGTGGAAGGCCGAGTCCGGCTCGTGACCATGCAAAAGCCAATGAACTTGCAGTTGGTGTTGAGCGCTGCTGGTGATGATCCAGCAAGGCAACCGGAACTTTTTGCCCTCCTTACCCTTGGCATTCTCGAATCGCTGGAAAACGGGCTTCTGAGCCCGACGGAGGCGATCGGCATCTTTTTTAACTCGGAAAACTGTCGTTTTGTGCGCGAGAGAATGCCCTGCAAAGCCGCAGACGAAGTGATGGGCCGAGGCGTGCAACTCCCTGACTTGCTTGAAGCGCTCAGCGCCGAAGAATCGCACAAGGAGTTTCAGCGCGAGATCGCAGCGATCCGACGTCTCTGCCTCGGGCTTCTTGACGAGCATCGGCTTGTCGCCTGATCACCTGCTCTTATGGCAGCCTGAAGGCTGCCATAAGAGTGCGTACCCGAGCCTTGAGGCGGACTCTCCAACGCCCTCGGCGGCAGTCTCAAGAAGTTTGCTTTCGACCTCGTGCCGGAAGACCTCACCGCCGCGAGGAACCAGGCCGCGTGTGGCCAGGCCTGAGGCCGAGGCCAAGGAAAAGTCGTGTGGTCACGACACGAGAGCGGGCCGCTTCGGCCCATCTCGACGAGACTTTTGCCGCCCCTGTGCCGGTGATCCACCTCTGTCGATTACGCTTGGGCCCGTCTGAGATCAGAGCATCCTCACCCTCCCGCTTTTTTCACCATGCACGAACTGCCGAAGCAATACGACCATAAGGCCGCGCAGGCCCGTTGCCGCACCCTCTGGGACACCCACCGCCTGTGGCATGCCGAGCCGGAGGCTGGCCGCCGCGTTTATTCAGTGGTGATTCCGCCGCCCAACGTCACCGGCGCGCTTCACCTTGGCCACGCGCTCAACAACACGCTGCAGGACGTGCTCGTCCGCACGCGGCGGATGCAGGGCTTCCTCACGCTCTGGATGCCGGGCACCGACCACGCGGGCATCGCCACCCAGGCGGTGGTGGAGCGGCGGCTGCTGGAGGAGGAGAAACTCTCGCGGCATGATCTTGGCCGTGAAAAACTCGTCGAGCGAATCTGGGCCTGGAAGGAGCAGTACGAAAAACGCATCCTGGGCCAGCTCCGCGATCTCGGCGCAAGCTGCGACTGGGACCGCGTTCGCTTCACGCTCGACGACCAGTGTGCGGCTGCCGTCCGCGAGGCCTTCTTCCGCCTCTTCCAGAAGGGGCTCGTCCGCCGCGGCAAGCGGCTCGTCAACTGGGACACGTTCCTCCAGACGGCCGTCAGCGACGACGAGGTCTTTCACGAGCAGGTGAAGGGCCATTTCTGGCACATCCGCTACGACGTCATCGATCCGAAGCCGGGAGAGCCGGCCAGCGTGACGGTGGCCACCACGCGGCCCGAGACACTGCTCGGTGACACGGCGGTTGCGGTCCACCCCTCCCCTGCCGCCGCCCTCGACGCGGCCGAGGCCGCCGTTCGTCAAAAGCGGGCAACAGCATCGGCGAAGGAGCAGCCGGAGATCGACGCCCAACTCGACGAGTTCGCCGCCCGCCGCCGTGACCTCCTGCCGACGCTCGAGACGCTCGCCACCATGGCGCACGCTGGCCGCCAGTTGAGGCTTCCCCTGCTCGGCCGCGCGATCCCACTTGTGGCCGACGAGTGGGCCAAGCCCGAGCTGGGCTCAGGCTGCGTGAAGATCACGCCCGCGCACGATCCCAACGACTACGACGTCGGCAAGCGGCGCAGCCTGCCCATGCTCAATATTCTCAACCCCGATGGCACGCTCAACGCCGAGGCCGGGCCCTACGCGGGCCTCACGATGCACAAGGCCCGGAAGAAGGTGGTGGCCGACCTCGAGGCCACGGGGCAGCTTATCCAGGTCGAAGACCGTGTGATTGAGCTGGCCCATTCCGACCGCTCCAAGACGCCCATCGAGCCCTACCTCGCCGACCAGTGGTTTATCCGGATGGACGAACTGGCCCAGCCGGCACTCGACGCCGTGACGGGCGGCCGCGTGCGGATCGTACCTGAGCGGTATGCGAAGAGCTACGTTGACTGGCTCTCCGAGAAGCGTGACTGGCCGGTGAGCCGGCAGCTCTGGTGGGGCCACAGGATTCCGATCTGGCACGTGACGGGCGTGACGGAAGCCGACTTGCGGCAGGCGTTTGGCGACCGGGCCACGGTGGCCTGGCGAAGCGACGAAGTGGACGGCTGGTTCGTCTGCTCTTCCGACGAGTCGCTTGCCACGGAGACAATCGCGGGCGGGCAACTCACGCGGGATCCCGACGTGCTCGACACCTGGTTCTCGTCAGCGCTCTGGCCCCACTCGACGCTCGGCTGGCCGCGGCAGACCGCCGATCTCGCCACCTTTTATCCGACCAGCGCGCTGGTCACGAGTCGCGACATCCTCACGCTCTGGGTGGCGCGGATGGTGATCATGGGGGTGTTCGACACGGGCGAGATTCCGTTCAGCGAGGTCTACATCCACCCCAAGATCCTCGACCGCTACGGCGAGACGATGAGCAAGAGCAAGGGGAACGGTGTCGATCCGTTGGACGTGATTGAGACCCTCGGCGCCGACGCGCTCCGCTTCGCGCTGGCGAGCATGGCGACCGAGACGCAGGACGTGCGGATGCCGGTCGAGTTTCAGTGTCCGGCATGCGGTCAGCTGATTGAGCAGACGGTGCAAAATCGCGTCAAGCCGCGGATCGACTGTCCGAAGTGTGCGAAGCCCTTCCGTACGCAATGGGCTAGCGTCGAGGCCGACCTCGCCCTGCCCCGCGGGCCGGCGGTAAGCGAGAAGTTTGAATCGGGCCGGAACTTTTCCAACAAGCTTTGGAACGCCACGCGGTTCGTACTCATGAGCCTCGATGCCGCCGGTGGCGAGAACGACGGACCGCCTGTCGACATTCAACGCGGGCTGTCCGATCCGGTGTCGCTAGAACTGGCCGACCGCTGGCTCTTGAGCCGGCTGGCGAGCGTCACCCGCGAGGCCACGCAGGCGATCGACGAGTATCGCTTCGCTGAGGCCACGCGGATTCTGTACGCCTTCGCGTGGGACGAGTTCTGTAGTGCCTACCTCGAGCTCTCGAAGCCGCGGCTCGCCGATCCCGCGCACCGACACCAGGCGCAAACGATGCTGCTCGTGGGCCTCGACACGATCCTCCGGCTGCTCCATCCGATCATGCCATTTGTGACCGAGGAGATCTGGCAGCACCTCCGCGAGGCGGCCGGCGATCGCCGCATGCCCTGGGACGAGTCGGACAAGCCGCTGCCGGAGTCGCTGATGGTGGCGCGGTGGCCCGTACCCCCGGCGGCCTGGATCGACCCCCGTACGGAAAACCAGTTCGGCTCGTTCCTCGCGGTGGTCGCGGCGATCCGTGAGATTCGTGCCCGGCAAAACGTGCCGCCGAAGACACGGCTCATGGTCGCGATCCGCGCGGCGGGCGACGTGGCGACGCTTCTGGATCCGATGCGGCCGGCGATCGAGTCGATGGCGGCAGTCGGGATCACGGCGCTGGGCCCCGATGCGTCGGCGCCGCCAGCGGCCGCAACGGCATCGGCCGCGGGCTGCGACGTGTTTGTCGATCTTGCGGACTTGGTCGATATCGATGCCGAGATTGCGCGGCTCGTCAAGGAAAACGAGAAGACGGCTGGTTTCATGCGGGCCAAGCAGGCAAAACTCGCCGACGAGAAGTTTGCCGCACGCGCCCCCGAGGCGGTCGTGGCGAAGGAGCGGGCCCAACTCGCGGAACTCGAGGCCAAGTTGGCCAGGGATGCGGCCGCCCTCACCGATTTCCGCCGTCGGCAGGCTTCGTCCTGACGGGCGGGTTGGGGTGGATTGCGTATTCCCCGCGCTCGCGCTTGGGGCTTCCTGGCGGCGCCCCCAAGAAGCCCGGAGCGCGAGCGATGGGAATCCGGGTGGCGACCCGTGTCGTGGTGTGGGCGGGTTGGGGTGGTGGGCGGATTCCCCGCGCTTGCGCTTGGGGCTTCCTGGCGGCGGTGATGCCCCCAAAAAGCCCGGAGCGCGAGCGATGGGAATCCGGGTGGTGGAATCGAGGGAGAGCAGGATATCTTCCCAAGATAGGCAAGCGCAGGGTGTCGCCTCGGTTGTTTTGACGCACGGTTCGAAAACCAGTTGAGCCGCGATCGCCGCCAACCGATAATTCTTGCCGACGAGGTAACGCATGCGGTCTGGTCTCGCCTATCTGACGATGCTCGCCACGGTGATGCACTTCACCTGCGGCTGCTGTCTGCATGCGGCTCATTTCCACGTGGCAGCCGACTGCCACCATGGGGAGCAGGTCCGCGGCGATGCCCAGGCCTGCTGCAACGGCCACGGCGGCGACCACGATTCGCCGGGCTCTGCGGGTGACCTCGGCGAACCGGCCCTGATCGCGGCCGCTGGCACGTGCGGCTGCGATTTATCTCACTGTGGGTGCGACGGCTGCAGCTGTGCTGCGACCGTAACGCAAGGGGAAGCCGGGACGACATGGCTTCCATCGACGGTGTCGCTGAGCGAGTGGCGGGATGCCACGTTGATGGCTCTGTCGCGGGCCGCCGCGGGAGCACGGAGGCGATGCCGGTGCCCGGTGCTCTCCGTCCTGCGGCCTCCGCTCTACGAGCGTCTCCTCATCTGACGCTCCCCGCACGGCCCTTTCGGCCGCTGCCCGGGTCTCGCGACGCACGTGCCGCCTCGCACATCGAGGCAACGGGTGTCGGCGCCCTTGTCACTTCCTTCCCGTGGCTCCGCTTCGGGGAGGCGGTGCCCCCTGCCCTCTTTCGTGTTTGGCGTACACCGAGGAATGATCCATGAGTTCTGCTGCTCAGTCGAAAGTGCCGTCGAGAATAGCGCTCGCGCTGGCCGGTGTGGTCGCGGTCACGATTGCGACGCTTGCCCTGCATCGCTCTTGGCCGCAGCCGGTTCGGGATTGGGTCATCGGCTCTCTGGGGGGCGTGTCTACCGGGGAGCACATCGCTGTGGAGGCCGCGGTGCCCCCCCCCGATCACGCGCCCGATGATGCCCACGATCATGAGGGACACGTCGAGGAAAACACACTCGAGCTATCCGCGCAGGCCCGGCGGAGTATCGGGCTGAAGGAGGGAGACATCGCGCTTACCACATTTCACCGCACGATCACCGTGCCGGGCATGGTGGTCGAGCGCCGCGGCCGCTCCAGCTTCACGATCATCGCCCCCATGACCGGATATCTCACCGGGATCCTCGTCACCGAGGGCGAGGCGGTGTCGCCTGACCAGCCGCTCTTTGAAATCCGGCTGACGCACGAGGAACTCGTCCAGGCCCAAGCCGATCTGCTGCGTACGACGGCGGAAGTCGATATCGTCCGCCGGGAGATCGCCCGGCTCGAGGGGATCGGGCCCGAGGGCTTGATTCCGACCAAGACGATCCTGGAGCGAAAGTACGAGCTCCAGAAACTGGAGGCCGTGCTGCTCGCGCAGCGGCAGGCGCTTCTCCTGCATGGCCTCGCCGAATCGCAGGTCGACGCCATCCTCACCACCCGCACGCTGCTGGGAAACTTCCTCGTGCGGGCCCCCGGGGCCGCGGCGCTCAACGGCGGCAGCGGCACGCTCGTCGTGCAGGAACTGGCCGTCGAACGTGGTCAGCACGTCACGGCGGGCGACACGCTCGCCGTGCTCGTGGATCACGGCACGCTGCTGGTCGAGGGTGAGGCCTTCGAGCAGGACATCGCCCAGATCACCGAGGTGGCGGCCACCGGCACGCCGCTGACCGCGGTCCTCGGGGCGAAAGACGAGGCAGGCAACACCCTGGAGGGCCTGCGTATCGCCTTCATCGCCGACCGGATCGCACCGGAATCACGGACGCTCCGCTTCTATGTCACGCTTCCCAATGAAGCCGTGGCCGGGGCTGACGCCGTCGCACCGCGCCGCTTCGTGACCTGGCGCTACAAGCCGGGCCAACGGATGCAGCTCCGGGTGCCGGTGGAGGAGTGGGCCGAGCGGATCGTGCTGCCGGCCGAAGCGGTCGCCCAAGACGGCATCGAGAACTACGTGTTCCGATCCAACGGCGACCATTTCGACCGCGAGCCCGTGCATGTGGAGTACCGCGATCCTCGCTGGGTCGTCATTGCCAACGATGGCACGCTCTTTCCTGGCGACCGGGTGGCGATGTCGGGAGCCCAGCAACTCGAGCTGGCGCTGAAGAACAAGGCCGGCGGCGGGATCGACCCGCACGCGGGCCACAACCATTGACGAGGCCGTTCGCCCCCGTCCCGAAAGCCGTGTTTGATGCTCAACGCCATCATTGCCCACGCCCTGCGCTTCCGCCTGCTCACGATCGTGCTGGCGTTGGTGGTGCTCGTCTGCGGCGGTATCACGCTCTGGCGACTTCCGATCGACGTCTTTCCAGACCTCAACCGTCCGCGGGTGACGGTGATGACCGAGGCTCCGGGGCTGGCACCGGAGGAGGTGGAGACTCTCGTCACGTTCCCGCTGGAGTCGGTCCTCAACGGGGCCACGGGCGTGCAGGCTGTTCGAAGTTCATCCGGTGTCGGTCTGTCGGTGATCTCCGTGGAGTTCGCCTGGGGCACCGACATCTACGTCGACCGGCAGGTGGTCGCCGAAAAGATCGCGGTCGCGCTCGATCGGATGCCGAAGGGGATCCGTCCGCAGTTGGCCCCCATCTCGTCGATCATGGGGCAGGTGATGCACGTGGGCATGTCCAGCGTCGACGACCATACGCCGCCGATCGAGGTCCGCACGCTGGCCGACTGGGTGGTGCGGCAGCGGCTGCTCACCATTCCCGGTGTCGCGCAGGTCGTGACCATGGGGGGCGGCCGAAAGCAGTTTCAAGTGCTCGTCGACCCGGAGTCGCTGCTCACCTACGGCCTCACGCTGCACGAGGTCGAGGCCGCGGTGCAGGCCAGCAACTCCAACGCCACGGGGGGCTACCTGAATCAGGGGAGCAATGAACTGCTGGTCCGCTCGCTCGGCCGCATTCAAAGCGTCGATGATCTCGTGTCGGTGGTGGTCAAGACGTCGGGCGGGCGGCCGGTCGTGCTCGGACAGGTGGCCCGCGTGGCCGAGGCCGCGCAGGTCAAGCGTGGAGACGCCGCCGTCAACGGCCGGCCCGCGGTGATCCTCGTGATCGCCAAGCAGCCTGGCGCCGACACGCGGCGACTCACCGACGAGGTGACCCGGGCTCTGGAGGAACTCCGCCCCTCGCTGCCCGCCGACATCCGCCTCGACCCGGACCTCTACCAACAGAAGACCTTCATCGACCTCAGCATCCGCAACGTCGTCGAGGCCCTGCGAGACGGCGGCATCCTCGTGGTGATCGTGCTGTTTCTGTTCCTGCTCAACTTTCGCACCACGTTCATCACGTTGACGGCGATCCCGCTGTCGATCGTGATCACCGGGCTCGTCTTCCAGTGGCTCGGGATGTCGATCAACACGATGACGCTCGGTGGTCTCGCCGTCGCCATCGGTGAGCTCGTCGACGATGCCATCGTCGATGTCGAAAACATTTTCCGCAGACTGCGGGAAAACGCCCAGCTGCCCAGCCCCAAGCCTGCGCTCCGCGTCGTCTACGAGGCCAGTAGCGAGGTGCGCAACTCGATCGTCTTCAGCACGATTCTCGTGGTGCTCGTGTTCGTCCCGCTGTTCGCCTTGGAAGGCATGGAGGGCAGGCTCTTTACGCCCCTGGGCATCGCCTACATCGTGTCGATCCTCGCATCACTCGTCGTCTCCCTGACCGTGACCCCCGTGCTTTCCTATTGGCTGCTTCCCCAGGCCCGGTTCATGGCGCATGGCACCGACGGCCTGCTGCTCAAGGGCCTCAAGGCGTGCGCGGGCTGGGCGATCCGACTGTCGGTCCGCTTTCCAGCCCCGATCCTGAGCGCGGTGGCCGTCGCGGTCGGGGTGAGTGTCGCCGTCGTGATGGGGCTCGGGCGTGACTTTCTGCCGCCGTTCAACGAGGGCTGCGTGCAGGTCAACGTGCTTCTGCCTCCGGGAACGTCCCTCGCGACCTCCACGGCGATTGCAGCGATGGTCGACGAGCGGATCGGCAGGGTGCGGGGTGTCGCAACCATCAGCCGGCGGACGGGACGGGCAGAACTCGACGAGCATGCCGAGGGCGTCAATGCCTCGGAGATCATCGTCAGCTTCGATCCAGCCGCCGGCCGCGATCGCGAGGAGGTGCTGGAGGAACTCCGCGAGGAGCTCACGCAGGTGCCGGGGATCGTGGTCTCCGTCGAGCAGCCCCTGGCCCATCTCATCAGCCACATGCTCTCCGGAGTGAAGGCCCAGGTGGGCATCAAACTCTACGGTGACGATCTGGGCGTCTTGCGGCGGACGGCCGAGCGGATGCGAGCGGCGATCGCCGACGTCCGCGGCGTGAAGGATCTCATGGTCGAACAGCAAGTCGAGATTCCCCAACTCCAGATTCGCCTGCTCCGTGACAAGCTCATGCAGTACGGACTGACGGCCGACGTGGTCAACGAGTTCATCGAGACCGCATTGAACGGCAGGACCGTGTCGGAGATCGTCGACGGGCAGCGGAAGTTCGATCTCGTCGTGCGGCTCGACGATCCCTACCGCATCGACATCGCCGCCCTGGGACGGCTGTCGATCAACCTTCCTGCAGGGGGCCGCGTGCCCCTCGAGACCGTGGCCGACATTCAGCAGGGGAGCGGGCCAAACACGATCAACCGGGAAAACGTGCGGCGGCGAATCGTGATCCAGTGCAATACGGCGGGCCGTGACCTCGGCGGCGTCGTGACCGACATCCAAACGCGGCTCGCACCGCTTCAGGCGGAGCTGCCGACGGGCTATTTCCTGGAGTACGGGGGACAGTTCGAGAGCCAGCGGCAGGCGACCCGGATGATCGGGGTGTTGAGTCTCGTGTCGCTCGCGGCCATGTTTCTTGCCCTCTACACGCTCTTTCGCTCGACCAACCTCGCCCTGCAGGTGCTCGCGGCGCTCCCCATGGCGGCGATCGGTTCGGTGGCAGCCCTCGTGCTCACTCGGCAGTCGCTCACCATCGCCAGCATGGTCGGGTTCATCTCGCTTTCAGGAATCGCCTCCCGCAACGGGATTCTGCTGATCGCCCATTACCTTCATCTCGTGCGGCACGAGGGAGAGGGATTCACTCCGGAGATGCTGGAGCGGGCGGGCAAAGAGCGTGTCGCGCCGATGCTGATGACGGCTCTGACCGCCGGCATCGCACTGGTGCCGCTGGTGATGGCGGCCGGCGAGCCCGGCAAGGAAATCCTCTACCCCGTCGCGACCGTGATCCTCGGCGGGCTGATCAGTTCGACGCTCCTCGACTTCTTCGTCCATCCGGCACTGTTTTGGTGCTTCGGCCGGCCGCAGGCCGAGCGGGCGATGGCGGTCGAGGAGCACGACGAACTGGGGGCGGATGAGTGACCATTTTTCACCACGACAAGGAGAGACCGATGGCGTTTCTGAAACCGCTTTGGGTGACCGCGATGGCATGTGGGCTGGTGGGGCTCACCGTGGCAAAGCTCCAGGCAGCGCCGGCCGGTGGGGGCGGTCACGCCCATGTCCATCCCGACAAGGGACCGCACGACGGCGCGCTCATCGAGCTCGGAAAGGAGGACTACCATGCCGAACTGATCCACGACGCCAAAACCGACACCGTCACGGTCTACCTGCTCGACGCCAGCGCCACCAAGCCGGTGTCGATCCCGGCACAGCAGCTCACGCTGAATATCCGGGCAGGAGGCAAGCCGCAGCAGTTTCATCTGCCCGCCACGCCACGGGCCAGTGATCCCGACGGCTCGTCAGCTGCATTCGCCGTCACCAACCGGCAGCTCTGCCAGGCCCTCGATGCCCCGGGGGCATCGGGCCGCTTAAACGTCGAGATCGCGGGCAAGGTGTACGTCGGGAAAGTGGGCAGCCACGCGCATTCCCATCCGCACTGATGCGGCGTCGATTCGGCAGGCCGAAACCGTCCCAGCGGTGTGCAGCGTTGCGTTATGCCGTTGCGGCCCTTGTCGATTCGACTCGTTTCCGCCGCGCTTCTCATGCTGACCGCGCTGGCCGTGTCGCGGGTGGGAGCGGCGCGGGGGTGGTGATGTCGGGCACCGCGCTGCCGGAAGCGCCGCGTCTCGCCGTCGGCGGGTTTCACTCGCGGATCGATGGCTCCGTGCAGCCCTATGGCCTCGTCTTGCCGGCAGGACTCACGCCGGGCGATGGGCGGCCGCGGCGCCTCGATGTCTGGCTTCACGGCCGCGGCGAGAAGATGAGCGAGGTCGCGTTTCTCGCGCAGCGGCTTGCGACGATCGGCGAGATCTCACCCCCCGAGACGATTGCGCTCCATCCCTTATGGCCGCTATTCCAACGCGTTCAAGTTTGCCGGCGAGGTAGACGTTCTCGAAGCGATCGCCCACGTCAAGACGCTGTTTCCGATCGACGAGCAGCGCATCGTGATCCGTGGGTTGTCGATGGGGGGCGCGGGCTGCTGGCAGTTCGCCGTGCATGATCCCGGCATGTAGCTGGCGGCGACGCCGGGCGCAGGGTTCGCCGAGACTCGCAAGTTTCTCCGGAGTTTCCAGCAGGAGAAGTTCGAGCCCAGCGCGGCCCAGGCCCGGCTGCTCCACTGGTACGACTGTCCCGACTGGGCGAATAACCTCCGGCATCTGCCCACGATCGCCTCCAGCGGTGAACTCGACCGGCAGAAGCAGTTGTCCGACGTGATGGTGGCGGCCTGCCGGACGCGGGGTTTTGAGATTCCGCACCTGATCGGGCCGCAGACGGCCCACAAGATCCATCTTGACTCGAAGGCCGAGGTCGAGGCGTTTCTCGCGCGGGCTGCGAAGCATGGAAATCCGACGATGCCCCGCGAGATCGACTTCACGACCTACACGCTGGGTTATCCCACGCACACCTGGCTCACCGACACCGGTCACGGCGCTCGCCCTCGATTTCCCACTCGATCGTGGCCTGCTCGATGCGGGCCACGCAGTCGCGGTGCGAATCGACGGGACGGCGCTCGATATGCCGGCAACGTACGACGACCGGTGGCGGGCCGCGTTCACGAAGCATGGAGACGCCCGGCGGCTCGGGCCCGACGATGCAGACGCTGACGGCACGCTGCGAAAACGGCCGGGCCTGTAGGGGCCGATCGACGATGCCTTCATGGATGGGCTTCTATCTTATCGGGCCTGAGCCGGGGCCTGAGGCAGAGTCGGCTATCGACCGCTGGGCGGCGGAAGAGTGTGCTCGGGCGCAGCGTGAGTGGCGTTGGCAGTTTCGCGGCGAGCCTGCCGGTGCTCGTCTATCCCAATCCCCTGAATCCGGATCGCTATCTCGTCTGGAACAGCGGCTTCACGTTTCGTGAATATGCCTACCTCAACAATGCCCGGCAGATTCCGATGCTCCCCGATTGGGCGCTCGTGAGCGTCGTCGAGGGGCGTGATTCACAGCTGGCGGGCACGCTCCTGGCGGAAGGGTTTTTCGACGAGCGCTGGCAGTCGCGGTAGGCGAGGTCACCATTCCTCGGCCCGCACAATGCCGGGTGGTCTTCAAAACTCGATGATCATTCGAGCGCGGCCAGAATCGCGTTTACGATCGAGTCAGGATTGTCGTCCACATCCACGACGATCGGCCGCTCGTCCTCCCCCGGTCTTTCAAGCAGTTTCAGTTGGCTGTCGAGCAGCGCGATCGGCATGAAGTGCGCAGTGCGCTGCTCCATCCGCCGCCGGATCACGTCACTCGCGTCATCGAGGTGCACGAGGCGGACGGATGGGTGAGGGAGGCCGAGCCGGTCACGGTATCGGCGGGCAAGGGCGGAGCATGCCAGAACAAGAGTGCCGCGGCCCGCCACGGCATCCCGCAGCTCTCTGGCCAAGGCGTCGAGCCACGGCCAGCGATCGGCATCGATGAGCGGCACCCCGGCCCTCATCTTCGCGACGTTCTCAGGCGAATGAAACTCGTCGGCGTCGCGGAAGGTCCACTGAAGGGCTGCGGCCAACCGCCTGCCGATCTCCGTCTTGCCCGCACCACAGACGCCCATGACCACCACAGCGCGGGTCGGGCCGGAGTCGTTTGTGTCTGGGTCGTCCGCGGGCATTGCCAAATGATAGATCTCGGCGGCCCGACCTCACAGTCCGGCGGCCCGACCTCACAGTCCGGCGGCTCCGGTCGTTTCCTTCCGCCGCTGCTCCATCTTGG
>JBBDNW010000180.1:0-15547 GCA_040877375.1 Pirellulales bacterium | reverse complement strand
ACGCCTCCCGCCAGGAAGCCCCAAGCGCGAGCGCGGGGAATACGCCCACCACCCCAACCCGCTCCGCGCCACCACAGCGGTCGCCACCCGCTTTGCCATCGCTCGCGCTCCGGGCTTCTTGAGGGCGTAACCGCGTCAGAGCACGAGTTTTCGGACCGCCTGAAACTGCGGATGCTCGGCGGTACGGCACCATTCGAAGAGCACCGCCTCGGTCGTGGTGAGAATGACCCCCGACGACTCCAGCCGACGCAGTGCCACGTCGTGGTCGATGGCGTGCCGCGACGCTACGGCATCGACCGCCACAAACACGGTGTAGCCTTGCGTGAGGAGGTCGAACGCCGTCTGTGCGACACAGACATGCGTCTCGAGGCCACAGAGCACGACACTGGCCACCCCGGCCGGAATCGCCCCGGCGAAGGCGTCACAGCCGCAGCAACTAAACGCCATTTTCGACACCGCAGGCGGCAAAACGGTGGCGAGCGGCGGGGCCGTGGACCCAAGGCCCTTGGGGTATTGCTCCGTGAGCACCGTGGCGACGCCCAGCAGCCGCGCCGCCTCGGCGAGCCGCCCACAACGGGCGATCAACCGGTCAGCGTCGGCCAGCGCCGGGAGCAGTCGCTCTTGGACATCGATCACGCAGAGCAACGACGTGGCGGGATCGAGTCGCATCGCGAGGCCTCCAGAGCGACCGGGTCAGCCGGCGGGAATCGAGGGCACTGCTGGTGGTGTCTCGGGTTGGGTGGTGAGGTCAACCGTCGTGCCCGACACGGCCTCTTTGGGCAACGCCCGCAGACGGGCGATCTTGGTGGCTGCCGTTGGCTCACCCGCCCGCTCATGCCCTGGTGCCGATCCAAAGACGATCACTCTTCCCGCGGCACCGACCAACTGCCAGGCCTGCACCTCGCCCGCCTTTCCGAGCGTAGGCCGGCATTCGATGAGCCCGAGCGGCTCCCAGTCGGGGCCCAACACCGCGGCCAGCGCCGCCCCCTGCCCCACCACGGGATCACCCCACGGAAAACCAACCGTCCCTTGAGGCCCCGAGGCCACGCCAGTGATTTTTGGATAGGCGGCCGCCACCTCGGAGGTGAAGTCGTCGCTGGGCAGCACCACCCCCTCGGCGTCGATGGCAAGCAGCCCGCCGGGCACCCCCACCATCGCCACCGGCTCGCGACACCGCACCTCCACCCGCGCACCGGCCGGATGCCGCACCTCCACAGAGACCACCTCCCGCACCCAAGGGTGCATGTCAAACGCCCGCGCGAGCCGACGGACGAGCTCAGGATCGTCAAGGGGCAGGCCGTCGGCGAGGCTCGCGTCGCGAAGCGCCTCCAGCTTGAGATCGCCCTGGATCCACGGTGCCACGCCCTCGAGTTGAATCGCGTCGGAATGGAGCACGAGGTCGGCGTCACCCCGCACGCGGTCGTCGAGCCGCGACCAGGCTATCCAGCCGCCGAGCACCGCAGCTGCGATGACGACGAGCGATCCCAGGCCTGAGCGGTGCTCGTTGAGAAAGCGGACCAGACCGCTCACCGTTGGCGGCTCGGTCGGCTGGTCGCGGCGGCGTGACGGAGGGTTCATGGCACCCGGGGATCAACCCGGCTCACCAGACCTCGATCTGGGGCGTCAGCTCGATGCCGAGCTTCTCACGCACCCGCGCCCGCACCGTCTCGACCAGCGTGCGAACATCGTCGTCAGAGCAATGCGGACCAGCCACGACGAAGTTGGCGTGCGGCGCGTAGACGGCGGCGTCGCCCGCACGCAGATCCCGCGCTCCAGCCTGTGACACGAGCGATTCCGCGGTGATCCCCAGCGGATCCTTGAACATCATGGCGACGCTCCGTGTGCCGCTGGGCTGTGCCGAGCGGCCGACGATCCACTGCTTCTGCATCCGCTTCGTGAGCAGGGCCGGATCCTCCTCGTCGAGGTCGAGTCGGCAGCCGATGATGGTGCAGTCGTCGAGGTTGCTCCAGCGCGCCTCAAAGGCCAGCCGCGCACGTTCGCGAACCTCGAGCGTGCCGTCGCCGAGCATCACCGTCACGTCGGCGACTCGCTCCCCGATGTCGCCGCCATGTCCGCCGGCATTGCCCACGAGAGCCCCACCAATGGTGCCCGGCACGTCGACCAGTGTCTCCAGACCGCTCAGGCCTGCCTGCACCGCAGCCGACACCACATGCACGAGTTTCGCTCCGGCGCCAACCCGGATGACGGGCGACTCCACGTGGATGCCACAGAACGACGGAGCGGAAAGCCTCACGACCATGCCTGCAAAGCCCGCGCCGGGAACGAGCACGTTCGAACCGCCGCCGATGACACGCAACGGGATGTTCTTTTCGTGGCACCGTTTCACCACGCGGGCCAAGGCCTCGACGTCGACCGGCTCGCAGAAAAACTCGGCAGCGCCGCCGATTCCGAGCCAGGTGTGATGGGCCAATGGCTCGAGGCAGGAGACGGCCACCCCGAGATCGTCAAATGGCGTAGCCGCCGAGAGCCTTGGCTCGGCAGCGGATGTCGGTCGAAAACGCTGATTCATCGCGCTGATTCCTCACGGCCCGCGACCGCCCCGGCCGGTGGACGGGGTCGACGGGGCACTCACGGGTCAAGATTGTGCCTCACCACGCGGTGCATCGTCCATGCCTCTCTTTGCACGGGCGGTTCACGCGGCCCGCCGGCGGTCGAACGGCTCCACGGCGGGATGGGCGAGTTGCAGCCAGCCGTCGACAAGGCCCCCCAGGGAGGCCCGACCAGCAGAGGGGCCACAAGGCGCTGGCTCCCGAAGCACATGTCCAAGCACGACCGCACAGTCGTGCTCACCGAGCGAGGCGAGCAGTCGGTCGACGCGGGCATAAGCGGTGATGTCGGCAGTGGATGGATCGTCAGACGCCACCGACTCGGGCACAACAAGACAGTCGTTGCACCACCGCTCGAGACGCCGGCCAAACCCCCGGCCTCCGAGCCGCGTGGCCAGCCGCTCGTCGGCGAGAACCACCAGCCGGCCCCGCGTCAGGCGTCGAAGGCTCGAGAGCGTCGCCGAGACCGCGTGCATGCTCGACGGCGCGTCGATAAACACGGGCGTGTCCTGCCCTCTGTCGATCCGCTCCATGCGGCCCGGCACGCTCTTGGTCGCCTCGATGCCGCGCGCGGCCCGCTCGAGCGTCACGCCATACCTCGCGGCCACAGCGGCAGCCAGGAGCGCGTCGCGCACGAACGGCACCGTCGGCGTGTCGATGGTGACCGGCACGATTTGCCCACCGCATCCCATCAGAAACGTCCTCCCGAACAGACAGCCTTCCACTGGCCGCGCCCAAATATCACAGTCGGCGGTCAGACCGGCAGTCAGGCACGTGGCCGACTCCGGACCGGCGGCAAGGATGCGGCTACGTTGCCGAACGCTCATGCCGGTCACGAGGCAGCCCCCCTCAGACAGCGTTTCCATGATTCGCGACGTGATCTCACGATACGCGCGGTGCGAGCTGTGCCGGTCGAGGTGGGCGACGGCGAGATTCGTGACCACGACGGTGTCACACGCCATGCCGGCCGTAGCGTGGGCCGCGAGCATCTGGCTCGACACCTCGACAATTGCGTGCGAGCAGCCTCCCGCTGCGAGCCGGGCCAACCAGCGGGCGAGCGTTGCCGGCGACGAAACATCGTCTGGCACAGCCTCGACGTCGTCGGGGCCAAGACACCCCAGGTCGGAGAGCACGCCCACGCGGTGCCCCGCCTCGGCGAGGGCGGCAGCCGCAAGCCAGGCCGTCGTCGTCTTGCCGCTGGTGCCGGCGACCGCGATCACCCGCATCTCGCGTGATGGATCGCCGGCCAACGCGTGGCAGAGGCGGGCCATCGACCAGTCGCTATCGGGCACAAGGCACAGCGGCACGCCGTCGGTCGAGACGATCCGCTCGGCGATCACGCCCGAGGCCCCACGGGCGATTGCCCGCGACACGGCCTCGTGTCCGTCGCCCCGCTCGGTAAGCCGTGCCACGAAGACGTCGCCAGTGCGGCACTCGTCCGGATCGTCCTGGCAGCGTCGCACCACGATATCGTCGCAGGCGATGAACCGGGCCCCCGGAATAAACTCCGAGACCCGCACCCCGCGAACCTCGCCCCGGCCGTCTCCGACCTGCCGACCCCGTGCACCCTTTGACGCATCACGCATAACGGCCTCCTGCAGGCAGGACCGGGGCTACCGAGGCGGCCCGCGATCGGGGAAACGAGTCCGTCCTTGGACGTCGCTGGCGGCGGATTGTCACCAGGCGGAACAGTGGGTCAAGGCCGTCTGTCCGCGAATCGCAGCCGACCAGTGCCCTGCCCTCGCAGACAACCCGCCTTGCCAGTCTGAGCGTTCCCGGACTACCGTCGCAGGGTCGAGAGGAGCCATTCAGACGTGAACAACCAAAGCCCCGATCAAGTCGCCGATCCCCTGCGGCCAGCCGTGCTGTGGGTTGGTGCGTGCATCGATGCGGAACTGGCCTTGGCGCGGATGTGGGCCGGTGAGTTGGCCGATGTCTACGAGATGTCGACACCGGATGCGGCGGTGGCGGCACCGCCCGAAGCGTTTGTGGAGCGATCACCAGCGGCGGTTGTGCTCGCGTCGCCGACGCCGGCCAGTTGGTCCCTTGTCGACTGCATCACTCTCGCGCGCCGCTGGCCTCTGGCGCCGCTCGTGTCGGTTGCGGGAAGCCTGGTCGAGGGGCGACGGCGGAGCGGACCGGCCCTGCCCGGCATCGAAGAGGTTGCCTGGAACGAGCTCCCCGGTCGGATGGCATGGTGGATGCACGATCGTGCCCGGGGGCGACCGGGATCGCTGGGCCTTCCAGCCACGTCCCGTCGCGAGGAGCGGCTGCTGGAGGCCGCCGGACGGGTGGCCGAGTTTGCCATGCGGCCAGGCCGACGCGTGTCGGTGGCGGCAGCGCGGGCGGACGACGTCGAAAGCCTGGCCGATGTGCTGACGGCGGCAGGACGGCTACCGCTGCGGCGCACCTGCGGACGGCCCACGCTCGACGAACCGGCCGACATCCTGGTCTGGGACGTCTCGGAACTGTCCGCGGCCGACCTCACATGGCTGTCCATGCTCACTGCAAACCGCCCAGATCTCGCCGTCGTGCTGCTCGACTCCTTCCCGCGGGGCGATTCCACGCTCGCGGTCCTCCGCGCGGGGGCCCGGGCGGTCATTTCCCGGCCGATGTCGCTGGAAACGCTGGCGGGCATGCTGCTGCGGCTCGAAACGTCGCTGCCCGCATGAGCCGCTGTGATTGACGTGGTCGGCGGGGTTTCTTATCTCTCCGCCATGATGTCCGCCCGCCTCCTTTGCATTCTGGCCGTACCGGCTTTGGCCACCGCAATCGCGGGCTGCGCTCATCTGGTGAGCCATCCCGGGCTGCCTGCCGGCGTTGCGGCCACGCTGGTCGCGGCCGGTGCCGACTCCGGACTGCCGAGCCGCAGCGAAGTCACGGCAGGGCAACTCGTCATCCACGCCGATTTTCCGATCGCCGGCCAGCATCGGCTGGTCCGTGAACTCGACTCCCTGCGCACCGACGTGAGCCAGGAGCTCGCCCTTCCCATCTCCGACGAGCCTGTGCACCTGTACCTCTTCGAAAACACATCTCGCTACGACGCCTTCGTCGCCCGCCAGTATCCGACGGCCCCGGCCCGCCGGGCATTTTTTGTCGAAACCGACACCACGCTCTCGGTGTTTGCGGCCTGGCAAGATCGCGTCGCCGAGGACCTGCGTCATGAGACGACCCACGGCTACGTGCATGCCGTCGTGCCGGCTGTGCCGCTCTGGCTCGACGAGGGTATCGCGGAATACTTCGAGACCCCACGCAACGAACAAGGCCTCCACTACGGCCACGTGGCGCATCTCGCCGGCCGACTCCTGGAGGGCACCTGGCAGCCCGACATGGCTCGTCTCGATGCGCTCAAGTCACCGGGAGAGATGTCGCAAGACCACTACGCGGAGGCGTGGTGCTGGGTCCATTGGCTGCTGCGCTCAAGCCCAGAACGCCGTACGCTGCTTCAAAACTATCTGCTCGCCGTCCGCCGTGATCCCAACACCCCGCCACTCGCGGCGTATCTGCGGCATGAGCTCCAGCCGTCGATCGATGCATCGGCTGAGGTAAAGTCGCATCTTTCCCGGCTGGCCGCCACCGCCTCAACCGAGAGGTGAGTCATCCGCGGCGATAGAGCGTGCCGTGACTGGTCGTCTGAAAGCCCAGCTTCAAAAACAGTTGCATCGCTGCATCGTTCGCCGCGACGACGTGTGCCTCGGCGATGGTCACCCCCTCCTGCGCGAGGTCATGGAGCGCCTCGGCGATGAGGTAGTTGGCGAGGCCACGGCGCCGCCGATCTCCTTCGATGTCGACCCGCATCAGTCCGGCGGCCACCACCCCCCACGCGGTGGCGAGCGGCTGCATGTCCCAGAAGGATCCATGGCCCAAGAGCGACTCGTCCTGGCCGCGGAGTTCGTACCGCCGCAGGGCGATCCCGGTGGTCGCGGCAGCCTCCCACCAACTGCGGCGGGCGGGTTCGTCGATCACCCGCAGCGTGGTGGAGCGGCGGATCGCCAGTTGCAGACGGTTGACCGGCGGCCGAAAGCCGGCGAGCGAGCGCCGCATCACGGCGATCCGCTCGGCCTCGGCGTAGCCGGCCCGGGCAAACACCTCCTGCATGCGTGGTGACGAATCAAGAATCCCGGGCAGGCCGGAACCGCCATAGAGCCCGAGGTAGAAGCCCCCGATGTCTGGCGTGCCGCCGCCGAGGATCGTCTGCGAACCGCGGCGGCGGAGGTAGTCTTCACAGCGAGCGAGCAACGCGTCGCCGATCGCCTCGTGCTGATCGTGGGGCACGACAACAACCAGCATCGTCGTGCCGGTCGACGTCTCAATTCCCGACTTCGACGCATTGGGGCCGAAGGCCGCGTGCGCGAAGCCGACGGGCCGGTCGCCATCGAGCGCCACGATCAGCCCCTCGCGGTCGAAGTAGGGTCGCGAAAACACACAGGCTTCCAGCCACGCGGCGGTCATCGGCTGAAATGCAGCCGGGCCGAGGTCGGCCGTCCGCCAGATGTCGGCGAGCCGCGGCGGGTCTTCATTGCGAAAGCAGCGATACTCGATCATGCCCGCCGCTCCGTTGCTGCCGGGTCGGGGGCCGCAAGCCTCACGAAGATCGTGCCGTCGCGCTCGCAGACCTCGTGCACGGCCTGCCGCATGATGGCCGAGATGCGATGCCGCCCGGTGGTCACGTCGAACTGCCAGCCGTGCCAGGGGCAGGTCAGAACGGTGCCACAGAGCATCCCGGTGCCGAGCGGGCCACCCTGATGCGGACAGAGGCCGTCGATCGCGTGGAGCGTGCCGGTGACGTTGGCGATGGCCACCATCCGATTGCCGGCAACCCTTTCGATGCTCGTTCCCGGCAGGCATTCCGACGCCGCGGCGACGGGGATCCAGTCAGGCATAGCGGGCACACACAGGCGGGGCACGGGCGGAGCGACGACCGCCCTGCGCTCAAGCGGCAGGACGCGATTTTGTCTTTTTAGCCTTTCCGGGCCGACACCGCCATCGGCGGTGGACCCACCAATACTGCGCCGGCTCCCGCCGGATGGCCTGCTCGAGGAGCGTGGTGTACCACTGCGATAGCGCCGTGAGATCGCCGGTCTCCGGCCCGCCCGCCGCGGGATCGGCGACGCCCTCGAGCCGCAGGTCGTAGTCAAAAAGCCCCGCCCGGCGGGTGGCCGTACAGACCAGCACCGGCGCCGACGCCGACAGGGAGAAGACGCCGATCGCCTTGTGGACACTCGCAGGCTTGCCGAAAAAGTCGACCCAGCAGCCCCGCGGGCCGGCCGCCTGGTCGCCGAGCAGGCCGATGGCCCCATTCTCATCCATCACCTGGGCCACGTCGGGCGCACTCCCCTTCTTGGGGAGGATCCGCTGGCCGCGGGACTCGCGAAACTCAGTGACAAACCGGTCGAGCAGCGGGTTGTCGAGTTCGCGGGCCACCGAAAAGATGCGGAAGCCGAACAGCCCAAAGAGGTAAGCGGCCAGTTCGAAGTTGCCATAGTGCCCCGAGAGGATCACCGTCGGGCGGTCGAGCCAGAGCTGTCGCACAAACTCCTCCATCCCGTGAATCCGCAGGTGCCGCCGCCAGGTGGTCTTGTGGATCACGCGGTTGGCGTGGGCGATCTCCACGACCATCAGCAGAAGATGCTCCCACATCCCCTGCGCTGTCT
The DNA here is from genome assembly GCA_040877375.1 of Pirellulales bacterium. Taxonomy (GTDB): domain Bacteria; phylum Planctomycetota; class Planctomycetia; order Pirellulales; family UBA1268; genus QWPN01. The sequence goes on along the minus strand of JBBDNW010000180.1, from coordinate 7,326 downwards.
GCCGGCGCTCGTCGGCCGTCATCTCCGGAAACGCTGTCCGGAGGTTTTCGCGGACGACCGACCGCCGAATCCGCAGCCGGTTGGCGAGCAGGCTCGACAGCCTCCTCGCGCCTTGTTCACACGTGCTCCGCGGCAGCGCCTGGATGACGCAGATCGACACGCGGACCGCCGCGTAGACGATCCGGTCGAGGCAGCGGGTGGCGAGCGTGCGGCGGCGCAAGACAGGTCGTCTCTGACGGCTGGGGGGTCCGGAGCCCGCCGTGGCGGACAGCCTCTATGGTCGCGAATCCGAGCCCTCTGGGGCCAGATCGGTTTGTGGCGGTGCGCCGGATGAATCGGCCCGGCATGGGCCGCACGGTTCAGCCGGCCGGCACCACCACGGGCTGCGCCAGCAGCAGCACCACGCTCACCGCGTTGAACAGGGCGTGGAGCAGGATGCAGGGCACGATCGACCCCGTTCTCAGAGCGATGAACCCCAGCACGAGCGAAAAGGGGAAGAGCGGTACGTAGGCCAGGCCCTGCCCCGTATGCGCGGCCGCGAAGGCCAGGGACGAGAGCAGCACCGGCGCGAGCTCGTCGCCGCCGAGATTCTTTTCGAGCCAGCCCTGCAGGACCCGCCGAAAGAAGAACTCCTCGGCCAGCGGCGCGACGACGACCGCCGACACGATCACGATCGCAACGGCTGGCCAGTCCCGCTGCCCGTCGAGAAAGTCGACGATCGGATGCCGGTACTGCACCAGCGCGTTGAGCGCTGCGGCGAGCATGAGCAGCGGAAACACGACCAGCGCCACGCCACCCAGCGCCGTGCGAATGTCGTCCCGCCAGCGGCCGCCCACGAAACCGAGCTCATTCCATGTCGCCCCGCGAAAGAGCAGCCAGGCGATCGTGCCGCCGGCGACACCCAGCGAGAGGCCGACGTTGGCCAGGAGTCGTTCCGCAAGCGGAGCCTGCGCGGGGACGATCTTGGCAAGCAGGGTCGCGACGAGCAGGTAGGCGACCACCGTCAGCGCCACATCACCCCCCTCCCAGATCACCGGCTGATGAGGGCGAAGCGGCACGAGCTCCTGCCCGTCCGCGAGCCGGCGTCTGACGCCGGCCAGCGCCCACACAAACGCCACCACGGCGAACACCAGCACCGCCAACTGTGGCAGCACCTCACCGATCTCGGGCACCGCTGCGTCGACCATCACCGCACCAGCGGCCGGGCGGCCATCAAATACTCAAGCCCCGACCACACGGTCGCGGCGACTGCGGCCCACGCAGCCCAGCCCGCGAGGGTGGCGAGTGGCAGCCCGCCCAAGACGAGCCCCGGCCACGCCCGCTCCGCGAGCACGAGGGCGATCGTGCCGCACTGCAGCACCATTTTGAGTTTGCCCGACAGGGCTGCCGAGAAATCGTGGCCGGCCCTCTCCATCTCGGCCCGGATCGCAGTCACGACGAGTTCACGCACGACCACGACCACCACCATCCAAGGCTTGATCGCGGAGCCTGCGCCGGCGAGCAACGCATACGCGCCGCAGACGATCACCTTGTCGACAAGTGGATCGAAAATCCGGCCGAGACGGCTCACCTGGCCGAAGCGGCGAGCCCACCAGCCGTCGACCCAGTCGGTCGACGCGGCCACGACAAACAGCCAGAACGCCGCCGTAGGCAGCCCGCGTTCGATCGCCACGAAGAGCACGATCGCGAGCAAAAGTCGCAGCGACGAGAGGATATTGGGAATCGTCCAGATCCGATCGCTCGCCATCGGTCAGGCCTCCGCCGGCACGCCGGCGAGGTCATAGCCGCTGGCCGCGACGATTTCAACCGGCAGGATGCGACCGGTGAGCGGCGCCTTGGGCGAGGTGCCGGGCGCCGTCAGGTAGACCATGCAGTCGATGTCGGGGGCATCAGCCTTTGTCCGAGCGATCCAGACGTCGTCCCGGGCGCCGCTCGGCCGGTCGACGATCACATCGAGCGTGCGGCCGACCTGCCTGCGGGCATGATCGTGGGCGATGCCCTGCTGCACAAGCATCAGTTCGTCGCGGCGGGCTGCCTTCTCCTCGTCGGGCAAGTGCCCGTCGAGCCGAGCCGCCGGGGTGTCGGGCTCCAGCGAATAGGAAAACACGCCTACCCGCTCAAACCTCCAGCGCTCTACGAAGTCGACCATCTCCTGAAACTGGTCCCGGGTCTCTCCCGGAAAACCCGCGATGAATGTCGTGCGAAGCACGAGGTCGGGAATCTGGTCACGGAGTTTGCCCAGGAGTTGTTCCGTCGCCGGCCGGTTGACCCGCCGCTGCATCCGCTTGAGCACCGGGTCACTGGCGTGCTGGAGCGGCATGTCGAGGTATGGAACAATCTTTCGGCTCGTGGCGATCTTTTCAATGAGCCGGTCGGTGAAATACATCGGGTAGAGGTACATCAGACGGATCCACTCGAGCCCCTCGACTTCCTCGAGCGCATCGAGCAGTTCTACGAGCCGTGTCTCGCCATAGAGATCGAGGCCGTAATAGGTCGTGTCTTGCGCGACGATCACGAGCTCCTTCACCCCATCCGCGGCCAGCTCCCTCGCCTCGCGGATGACCTCCTCGATGGGCTTGGTGGCGTGCTTGCCCCGCATCTTCGGGATCGCGCAAAACGTGCAGGTCCGGTCGCAGCCCTCGGAGATCTTGAGGTAGGCCATGTGCCGGGGCGTGACCCGCATACGGCCCGAGTCGTCGAGCGCCCGGGCAGGCGCTGGTCGGAAGATGCTCCGCTGGTCGCCGAGGCCGCCGATCAGCCGTTCCGCCGCCTTCGCGATCTCGTCCCGCGAAAACACGCCGATCACGGCATCGAGGCCGGGCAACTCCTGGAGCAGCCCTTCCTTTTGCCGCTCGGCGAGGCAGCCCGACACGATCACGCCCCGCGTCTCCCCCTGCTTCTTCAGCTCGAGCATCTCGTGAATGGCCGCATACGACTCGGCTCGTGAGGCGTCGATGAAGGCGCAGGTGTTCACAATCACGATGTCCGAGCCCTTTGGCTCCGCGACCAGTTGCCAGCCGTCGTTCCGCAGCAATCCCAGCATCCGCTCGCCGTCGACGAGGTTCTTGGGGCAGCCGAGGCTGATCATCGAAAACGTGCCGCGGCAGGTGGCAGGATCGAGCGGCGCCACGGCCGGCAGCGGGCTGCCCGCCACTCCGCAAACCTCCCCGCCCGCATCGACGATTGGCAGGCGATGCATGTCAGGCCTGCTCCGCGATGATTTTGTCGAGTTCTTCCCGGAGCCGTGGCAGGATCGCCTCGTAAGGGAAGGGCCCGAGTTCGGCGCTCCGCTTCTTGAGGTTCACGTGCGTGGGCCCGCACCACAGGCCGAGATCGGCGTCGTCGGTCTCCCCTGGCCCGTTCACGCGACAGCCCATCACCGCGATCGTGATCTTGTGGTCCCGGGCGTAGGCGGTCATTTCCTTGACCTGCTTGGCAAGTTCGATGAAGGCCTCATTCTCAACCCGCGAGCAACTCGGACAGGAGATGATGTTGAGCGACGCGAGGCCGTAGTCAACCACGCTCCGCACGCGGCCGGCGGCGATGTCGGCGAGGATCGCCTGGGCGGCGGCGATCTCCTGCGGTTTGTCGGCGTTGGGCACCGTGAGCGAAACCCGCACGGTGTCGCCGATGCCCCGGGAGATCAACTGCTCGAAGGCGATCCGCGTCTTGATGATCCCATCGGGGGGCATGCCCGCCTCGGTCACGCCGAGATGGAGCGGTACGTCTGGCCGCTGCTCGGCAAACCGACGGTTGACTTCGATCACCTTCTGCGGATCGGAGTCTTTGAGCGACACGGCATACCGCGTGAAGCCGATCGAGTCGAGCAGGTCGCAATGCTCGAAGGCGCTGGCGAGCATCGGCCCGATCGAGTCGTCCTCCGCGAACTGCTTCTTCTTCGCCGGGTCGACGCTGCCGCAGTTCACACCCACGCGGAGAGCGCAGTCATGGTCGCCGGCCACGCCGGCGATGAATCGCACCTTTTCCTGCCACGGCTTGGTCGGCTCGTGGTGGTAGAGGTGGCCGGGGTTGTAGCGGAGTTTGTCGACATGCGGGGCCACGTCGAGAGCGAGTCGGTAGTTTTCCTGCAGGTCGATGGCGAGATTGGCCTGCGTGCCGGCCCGGATGGCGGACAGCGCGGCGGCGTCCTTCTTTGAGTCGACAGCGATCCGCACCACCCCTGCCCCAGCCGCGTGCAGGGCGTTGGCCTGCTCGAGGGTGGCCTCGATGTCCTGCGTGTGGGTGGCGGTCATGCTCTGGGAGGCGATCGGGTGTCCGGCCCCGATCGTGATGCTCCCGATCCGCACCGCCCGCGTTGGATTTCGCTTCAACTCGACCACGGCCTCTCCTCGCGACACACTGTGTTTTCCTGCCGACACTTCCGGCGAACTCCACCCTCAAAACAATAGCAGACGCCGTCCCGCCGGCGATACGCCCATGCGATATGTGCCCCGCCTCCATATCGTCCTGCACGAGCCCGAAATCCCGCCCAATGCGGGTAACGTCGGCCGAACTTCGGTGGCCATCGCGGCCAAGATGTGGCTCGTGCGTCCGCTCGGTTTCCAGATTGACGACTATTACCTCCGCCGCGCGGGTCTCGACTACTGGGACGAACTCGAATGGGAGGTGGTCGATTCGTGGGCCCACCTTCAGGAGCGGCTCGCCGCCAGCGGTGCCGGCGGCATGTGGCTTTTTTCAGCCAAAGCCAAAAAGTCGTATCTCGACGTGACCTACGCCGAGGGAGACGTGCTCGTGTTCGGGAAGGAGTCGCAGGGGCTGCCCGCCGAGATCACGGCAGCACACCCCGACCGCTTGCTCACGATCCCGTCGCGGCCAGAGGTCAGGAGCCTCAACGTCGCCAACTGCGCCGCAATCGTCGCCTACGAAGCGATCCGACAGCGGGGCGGCAAGGTCTGACGCGGTCCCCGGAAAGACTCACGGCTCAAGCCGTGGGGACTGCGCGCCTCGATCACTTCTGCCTTTGGTGGAGCGGGGCGGGGTGCTACCTGCATTCCCCGCGCTTGCGCTTGGGGCTTCCTGACGGGAGCTGGGGGTCGGCGATCCACCAAAGTCGAATGCGCTCTAGCGGTAGTTCGAGTCGCCGTACTGCCGCACCCGCTCGGCAGCCCGATAGGCATCGCTCCGCAGGTCGTTCCCGACGGCGGCGGCGCGGTCCTTGTTGAAGTTGAACGTGGGCATACCGCCGTTAAACGAGATCGTGAGGATCCCGCTTGCGATCAAGAACGGGATCAGCAGAAGCAGGAGTTTTGACCCAAACTTCGAGGTCGCGACTTTCTGCACCGGCGATGGGAGGCCCATCGTCGCGATGCCTGCGATCTGCTGCGTATAACTCGTCGACTTCGTCTTTTTCTTGGCCATGTCACGCTTGCTCCTAGAAGTTACCCTGTCATCGGCCGTCGACCCAACGGTGATTGAGCCGCTACAACGCCGCGGGCAGGGATGCCGTGGACCGCAGGGTTTGCGCAGAGGCCCGGACTTCCGCCGGGGGCGTTGAGCCCGAAAACTAGGGCGTGCGCGTCGCGCTTAGCACCGCATCGCCATAGATCGGGAGATGGCGGTAGTAGACCTCCAGCATGTAGGTGCAGAAGCACGTCACAAACAAGCGACCACCGATGTGCCCCCACTTGTCGAGCGACGGATCCCAGGACCCTGCCTCGGGACCCTTCCCGACCTGCTCCGTCGGGAGCACCTCCCGCATCCGGTCGTTCCACCGCTGCCAGGGGTCGGCCCCCATGTGGTGCGCCACCTGCGTGATGTAGTACCACGCGTAGACGTCCTTGTCGTTCTCCCAGTCGATGAGCTTCGACGCGAGCAATAGCTCGAGCCCCTCGCTGAGCCGGCGATCGTTCCGCTCCCAGCCGAGATACTGCCTGCAGAGCAATCCCTCCGCTGAGATCGCGTCGGTCACTTGCACGGGGGGCTTCTGCGGTGAATCGAGTCGGTAGCCGTAGCGGGCGCCGTTCTCCAGCGCCACGCTGTCGAGAAACCTCGTGATCTCCTCGAATGCCTGGGGGGGCACTTCGAGACCGGCCATCTCACCGCTCTTCAGCGCCATCATGTACCAGCCCGTCACCGACATGTCGCCGTCCTCACGGGGCGCGTAACGCCACGCGCCGTTTCTCCCCTGAGCTGCCACCGCATAGGCAAGCGCTCGGCGAGCCGGCTCCGCGTGAAACCCGTTCTTCGTCATGCCGAAGAGTTCACAAGCGGCGATCGTGGCCTGCGCATGCGAGTAGAGCGAATGATGCGAGGGAATCGGCGGGCTGAAATCAAAGTGGCCGTCGGGCAGTTGTCTGGCGACGAGTGCCTTCCAGCCCTTCGCCACCACGGCCTTGTGCTTTCCCTCCCGCGGCGTGTTGCCAGCGCCCTGGAAGGCGAGCAGCGCCATCGCCGTCGCCGCCAGCTTGTTCTCCTGCGACCCGCCGTCGATGTACGGTCCCTGGAGGCTCCAGAGCCCGTCCTTCTTATCCTGCTGCTTGGCGAGCCACTCCAGCGCACGGGCTACGGCCGCCTCGGTGGCGTCGCTGCCCCCGTAGGCGTTGACCAGCGCCTCGCGTCGGCCGACGTTCCGGCCATCGAGGAGCGAGCCCACGACCGGCGCTGTGGCTTCCGCCACGGCTGCTCCTGGCGCCTCGATCGGTTCAGCGATGGCAGGTGGGGCCGCAATCGGATCCTCGACGGGCGGCTCCTCCGTCTTCACTTCCTCGGGCTCGGGCTCCTGCACCGGTTCTGGCTCGGGCACGATCTGCACACCGGGATCAGGCGCCTCGACGACCTCGGTCGACGCGAACGACAGATCCAGGACGACACTCTCCGGCTTTTTCGCTCTCACGATCCAGAGCGCTAGCGCCAGCAACACGACGATGTGGAGCGTCAGGCTTGCGGTCAGCGGCGGACTCCGCCGCACGAGCTCGTCGAGGCGGGCAGCCACACTCGCACGCACGACTGGTTTGACGCCGGTCCGGGCAAGCGACTCGTCCGACACCGCCGGCATCCCCTGCACCGCCCCCTGGGGCAGTTTTGGGGTGGCCCACGGCAAACCGCCAACGAGCGTCGTGCGGCCCTGTCCACCTTTGGCGGAAAGGCCACGCGGGGGCGGCGGGGGCTGCGGATTCATCCGTGCGGCCTACAAAACAGTGGGGTTATGCCGGGGTTCCACCCGTGGGCTTCTTTTCCATGGTTGGAGCGTGTATTATTCCGCAGAGTCAGTCGGTCGGATATGTCATCTGAAGCGACTCGACCACAAAATACTGTCGCGGGGTGGAGCAGCCCGGTAGCTCGCGAGGCTCATAACCTCGAGGTCGC
>JBBDNW010000179.1:0-2809 GCA_040877375.1 Pirellulales bacterium | reverse complement strand
GGGCTTCCTTGCGGGGGGGCTCGCGTCACCTAGACTCGTGTCCATGAAACGGCTCTGGATCGAAACCGTCGGCTGTCAGATGAACGTGCTCGACAGCGAACTCGTTGTTGCCGCGCTGCGCCGGCAGGGTTGGGAGATGGCGACGGGCAGCTGTGATGCTGACGCCGTCTTTTACAACACCTGCAGCGTCCGCCAGCACGCCGAGGACAAGATCTACTCAGCGCTCGGCCGCATCCGATTCGAGAAGGAGAAGCGGCCCAACCTCGTGGTGGGCGTGCTCGGCTGCATGGCCCAGAAGGATCAGGAGATGATCCGCAAGCGGGCCCCGTGGGTCGACCTCGTCGTGGGCCCAGGGCAGCTTCACCAGGTGCCTTCGCTCGTCGAGGGCGTGCTGGCCGGCGGCGGCCCGCGGATGGAGGTCAGCCTCGACCGCAAGGGCGCCAGTCGCGACGCGATCGCGCAGAGTTTTGAGAGCTATGATCCCGACCGAGACCCGGCGATGCGGCCCACGCCCTTCCAGGCCTTCATCCGCACGCAGACCGGCTGCGACAAGTTCTGCGCGTTTTGCGTGGTGCCCCATGTCCGCGGACCCGAGCAGGCTCGGGCCCCCGATACGATCGTGGCCGAGGCTCGCAAGCTTGTTGCCGAAGGCTGCCGCGAGATCACGCTCATCGGCCAGACAGTCAATAGCTACTCGTGGGCCGACGGCGGTCGGACCACGCGACTCGCCGACCTGCTCGCGCTGCTCGATGCCATCGAAGGGCTCGACCGCATCAAGTTCGTGACGAACTATCCGCGCGACATGACCGCCGACTTGATCGCGGCGGTCCGCGACCTGCCGAAGGTCTGCCGCTATCTCCACGTGCCCGCGCAGCACGGCTCCGACGTCGTGCTCAGGCGGATGAAGCGGGGCTACACGATCGGCGAATACATGGAGATGCTCGGACGGATCCGCACGGCCCTGCCCGAAGCGGCGGTGACGAGCGACTTCATCGTCGGCTTCTGCGGCGAGACCGACGCCGAGTTTCAGGCCACGCTCGACCTCGTGAAGACGGCTGATTTCAAGAACAGTTTTATCTTTAAATACAGCCCGCGGCCCGGCACGAAGGCCTTCGAGCGACTTCCCGACGACGTGCCCGAGGAGGTCAAGAAGCAACGCAACCGCCTGCTGCTCGACGCCCAGGAGGAGGTGAGCTTCGCGGGCAATCAGCCGTTCGTCGGCACGCGGCAGCAGGTGCTCGTCGAGGGACTGTCGACCCGCGAGGAGCGGCGGGCGGTCGACCCTGGCCCCGACGGCGTGGCCCAGCTCACGGGCCGCACGATGTGCGATCGGATCATCGTCTTCGACGCCCCGACCCGGCTGGTCGGCCGGCTCGTCGACATCGACATTATCGAGGCGGGCGCGTGGTCGCTCGCCGGCATCGTCGCCGACGGCCTTGCCGATGCGGTGCCGCTGGAGTCGCTGCGGCTCGCGGGTGAGCCCTCCGCGCTCTACGATATTTCCCTCCCGGTTACCTCTTCCACGAGCGAGCCGCGGGCGGCGGCTGCGGAATCCCCACGGGTGTAAGGTGCCATCCTCCCCACGCAACGAGCCGCGGTCCGAGCCGGCCGGTGCGTCGTTCGCCGCGGTCGACCATGTCGACCATGTCGCCCATGTCGCCCATGTCGACCATGTCGCCCATGTCGCCCATGTCGACATGGGCCGCCTGCTCGATGATCCGGCTGCCGCCGCCGACTGGGGCCGGTCCGCCGGCCTCGACGATCCCTCGATCGCCCACCGCTCGGTCGTGGCACTCACCGCGGCCGGTGTACCCCGCGACCTGCTCGGGTCGCTCGTGGGCCGGCTGACCGCGCTCTTGCCGCTCGTCGCCGACCCCGACCGTGTGCTCGTGGCCCTCGAGCGTTTCATGGCCGCTGCTCGCAACCCGCTGGCGGCTGCCGCCCTGTTCGAACGGGATCCGCGGGCGCTCGAGATTCTGCTCGGCATCTTCGCGGCGAGCCCGCACCTTGCCGAGCTCGTGATCGCCGACCCCGAGGCCTGGGAGGCGGTCCGCGTGGGCCGGGGCCGGCCCGAGAAACCCGAGGCGCTCGCCGCAGCGCTCGCCGCTGAGATCGGCGCGAGCGACGATCCCGAGAGCGTGATGCGGGCCCTGCGCCGCTTCAAGCGACGGCAGACGCTCCGCATCGCCTACGGCGACATCGTCGAGAAGCAGCGGCTGGAGACGGTGGTTGCGCAGATTTCGCACGTGGCCGATTGCATCGTCGATGTGGCCTTGAAGACGGCGCTGGCCCGTGTGGAGCGACAGCGCGGGGTGCCGCGGGGGAGCGATGGCCGTCGGGCCACGATCGCCGCGCTCGCGCTGGGCAAGCTCGGTGGCGGCGAGCTCAACTATTCGAGCGACATCGACCTCGTCTTCGTGCATTCCGTCGACGGCCGCGTCGAAGGCCCCAAGCCCTGCACCAACCAGGAGTTTTTCGATCGCGTGGTGCAGGAGACCGTGCGGCTGATCGGCGAGCCGACCGACCTCGGCGCGAACTACCGTGTCGACCTGCGGCTGCGGCCCCACGGCAGCACGGGCTGCGCCTCGATGTCGCTGGAGGCCATGCTCCAATACTTCGACCAGTCGGGGCGGACGTGGGAGCGGCAGGCGTGGGTGAAGGGACGGTGCGTGGGGGGCGACGAGACACTCGGCAAGCGGCTGCTGGCCGAGATGGAGCCGTGGGTCTATCGCCGCTGGCTCTCGCGGGCCGACATCAGCGGCATCAAGGCGCTCAAGCGCCGCATCGAGCAGCGGGCGATCCGTGAGGG
>JBBDNW010000178.1:13973-15597 GCA_040877375.1 Pirellulales bacterium | reverse complement strand
ACGCCCCGGCGGCCAAGCGGGCATCCTGTAGCAAAATCCCCCGGCGGCGAGCATGCCTCCGCCGGCGAACCAATCCGGCACCGTTTCGAGGTCACCCGGATTCCCCGCGCTCGCGCTTGGGGCTTCTTGAGGAGCCGACGGCCGCGGGGTACGCAGCACCGCATCGATGCTGCCCGTATTCCCCGCGCTCGCGCTTGGGGCCTCCTGGCGGGAGCGAGGGAGTCGGCGAACAGACGAGACGGACAGACGAGACGCACGTCTGCCCGCGTTTCACACCGCCCGCACCCGCGACACGGCGATCGCACCGCCGAAACACACGTCGACGTCGCCGCCCGCCACCCGCGGTCGCTCGTGATAACTGGAGTCATATCTCCAGCCTTCAGCGGTGAGCCGATAGCCGAGGCCGAACGGCGACGCATCGATCACGCACTCCACTACCGTCGGTGTCGCCGCGGCCGCCGGCAGGTCGGGGAGGTTGATGTTCCAAAACTCCCCCGCGGCGCAGCCGCGGTCGCGCAGCGTCGCAAGGATCGCCGCCACCCAGCCGGCCGCGCGGTCCCAGTCGATCGTCGTGCCGCGCCGGTGATAGTGCGACGCCGCCACCGCGGGCCGCCCGTGCAGGGTCGCCTCGCGAGCCGCCGCCACGGTGCCCGAGTGGTGGATGTCGGCGCCAAGATTGCCGCCGGCGTTGATTCCCGAGAGCACAAGGGCCGCGTCGGGCACGAGCCGCGCCAGGCCGATCCGCACGCAGTCGGCCGGTGTGCCCGCCACTCGAAATCGCCCGGGCGAGAGTTCGTCCACCCGGATCGCCCGCTCGGTCGTCACGCGGTGGCCGCAGCCTGAATGGCATTCGGCCGGGGCCACGATCACGATGTCGCCGCCGAGCACGGCCGCCGCCGCACACAGGGCAGCGAGCCCAGGCGCCTCGATGCCGTCGTCGTTGGTCAGCAGGATACGCATGGCCGCCCGGCCGCACGGGCCGCGATGGATTCCAGGATCGCCCACACACCCTCGGCCGCGCCCGCCGCCATCTTGCAGACGTCCTCCGCGTCGGTCGTGATCATGGTCGGCGCGTCGGGCCTGGCGACGTTGGTCACCACCGAGCAGACCGCGACGTCGAGACCCATCCGCGTGGCGGCTACTGCCTCGGGCACCGTCGACATGCCGACGACGTCAGCGCCGAGCCGCCGCAGCATCCGGTATTCCGCGCGGGTCTCGTAACTCGGACCGGAGAGGAACGCATACACGCCCTTGCGGGCGGTCGCATCGACCCGTCGCGTGGCCCGCAGCGCGAGATCGACGAGTTCGGGATCGTAATAGGTGGTTCGTTCGGGCTCGCCGGCGTCGTCGGGCTCGAGCGACTCACCCCACGGCCGACGCACGAGGTCAATGTGGTCGGTGACGATCACAAGTTCGCCGCTCACCATGTCGGGCTCGAGCCCTCCCGATGCGTTGGTGAGCAGCACCTGCTCCGCACCAAGTGCCGCGAGCAGCTCGACGCCGCGAGTGAGCGTCTCGGGAGGAAAGCCCTCGTAGCCATGCACACGGCCCTGCAGCATCGCGACGGGTACTCCGCGGAGCGAGCCGCAGACGATCCTGCCGGCGTGCCCGGTGGCCATCGAAT
>JBBDNW010000178.1:9040-13873 GCA_040877375.1 Pirellulales bacterium | reverse complement strand
ACTCCGCGGAGCGAGCCGCAGACGATCCTGCCGGCGTGCCCGGTGGCCATCGAATTGGCGAGCCAGCCGGTCTCGGTCGCCGGCATTGCCCAGCGTCCCGTGAGCCGATCGGCGAGCCCGCCCAGACCGGTGCCGAGCACCACGCCGATCGTCGCCGGACAGCCGCCCGCCGCGACGATCCGCTCGGCCGCATCGACGGCCCCGTCCCTGGGACGCCCCATCTGCAGCCGCGGCCTGCCGACGTCAGCCGCCGCCGCTCGAGTGTTGTATGCCATGATGGACGGAAGCCGACCGGGTTTGCCGCTCCTGAAGAAAAACCATATCCTCCCGCCCATCGCAGAAACCGGCAACCGTGCCGGCTTCCGATCGGCGGCCACGCCCGCCAGCCGCGTTCCCCCGCCAGCCATCTGTCCCAGGATCGCCCCGATGCCCACTCGTGCCGAGAAGTTTGCCGGTTTGTCTGTTGCCATCGTCACGCCGTTTCGCGACGGCAAGCTCGACTCCGCCCGCCTCAAGCAGCAGATCGACTTCCAGGCGGAGGCCGGCACCACCTGCATCTGCCCCGTCGGCACCACGGGCGAGTCGCCGACCCTCACACACGACGAACACGAACGGGTGATCGCCGAAAGCATCGCGGCGGCCGCGGGCAGGCTGCTCGTGATGCCCGGCACCGGATCCAACTCCACTGCCGAGGCGGTCCGGCTCACGAAGTTCGCCGCCAAGGCGGGCGCCGACGCGGCCCTCGTCGTCGGTCCTTACTACAACCGTCCGACCCAGCAGGGCATCTATGAGCACTTCAAGGCACTCGCTGAGGCCGTCGACATTCCGATCTGTGTGTACAACATCCCCACGCGCACAGGACGCAACATCGAGCCCGAGACGATCATCCGCCTCGCCGAACTGCCCGGCATCGCCATGCTCAAGGAGGCGACTGGGACGATGGACCAGGCCTCGCAGGTGCTTGCCGCCACCGACCTCACGGTACTCTCCGGTGACGACAGCATGACGCTGCCGTTGCTCGCCATCGGCGGCCGCGGCGTGATCTCGGTCGTCGGCAACCTCGTGCCTGGAGACATGAAGGCCCTCTGCGACACTTTCGAGGCAGGCGATCTGGTCAAGGCCCGGGCCCTGCACATGAAGCTCTTCTCGCTCTGCCGCGACCTGCTCGGCCTCGCCAGCAACCCGATCCCGATCAAGGCCGCGATGGCAATGGTCGGTCGCGATACCGGGGAGATCCGGCTGCCGCTGGTGCCGCTGGAGCAACCGCTGGTCGTAAAACTCCGCCGGGCACTGGCCGACTACGGTCTCGCCGTCCAGCCCGCCTGACCGGCGGTCATTCGATCACGCGGAGCACCGCGCCCTGGGCGTCGAACCGGGCGATCACGATGTCGTGATGCTCGCTGAGCCCCAGCGATTCGAGGCGGTCAACGAGCTCGCCGGCCTTCTCGAGCGACTCGCAGCAGGCCATCACGGCCGGTCCCCAGCTCGACTGCGTGGCGCCGGGGAAGCCAAGCTCGCCAAGCAGTTCGATGAGGTCGGCGGTCGCCTGGGCGTAGGGCAGGTGTTGCGACTCGGGAGCGAAGGGTGTGCCCGCGAGGGCACCATACTTCCTCACGGCCAGTGAGAACTCGATGAACTTGCTCTCGACGGCTGCGGGCAGCAGTTCCGTAAGCGCGATCCGCGCCAACTCGGCCGTGACCTCCTGCGGGACCGGCGGCAGCCGCTTGAAGGCCGCCCGCTCGGCATCACCCGCCAGACCTGCCGCGTCGCGGGCAATCAGCAGCACGCACCGCCACGCCGACGGCAGGCGGGCCCGCGAGACCATGGGCGAAAAGTCACGGGTCGCATCGTCGTCGGTGCCGGCCCCCTCCCGCACCATTCGGCCCGCCTCGACGATCAGGCCTCCGCGGCTGAAACCATACACGCCCACGCACGACCGCCGGCCGCGGCCAACCGCGCGGGCAAGTTCGAGCGCGTCCTGCACGTCGAAGAGCCAATCATTTTCGGAGGGATGCAGTTCGCCTTGTACGGGATGAAGGGGCGCCGGCGGCAGGCTCGGCTCCGCTCCCTTGCATTTGCAAAAGAGGTGCCGCATGCCCGCGGCCACGGCCAGCCCCAGCTGCGTGCCGCTGCCGAGGCCGACGTGTGCCGCAGGTGCGGTGACCACTTCGATCGCACAACCCACGTCGCCGAGATTCCAGGTCGTCGCACACTGCTTCGCAAACCGCACGGCCCGTTCCGCATGCAGCCCGCGGGCCTCGAGCCCCGCTGCCCGGCGCAACCGCACCTGCACCGCCGGCCGGTCGAGCATCGCCCCGATGCCACCAAACCAGCGGGTGCCCGGCGTGCCGAACGCAAGCATGCCAAGGTGCAGCCGCGCCGGAGTGCGAACCTCGACTGCGGTGGCGGGAGATGTCGATGGTGATGCTTCAAACGGCATAGTCCCTCAGCATACCTGCGCCAGGTCCGACCGCGCGGCCGCCGGTCACGCCGCGGCGACCCGCTCCGCGAGGATCGAAAAGGCCTCGTGCTCCCGAGGTCCCCCGGTCTTCTCCACGAGCACGCGAAGGTCGGCGAACTGCCGGCGGATTTCGTCCCGCTCGAGAATGTGGAGCCGAGTCACGAGGATCGCCGCTTCGACAACGGCGTGGGCGGCACGGTTGAAGCCGATGAACGGCCGGCCCGCATGCACCGCCTCGACGCGAGCCGAGAGTTCCGACCGCGGCCCAGAGACGTCGGCGGCGTCGATGGAAAACTCCCATGCCTGGCAGGCATCGACGAGCACCCAGCCCGGCACACGATCCGCCGGCCGCGACGCCGTGCCGTCGTCGAGTCGACCGGCCACGATCCGGGCCAACAAGAGCACGTCGTCGGTCAGGTGAAAGACGCCGGCGGGCACTCGCGCGAGATTCGCCGCGGTGTGGCTCGTCGCGAAGGGCCGCAGCACGAGCCGCGTGATCCGACCGGCCAGCCGCTCGCCGTTGTCCACGGCCGGGCCCATCGCCGCGACGTGCATGCCGCCGTCGGGATTGGTCGTGGTCACGATGCCTTCGATGATCATGTTGCGGCCGCCGGGAATAGGGTTTTCACATGATAAACTCAGGAGCCCTTTGCACCACGAGCCGATCCCGTGACCGCCGTACGACCCCACATCCATTTCGTCACCGGGCGGCTCGCCGAGCCGTCGCTCCGGCGGCTCCTCGAAGGACTCTCGACGAGGGTGGGATTCGATTACTCGCTCCAGGTGATGCACATCACCGTGGCGGCGCTCATGACCACCCCCTGGATCGCGAAGCGACTAGAGGTGCCAAGCGGCACGACCCGGATCGTGATCCCGGGCAGCTGCCAGGGACCGCTCGACGCCTTCGTTGATGTCACCGACCTGCCCGTCGACCGTGGCCCGGCCGACCTGCGGGCACTCGACGAGTTTTTCGGCCAGCAGTCCCGCGATCTCAGCGGCTACGGCCGCCATGACATTGAGATCATCGCCGAGATCAACCACGCCCCGCGGCTCGGGCCCACGGCGATCCTCGCCGAGGCCCGGCGGCTCGCGGCCGACGGCGCCGACCGGATCGACGTGGGCTGCGACCCGGGCAGCGTCTGGGGAGGCGTGGGCGACGTGGTGCGGATGCTCGTCGCTGAGGGATTTCGGGTGTCGGTCGACAGCTTCGATCCCCGCGAGGTCGCGGCGGCCACTGCGGCTGGAGCGAGCCTCGTGCTTTCGGTCAACTCGTCCAACGCCGCCGCCGCGGCCGACTGGGGCTGCGAGGTGGTGGTCGTGCCCGACGTGCCGTCGACGCTCGAAGGCTTCGACGACACGATCGAGAAGCTTGCGCGGGCCGGCGTGCCCTTCCGTCTTGACCCCGTACTCGAGCCGATCGGCTTCGGGTTTGCGGAGAGCCTGGGCCGCTATCTTGACGTTCGCGAGCGCTACCCCGACGCCGCAATGATGATGGGGATCGGCAACCTGACCGAGCTCACCGATGTCGATTCGGCGGGCATCAACACCCTGTTGATGGGCTTCTGTCAGGAGGTCGGCATCCGCTCCGTGCTCACGACTGAGGTGATCAACTGGGCGAAAAGTAGCGTCAAGGAATGCGCGCTGGCGCGGGCGCTCGTCTGGCACGCCGTCACCAACCGTTCGCTGCCGAAGCACGTCGAGCCGAGGCTCGTGACCCTCCGCGCCGGCAAGCCGCACGAGCACGGCCGCGAGATACTCTCGCAGCTCGCGGCCGCGATCCGCGACCCTAACTTTCGGATCTTTGCCGAAGGGGGGCTAATCCATCTAGTCGGCGCCGGGCTGCACCTCGAATCCCGCGATCCCTTCGAACTCTTCGAGCAACTCGGGGCCGCCGGACGCACCGACGTCGACCCCAGCCACGCCTTTTACATTGGCTACGAGATGGCGAAGGCGGCGACGGCCCTGACCCTCGGAAAGGACTACCGCCAGGATCAAGCCCTCGACTGGGGCCACCTCACGCAGCCCGAGATCGGCCACGGTCCATCGCGGGCCGCGGCACGGGCGGCCGAGACGTCGGCACAGGCCAACCGCACCGCGGCCTCCACGGAACCCTCGACGGCATCATGAGCCCCTCCGACACGCCTTCTCCGCAGGATGGCCCTTCAACCTTCGGTGGCACCCTCCATCCGTGGATTGCCCGGCAGTGGTCGACCGCCTCGGGCGCCGTCGTAGCCGAGGCAGCGGCGGGTGTGAGCCCGGTCGACGTTTTTCGGCACGCCGCACGGCGTCCCTACGCTCTCTTCCTCGACAGCGCGCAGGTCGACCGCGACGAGGGCCGTCCGCCCTCAGAACGCGGAGCCGATGGCCCCGCC
>JBBDNW010000178.1:2307-8940 GCA_040877375.1 Pirellulales bacterium | reverse complement strand
CACGACCTCGGCCAGGGCTGGTTTATTTCCCAGGGCGTTCCCGCCCGCGGACCGGTCGAGCGGACACGCCGGGCGACCGAGCGACTCGCTGAGTTTCTCACGGAACCTGCCTCACCGACTCGCGAACACTCCGTCGCGTCTGTCA
This sequence comes from Pirellulales bacterium, assembly GCA_040877375.1. Classification (GTDB taxonomy): domain Bacteria; phylum Planctomycetota; class Planctomycetia; order Pirellulales; family UBA1268; genus QWPN01. The sequence continues at coordinate 8,795 of JBBDNW010000178.1, read as the reverse complement.
TACCCGCCGCGGGCGGCCATCCGCTTCCCTCTCATCCGCAGGTTCGATCGACGCATTCCCGCGACACGTATCTTGAGATGGTCCGCGCGGGCATCGAACTGGTGCACGCCGGCGACATTTTCCAGGCCAACCTTGCCCAGCGGTTTTGCGTGGCCGCAAACGCCGATGCGGTCGAGGTGTATCTGCGGGCGCGCAGCGTCAACCCGGCGCCGTTCGCGGGCTACTTCGACGCTGGCACTATTCAGGTGGCGAGCATGTCGCCCGAGCGGTTCCTGCAGGTCTGCCGGGGCGTCGTCCGCACGCATCCGATCAAGGGCACGCGGCGGATGATCGCGAGCCCGGAGGCCGATCTGTACGCCGGGGCCGAACTGGGGGCGAGCGACAAGGACCGTGCGGAAAACGTGATGATCGTCGACCTGTTGCGAAACGATCTGGCCCGCGTCTGCACGCCCGAGAGCGTCTGCGTCGAGGCGCTCTGCCGGCTGGAGCGCTACCGCTACGTGCAGCACCTCGTCTCGATCGTGGCCGGCCGCCTACGGCCTGGCCTGGGGGCGATCGACGTCCTCGAGGCCGCGGTCCCCGGGGGCAGCATCTCGGGCGCTCCGAAACACCGGGCCTGCGAGATCATCTCGACGCTCGAGGGCGCGGCCCGCGGCTGCTACTGCGGCTCGCTCGGCTACGTGGGATTCGATGGCACCGCCGACTTCAACCTCTTGATCCGCACGCTCGTGGTCGCGCCGGGGTCGATCACCTTTTCCGCGGGCGGAGGGATCACGGCCGCGAGCGACCCCGGGGCTGAATATGCCGAGTCGCTCCACAAGGCCGAGGGCATGCTGCGCGTGCTCGACAGCTTGGGCATCGGTGGAGGAAACCCTGCATGATCGTCGTGCTCGACAATCGGGACAGCTTCGTGTTCAACCTCGCGCGGCACTTTCACCTACTCGGTGTCGATGCCGTCGTGGTGTCGAGCCATGCCGTGACCGCCGTCGAGATCTTGCGGCTGGCTCCGGCCGCGATCGTGATCTCCCCCGGCCCCTGCACGCCCACGGAAGCAGGCTGCTCACTCGACGTGGTCAAGGCCGCACATGGCCGGGTACCCTTGCTCGGCGTCTGCCTCGGCCACCAGGTGATCGCCGCCGCGCTCGGCGGGCGGATCGTCCGTGCCCCCCGGCCGATGCACGGCCGCACGAGCGCGGTGCACCACGACGGCGTCAATCTCTTCTCGGGCATTCCCAACCCGATGACGGCCTGCCGCTACCACTCGCTCGTCGTCGAAGCGGCGACGCTCCCTCTGCCGCTCACGGCGACCGCCCGCGACGACGCCGGCACGATCATGGCGATCGCCGACGATGCCCAAGCTCTGTTCGGCGTGCAGTTTCATCCCGAGTCGATCCTGACGCGACACGGCTTTCGGCTGCTCGCCAACTTCCTCGAGGCTGCTGGCATCTCGCACCATGCCCGCTTCGTGGCCATGCTCGACGACGACGTGGCCCGCCAGGCGGCCGACCAGCCCCCGCTGGACGACGTCGCGTCGGGTCCGGTGGTGACCTTCTAGCGGGGAATACGCATACCACCCCGCCCCGCGCTCCCCGCCACGCTCACGGTCGCCACCCGCATACCCATCGCTCGCGCTCCGGGCTTCTTGACGGCACTCGACGCAACCCGTCCCAATCCGTTCCGCCTCCCGACGGGAAGCCCCAAGCGCAAGCGCGGGGAATACGCGTACCACCCGCCCCGCGCTCCCTGCCACTGCCTACGGAGGCATCAGTCGTTGCCCAGCGAGCAGGCTGACGGGCCTTCCATCGCTCCCCGCCTGAACCGCGCGACGACTTTTTTTCAGCCGGCACGCCAGTCCCAGTGATCGCTTTTTTCGCTGTAAAAATATGATTTATTGGGATACAAGGCCCGCACCACCAACACCCCCCACACCACCCAGACTCCTCGTGGCACGCGATTTGCACCTCTATCTTACCGTGGTTTTCTAACGTGGCAGGAGGCTGCGTCTTGAGGATTTTTGCACAGCGGAGGTGCATGATTCCTTCTCATTTATGAGGCGTGAAATGATTTTGGCTCGCATGACGAGATGGTCGTTGGTGACAGTTTTTTTGGCAGTCCTACTCGGACTTGTTTCCTTTCCGTGGAGTGATTGCGATCATCTTCAGGCGGAAGAAGAGCAGGCCGTTGCGGTGGTCGATTCGACGCCCGCGGCTGCCGTAGAAGGCAATCCCAAGGGGTGGAACAAAGGGGATGCCATTGACGGGATTTCGTACGCCGATGCGAACGACTACACGATTAACACGCTGATCATGTTCATCTGCGCGGTCCTCGTGATCTTCATGCAGGCCGGCTTCGCAATGGTCGAAATCGGTCTCAACTCCGCGAAGAATACCATTAACATTTTGTCAAAGAATGTTATGGACTTTTGCATTGGGGTGGTGCTGTACCTGTTCATCGGTTTCGCCTTGATGTATCCCGGTTCTGCTTGGATTGTTCCTGGCTGGCTTGGAACTCCCAATGCTTTCGTAGTCCGTGATGCCCAGGTCAAGGCTGATTCGGATCCCGCCGTGTGGGATGTCCCGCCCTTCTTCAGTGGTGGCGTGAAGTATTCGTCCTCAGCTGACTTTCTCTTCCAGGTGGCCTTTGCGGCAACGGCGGCGACCATTGTGTCGGGAGCAGTCGCCGGTCGTATGAAGTTCGGAGGGTATCTGATTTACACCGCCTTTCTCACGGGACTTATATATCCGATCAGCGGCTCGTGGAAGTGGGGCGGCGGCTGGCTACAGGAGTTGGGTTTTCAAGATTTCGCGGGGAGCATCCTTGTGCATGCGGTCGGTGGCTTCGCGGGGATCATTGGTGCGATCTTCTTGGGACCGCGGATCGGGCGTTACACGTCAAGTGGCAAGAGCGTGCCGATCCCGGGCCATAATCTGTCGCTCGCGGCCCTGGGCGTGTTCATCCTGCTTGTGGGTTGGTATGGGTTCAATCCTGGGAGTCAACTCACCTATTCGGGCATCGCCAATGCTCAGGCTACGACGTACATCGCTCTGACGACAACGATCGCAGCCTCCACCGGTGCGATCGTGGCTCTGGTCGTCGGTTGGTTGCTGTTCGGTAAGCCTGATCTCACGATGGCACTAAACGGCGTGCTCGGCGGCCTTGTTGCGATCACGGCCAACTGCGACCGTGTGTCGCAGGCAGAATCGCTGATCATCGGTGGTATCGGAGGAGCCCTCGTAGTGGCGGGTATTGTGCTGCTCGACAAACTGCGGATCGACGATCCGGTGGGTGCCTGGCCCGTGCATGGCGTGTGCGGCCTGTGGGGCGGCATTGCCACTGGCATCTTCGGCGACCTTCCCGATGGCATCGCCTCTACGGCCGATTTCGTGAAAGTACAGTTGATCGGGTCGTTCGCCGTTATCGCTTGGAGCGTGGTGACGATGATCGCTGTCTTCGGCATGCTCAAGATGATCGGTATGTTGCGGGTCAGTCCGCTGGAGGAGCAAGAAGGCCTCGACATTCACGAGCATGGCATGCGTGCCTACCCCGATCAGTGGGTGGCGTCGAGCGACTTCTCTGTCACAGCGACACATAAATAGTCGCTGATCACTGTTTGACATATACCCGGCTCCCTTGCCGATCAGGGGGGCCGGCCGATCCAGAAGGATGCCCCAACGGCTTGGGCGAGCACTCCGCCTCGCTCGCCCAAGCCGGGGCATTTTCCTTACTTCAAGCGGGGCTGGCCATCGACGGCCAGCCCCGCTTTTTTTATGCCTTCAGGAAGCCCGGAGCGCGAGCGATGGGAAAGCGGGACGCGACCCGTGAGCGGGGTGTGGAGCGACGTGAGGTGGCGGCCATATCCCCCGCGCTCGCGCTTGGGGCTTCCTGACGGGAGACGGGCGGCGGTGTTACGCGCGGCGAAAGCCGCCGTTGACCGGGAGCACCTGCCCCGTGACGAACGCCGCAGCTGGAGAGACGAGGACGTGCACGGCGTCCGCGATATCCTCAGGCGTGCCCCAGCGGCCGAGCATGCTCTCACGGACCGCCCGCCGCTGCCACGCCTCGCTGGCGTGCTCGCCCCACGCCGTCTTGATCCAGCCGGGAGCCACGCAGTTGACGCGGACCTTCGGCCCCAACGATCTCGCCGCGCTCTTCGTGAATGCCATCACGGCCCCCTTCGCGGCCGCAAAGAGCTCGCCGCTGTCGCCTTCCATGCCGACGGCCGCCTGATCCCACCCGATCGTTACGATCGATCCGCCGTCGCGGTCGGCCATCCAGCGGCCAAACCCGCGCGTGAGCGTCATGGTGGCCGCCACGTCGACCGCGAGCAAGGCAGCGAGTTTTCGCGGGAAGTCCCACTTCGCGGCGGCGCCGGTAAGCACGTCGACACCGGCCACCAGCACGACGGTGTCGATCGCGGGAAGGCTCGCGGTGACGTCGGCCACAAACCGTTCCGCGGCGTGCGGCTCAGCGAAATCGGCAGGGAACGTCCCCGCATGCCGCCCGTGCGTTGAGAGCCGCGCAGCTACGTCAGCGGCCCCGTGCGCCGACCGGCCGTGCACGGCGACCTGCGCACCGGCAGCGGCGAGTTCCAGGGCCACCGCGAGGCCGATGCCCCGGCTCGATCCCGTCACCAGCGCCGTCCGGCCGACGAGATCGGCCTTGCTCACGATCTCGGTCATGATCTCGGTCATGGAGTGGCATTCGCGGTGGCCAGCGGAAGCTTGTAACAAGCGGCCTCCTCCGCGTTGCGGACGAGCAGCCGGCCGCCCGAAAGGCTGAGGGTGTTCCAGGTCTGGCCCTCGATCGCCGCGAGCCGGCTGCGGACGACAAGCTTCTCCGGCACGCACTCTACGAGCACGACCTCGCCCGACTCGGCCTGCACGAGCAGCAAGCCGCCCACGCGAAGCACCTGCCCCTGACCGTAGCGGCCCCCCTTCCAGCGCCGCCTACCGTCGGCGAGCGACACGCATTCGAGAATGCCGTCGGAGAGCCCGTAGGCATGGCCGCCGTGAATCACGACGTTGGTGAACTTCGTCTTGAGCGCGCCCGGCTGCTGCCAGACCGGCTTAAACGACGCCGAATCACCGGGCTCGCGTGCGAACACCGCGGCCCCCACGCCATAGCCCTTTGAGATGAAGACCCGGCCGCCGTCGAGCACGTGGGCCTGCGAGCAGGTCGCGTCGGAGTTGGAGTGGCCGGGCCAGTCGAACCGCCAGAGCTCCCTGCCGTCGGCGGGATCGTGGCCCGTGACGTTTGACTCGTTGACGGTGAGCACCACCTCGCGGCCGTCCCACGACACCATCTCGGGCGAGTCGTAACTGATCTGCTGGTCACCCCCTGTCCAGCGGCGTTTGCCTGTCGCGCAATCGTAGGCCACGAGCGAGACAAAGCTGCCGTCCTTTCGCGGCCCACCTCCCGGCACGATCACGAGCGACTCGGTGACCAGCGGAGAACCCGCCCGGCCCCAGGCGACCGCCGCGGCGTGCGCGGCCGCATCGATGCCGAGATCATCGAGCACGTTCTTCTTCCAAAGCACGCGGCCCGTCGCGCCGTCGATGGCGTGCAGCCAGCCGGTAGCGCCGGTGGCATAGACGACACCCCCCGCGATCGCGGGCGTCGATCGCGGGCCGACGCCGCCGAGCACCGACTCGTGCCGGCCGGGCACCGCTACCGTCCACTCAACATCGCCCGTGGGCACCGCCTGGCAGGAGATGATCTCTTCGTCGCCCCGCTGCTCGAGCGTGACGGCATGGTCGCCGCAGATGGCGAAGCCGCTCCAGCCGGCGCCGATCGGCCGCCGCCAGAGCCGCTTGGGCGGCCGGGCATCCCAGTCAGGATCGAGCGCCGGCCCGTCGAGCGACCCCGACCCGGCCGGCCCGCGAAATCGTGGAAAATCCTCGGGAGTCTCAGTCCACGCCGCGGCCCCCGCCGCGATGGCCGCCGGTGCCGCCTGCGGCAGCAGCCGGTCGCGTGCCGCGCTCCAACGAAACGTCAGCTGCGGCACCAGGTCGCCCGACACACGTTCGACCCGCAGGGCGGCACACAAGAGCCCCACGAGGGCCACGAGCCCGAGGCCAACCACCCGTTTGAGCGTCGCGGCGTGCCCGCTCTGGAAGAGAAACCAGACCAGCACCGACATCGCGGCCGAAAAACCAAGGATCAGCGTGATGATGTTTCGTACCGCCGCATCGACGATTCCGCCGACGAGCGGCTCGAGCAGCCCCATGCGGACCATCGCCGTCGCGGCGGCGAGCGACGCGAGGCCAACGAAGACGCGCCGCGGAGGCCAGAGCGGCCGCTCCCTGGGTGCGGGGGTCGGAGAAGCTTTTCGACGACGAGGCATGACACACTTTTACTGGAAGAACCCCGGCAACGCGACTACACTTCCCCGACCGGCCGACACCCGACTTGTGCTTCCCGACTTACTGATTCGTAGGACACGGCATGCTCACGACCAACGCCCCCGATCCGGCTCGGTCGCCTTCTGC
>JBBDNW010000178.1:0-2207 GCA_040877375.1 Pirellulales bacterium | reverse complement strand
GAGCAGAAGCAATCCCGCGAGGAGTACGGCCGCTACGGCAATCCGGGCGAACGGGTGGTGGAAGACAAGATCGCGGCCCTGGAGGGGGGCGAGACGGCCGTCCTCTTTTCGAGCGGCATGGCGGCGCTCGTGGGCCTGCTGATGGCCCACGTCAACGCCGGCGACGAGATCGTCTTTTTCGACGAGTGTTACCACCGGAGCCGCGAGTTTTGCCGGAAGCATCTCACGCGATTCGGCGTCGGATTCCGTGAGGTATCGACCTGCGACTACGCGGCCATGGAGGCCGCGATCACGCCGCGAACAAAGTTTCTCGTCAGCGAGTCGCCCACCAACCCGCACTTGAGTGTGGTCGACATCGCGGCGTTCGCCGACATCGGCCGCCGCCGCGGCGTGCTCACCCTGATCGATGCCACGCTCTGCACGCCCTATAACCTTCGGCCGCTCGCCACCGGCGTCGACTTCGTGCTCCATTCGGCCACGAAGTATCTCGGCGGCCACAACGACCTGCTCGCGGGCGCCGTGATCGGCTCGGCAGAACTGATGGAGCCCGTCCGGAGGCTCCGCGGCATCATGGGGGGTGTCAACTCGCCCCACAACGCCTATCTGCTGGAGCGGGGTCTGAAGACGCTCGCCCTGCGGATGGAGCGGCACAACGCGAACGGCCTCGCCGTGGCCCGGTTTCTGGAGGGGCATCCGCGGATCGAGCGGGTGCTCTACCCCGGCCTTGAAAGCCACCCGTATCACTCGATCGCGGCCCGCACCATGCGGGGCTGCGGCGGGCTCGTGACGTTTTTGATCAAAGACGCCGACTGGCGGCAGACGGCCGACGTCATCGACGCCGTCCGCATCCCGCGGATCGGGCCGAGCCTCGGCGGCGTCGAGTCGCTCATCGAGCAGCCGCTCGTGATGAGTTACTGGAACTACACTCCCGCGGAGCGGGCGGCATTTCGCATCCCCGACAACATGATCCGCATGGCCTGCGGCATCGAAGACGCCGACGATCTCATCGCCGACCTCACCCAGGCACTCGACCGGACAGAGCGGAACGACGCGGCTCATGCAGTTTAGAACCAGGGCCATCCACGTCGGCCAGGAGCACGACCCAGCCACCGGCGCGGTCGTGAAGCCGATTCATCTGGCCAGCACGTTCGTGCAGCCCGATTCCTCGATGACGGCGGCCTACGACTACGCCCGCACCGGCAACCCGACGCGGCATGCCTTCGAGAAGACGCTCGCCGACCTCGACGGCGGCACCCGGGCGCTCGCCTTCGCGTCGGGCATGGCGGCGACCCACTGCGCGACGATGCTGCTCACCCCCGGCGACGAGATCGTCACCGGTACTGACATCTACGGCGGCACCTGGCGGCTCTTCAACCGCGTGCTCGCCGAGCGGGGCATCGTGGTGACGGCGGTCGACACGTCTGACACCGCCGCCGTGGCCCGCACGGTGGGCCCGCGCACGAAGCTCCTGTGGGTCGAATCGCCCGGCAACCCACTGCTCTCGATCACCGACATCGCGGCCTGCGCGGAGATCGCCCACCGGGCTGGTGCGCTGCTCGCGTGCGACGCCACGCTCACCACACCGGCTCTCTCGCGGCCGCTCCAACTCGGCGCCGACATCGTGATGCACTCAGCCACGAAATCGATCGGTGGCCACAGCGACCTGCTCGGCGGGGCGCTCGTAGTCGGCGACGCCGACCTCGGCACGCGACTGCACTGGCTGCAGAATGCGACGGGCGGCGTGATGGGTCCGCTCGAGGCGTTTCTCTGCTCGCGCGGCCTCAAGACGCTCGAACTCCGCGTGCTCGCCCAGTCGGCGACGGCCCTGCGGCTGGCGGAATGGCTCGCGTCGCAGCCGGCCGTCCGAAAAGTGCATTACCCGGGGCTGCCCAGCCATCCGGCCCACGCGCTGGCGATGCGACAGATGGCGACGGGCGGCACGATCGTGAGCTTCGAGGCCGCCGGCTCCGTCGACGACGCGCGCCGCGTCGTCGAATCGACGCGGCTGTTCCAACTGGCCGTCAGCCTGGGCGCGGTCGAATCCCTGATCGAGATCCCGGCCGCCATGTCGCATGGCTCCTACGCGCCCGAGGCCCGCCGGGCCGTTGGCATCGCCGACGGGCTGATCCGGCTCTCCGTGGGCCTCGAGGCCTTCGAGGATCTCCGCGACGACCTCGCCGCCGCACTTTCCCGGGCCTGAGGGCGGG
>JBBDNW010000177.1:0-73015 GCA_040877375.1 Pirellulales bacterium | reverse complement strand
CGCTTGGGGCTTCCTGACGGCGAGGCGATGTCGGTAGAAGCGCGGGGCGGGAAGGGGTGGCGGGCGTACGGCTTACGACGCAAGCCATTCCTGACGGGAAGCGGTGCCGCTCAATAAGCGGCCGTGCCCTCTGCCGGCCTGCCGTCGAGGATCGCAGCGGCGTCGCCCACGCCGAGCCGTGTGCAGCCCATGTCGAGGTACCGGATGGCGTTGTCCCAGGTGCGGATCCCACCGGAGGCCTTCACCTGGAGGCGGCCGTCTACCGCATCGAGCATGATCCGCACGCCCTCGGGCGTTGCGCCCGTGGGGCCCGAGGCCTTCATGCCGAAGCCGGTCGAGGTCTTCACGAAATCAGCGCCAGCTTCCTCGGCGAGCCGGCAGGCGGTGGCTATCTCGGCGGCCGAGAGGTAGCAGGTCTCGAGGATCACCTTCACGACCACGCCCTGCGGCTTCGCCTCGGCCACGACCGCGGCGATGTCCTTGCTGACAGCCGCCTCGTCACCCGACTTGACTGCGCCGACATTGATCACCATGTCGAGCTCGCGGGCGCCGTCGGCGATCGCCAGCCGCGACTCCAGGGCCTTCACCTCCGGCCGACAGGCCCCGTGCGGAAAGCCGATCACGCTCGCGATCACCACCGGGCTGCCCGCCACGAGGTTCGCTGCGGCCGCGACGTCACACGACCGCACACAGAGGCAGCCCACGCCCCGGTCCACGCACATCGCGGAATGTCTCGCGAGATCGTCACGAGAAAACTCCGGCTTGAGGACGGCGTGGTCGAGGGTCTTGGCGACGGCGGCGATAGTGTGGGTAGGCATGGTGCCTCTCAAAACAAGGGCGTGGCGAACCGGGGTCAGGCCGTCTGAGCGAGCCGCTGAAGAGCCGCGATCCCGCGGTCGAGCGTGCGTTCGCTGACGGTGTAGGCGATGCGGAAGTGGGTGTCGGAGGCCCCGAACACGCTGCCCGGCACGAGGATCAGCTTCTCCTCGGCTGCGGCCCGCTCGGCGAAGGCCTTACCTGAGCCGCCGGGCGCCCGCGGAAACAGATAGAAGGCGCCGCCGGGCTGGACGAAGTCGTAGTGGCCGCGAAGACCTTCCATCAGCTTGTCGCGCTTGCGGCGGCACTCGGCGAGCGGCACGTCCATCGGGCAGTCGAGGGCGGCGATCGCCGCCCACTGGCCCGGCTGCGGAGCGCAGACAAACGTGTATTGCTGCATCATCGTGACGGCATTGATGATCGCGTTCGGCCCGTGGATCCAGCCAACCCGCCAGCCGGTCATGGCGTGCGACTTCGAGAAGCCGTCAATCACCACCACCTGCTCGGAGTGCAGGGCAGGGGAGTGAAACGCGGCGTCGTAGCAGTAGGAGCGGTAGAGCTCGTCGCTCACAAGCGTGACACCTCGCTGCTCCGCGAGCACCGCCAGGTCGCGGACCGTGTCGGCGGCGGCCACGAAGCCGGTCGGGTTCGCCGGCGTGTTGAGGAGGATCACCCGCGTTCGCGGCGTGATTGCCGCAGCGACAGAGTCGACGTCGATCGCAAACGACGGCGACGTGTCGATCGGCACCACGACTCCCCCGAGAAACTCAACGAGCGGGCGATACATCAGGAACGCCGGCTCGAACACAATCACCTCGTCGCCGGGATCGACGAGCGCCATCAGCGCGAGCACGAGTGCCCCGCTCGAGCCGCTCGTCACGCACAGCCGCCGATCCGGCTGCCCGGTCTCGCGCCGGGCGTCGGCCTCAAGCCGCTCGCGGAGCGCCGGGATGCCCTGCGTGGGCGTGTAGCCGTTCTTTCCCGCATCGACGGCCGCCTTGGCGGCCTCGCGGGCCGCGGCGGGCATCTCGAAATCGGGCTGTCCGATCGAAAGGTTGATCGGGTCCTCGAGCCGGGCCGCGAGATCGAACGCCTTACGAATGCCCGAGGAGTCGAAGGCGGCCGCCCGCCGCGACACGCTCCACCGCGGCCGGGCAGCCGATTCAGACTCGTGCATTACGAAAGCGCCCCAGAGTTCAGCCGGCGTCCTTAAACAGTTCGGCGAGTCGCTTGCCGAGCTTCTCGCCCCGGGCGTTGGTGGAGATCACGTTGCCATCGCGGCCGATCAGGATCAGCTGCGGGATTCCCGAGATGCCATAGAACTGCGCCACGGGATCCTGCCAGCCCTTGCCGGCGTAGATGATCGGCCATGGGATCTTGTTCTCCGCCACGAAGGCGTCGACCTTCTCCTTCTCCTCGTCGAGACTGATGCCCACCACCTCGAAGCCCTTGTCGTGATACTTCTCGTACTGCTCGAGCATGTTCGGCATCTCGGCGATGCAGGGGCCGCACCAGGTGGCCCAGAAATCGACGAGCACAACCTTGCCGGCGAGTCCCTTCTGGTCAAACGGCTTGCCGTCGAGCAGTTCGCCCTTGAGCTCCATCGGCTGGCCGGGAAGCGACAGCAGCCGCAACTTGCCCGCAAAGCTCTCGCCAAGTTCCTGGATCCGGGGATCCTTGCTGCTGGCCAGAATCGGCCCGAACGTCTTGAGCGCGTCGGCCGCGACCTGTTCGCCGTCGGGGATCTGCTCGAGGGCTCCGCAGAACTGCATCACGAGCCCGGCGGTCTTCTGGTCATCGGGATTCGCGGCCAGCAGGGCAGCGACCTTCTTTACGAGCGCGGGTGCCGCATCGAACTTCTCCTCCGCAAACATCTTTTGGGCCTCGGAAACGACCCCCAGCCGCTTCGCCTCCATCGCAAGCTCTTCCACGGGGCTGGTGGCGAGCGTCGCGGCGAAGGCCGACAGGTCTTCGCCGGCCTGCTTGTCGCCGATCTGGGAAAGCCGCATCAGGCTCTCGAGCTTGAGCTTCGCCGCCTTCGCATAGATCGGGTCGTTGGCCTTTACCTGGGCAAGGATCGCGTCGGCGGCCTCAACCGACACGCGCGAGACGTCGCTGACGTACTTCATCATTTCCTGGCGTGACTTGGGCTGCGTCTTCGGCGGCAGCAGCCCTTCGACGAACTCGAGCATCTGCTCGGGCGTGCCCTTCGGCAGCGGCGGCACGCTCAGTTCAACGGCGGCCTCGGGCTCGGCGGTCGCGGCAGCCGGCTGCCTGGCGTGCAGCGTTGCAGCAGGGATCCCAAACCCTGCGGCGACGGCGAACACCGTTGAAACAAACGGAAGGAGCGACGAGCGGGGGCCGGTGGAGCGATGCGACATGGGAACCTCGAATGAAGAAAACCGGGGCCCGGCGGCCCCGCTGGTCCGAGGATGGTACCCGCGGCGGATGGGGGGCGGCAACCGCGGGGTGCGGTTCACTTCACGATCGTGCGGAATCGCACGAAACCGCTCTCCCCGGGCTTGAGCGTTTCCTCGAGCCGCCACGTGAGCACGACCGATCCATCGTCGCCCGTCTCGGTGGTGAAGTCGGCCGGCACGCTCGCAGCCGCGGAGTCGGGAATGTAGTCGAGCCGCGTCGGCAGCGCGTCGGCAAGGACGACGCCCGTGAGCGGACGGTCACCGGAGTTGAGCATGAAGATCGTGAAGTCGAGTTCCTCACCGGCCCGTGCGGTGTCGCTGCCGGCCCGCTTGCAGAGCGTGAGTTCGGCGCGACCGGGTTCCTCAAACCGGAGTGTGGCGGTGCCGCGGTCGACCGCCACGACCTCGGCCGCCTGATCGTTGAGCAGCACGTTCGCCGCCTTGATGCAGGTCCACGTGATCGGCACGTCGAAGCCGACTTGCACGAGCGGCCGCTGCCGCAGACGCGCGAGTTCCGGCTGCTCGTCACGAACCCGTTCGACCGGGCCTTCAAGGCCGTCGTCTTCGCGGGGCATGTCGCCCTGGTCCACCGCCAGCGGACCGAGCCGCTCCTGCACGGCGACGCCGGGCAGCGACTTGCGGGCCGCCTCGAGGGCCACGCTCTGCGTCTTGCCGCAGACCGGCTGCAGCGTCTCCTCCAACTCCACACCGGTGTCGAGCGCGAGGCCGCGCGGCCCCTCGGGACGCGCGCCTTCGAGCGGACGCGTAACCTCGCGGACGGCACCGAAGCGTGGTGCAAACACGCAGGCACAGTTCGATGCCACGAGCCGCACGTCGACCGAGTCGGGCATCTCGTCGGCGGGACGGAAGCGGGCGACCGTGTCACCCGCGGTGAGGTTCGCGAGTTGGTGCTCACCCACCGCCCGAGCCGGTCGGCAGGCATCGCCGCCGTCACAGACGAGATACGGACCGACGACCGGCGGCGCTTCGCACGCCATGCAGACAGGCGGCGGACAAGCGGGCCCACAGTTGCCACTCGGGCAGTGCGCATGCCCCACTCGCGCAGGCAGGGCATGTCGCCCGCAACCCGGCCCGCAGCCACCACCGATTCGCGGCAGGGCAGGGCAGGGGGCCTCGAGCCCGGTGCGGGTCACCTGGGGATCGCGCATGGTGGTCGCTTCCGCCACCCGACTCACAACAGCATCAGGCGCGGCGGCACCATCTTCGACGAGCATCGCGGCATCGGAGACGGCGGCGGTTGACACGACGGCCGTCAGCGGCAGCCCGCGACACGAAGCGAGCAGCATCGCGGTCGTCGCCACGGCGAGCATCCGCAGCCAGCGGAGCCGGACGGCGGCCGGAGCGGCCGCGCCGCGACGAGCATCCGAGGCGGTTTTCATGGCACGCTCCCGGGCGCAGGCAGCCGGTTGCCAATCACGAGTTCTGCGACTGGGTCGCCAAGCGTGCGGGCAACGTCGAAGGCGTCGTCGCCGGGTTTGACATCAAACCAACCGGCAGGCACAGGATCGGGCTGCTCCGATTCACAGGACGCGTAGACCACCCGCCGGACGTGCGCGCCGGTCGCGGCAGAATCGAGGTCGTCCTCGTCGATCACGATCTCGACGGGAAATCGCCATGCCATGCCAGGGGGTGTGGCCAACTTCGCCAGGACGCGGACCGAGGGAAAGAGTTCCTCCCCCTCGCGGCCCGGGATCCCTCCGACTCGCAGTCGGTAGGCCTGGCCCACCACGAGCCCGATCCGCAGCGGTCCCGACCGTAGCGGCGACCAGCCCTCGGCTGTCTCGATCGCCAGACTGAGGCCCGCTGGGCCACGGATCTCGACCGGCTGCACGCAATCGGGGAGCAACGATTCCGGACAGGGACCGGGCTGCGACCGCCGTGAGGCGCCAATCGCTCCCGTTAAAGACGTGTTGGCGAGTGTGTCCGCCGGACTCGACACGGCAGCCTCGAGGGAAAACCCCTGCGAAGGTGCCGAGACGAGAACGGCGGTCGCCAACAGCCCGCGGGCAAGCCGTAGCACGGTCCCTGTCCGGAAAGTTTGGTTGCTTGTCCGGAAAGTCTGGATGCTCCTTGTGTGTGTCTCGTGCTCCCGCACCGGCGTGGCTGTCACGGTTTGAATGCCGGCGGCGGTCATGGATGCGGTGCCGAAGGGGTCGGATGTCGAACTGCCTACGAACGTGGTGCCAGCGTCTACTCCATCGGCTCGGGCGGGCAGGGCAGTTCGCCATCTCCACCACCGTGCATCATGCGGGCACCGGCGTTGATGGTGTCGGGATCCATGCCCCCGTTGTCGACGAACCGCGTCCGGTCCTCACGCGGCTGCTTAAGATGAATCTTGGGTACGTCGTGCCGCTCGAGCACGTAGGCGTGCCGCGCGGGCTTCGGATAGCTGAGGCCCGGGGATTGCTGAACGTGCAGGCCGAGCGACCGCGACGGGGGTGGGATGTGCATCTTCGTGTGGTTCGTGATCGTGTGCTTCTGCAGTCCGGCCGGTATCCCAAGCGGAATGTGAGCCGGGCCGGGCAGCCCGATCGGCGTGCCGACTTGAGGCATGCCGTATTGCGGCGCGGTCATGCCCGCGAGGAACGCGGGAGGCAGTTGCGATGGGTTGCCGCCGCAGGGCATGCCGAGCGGAGCCGCCATGCCCGCGGGCGTGGCGGTGCCCGGGCCACCTGCGGCCAAACCGCCGGCGGCGGCACCGGCGGCGCCCGGTGCCTCGAGGTCCTTGTTGCCGATGCGGATGATCGCCAGGATCGAGCCGCGGCGGTCGGCCTCCACGACCGGATCACAGCCGGGATCGAGCCGAGTGCTGACGAGCGTTTCCACTCCGGCGACGGCGAGTTCCTGATACTCCGCATCGGGAAGATAAACAACCTTTGTGACGAAGTTTCCGCTCGTCACTTGGTCAAGGTCCTCCTCCGTCAGCTGAAACGGCACGGCGTTGTGCGCGAGGTAGGCCGCGGTCCGCGGCGTCACGGGCGCCACTTCGAGCGACGGATAGAGTTCGATGCCCTCGCGGCCCGGGATATCGGTGATCTTCAGTCGGTAGATGGCGCCCTGCGGAAAGTCGTAGCGGCCCGGGGTGACGAGCGGCTCGGAATCGAAGCCGCCGGGCATCGAGATGTCCCAGCGGACCTGCATCCCGTCGGGACCGACAAAGCCGACCTGCGACGTCGGAGCCATCCCGTATGCGCCGCCGATTCCGGCTCCACCCCCCATACCGCCGACACCCGCCGCCTCGAGCGAGGCTTCGTACGAGGCCGGAGTGATGATGCCGGGGCCGGGACCGTCAACGCCGGGCCCCGGATGCTGGAGCATCGCGGCGGGTGGCAAGACATTCGTGTGCGGGGTCGCGACCGGTCGAATCTGAGCCAGACCGGTGAACGGCGAATTCGCCGGGATGGTGCAACCCGTCAGCGTCGCCGCGATCGACATACCAACGAAGCCCTGCAGATGTCGCTTTAGCATTACACTCTCTCCAGGATCCGATGCCGGAACCGTCGTTCGCGGCCGCCACGGCAGGCTGGTTCCGGCATGGGCCGGAAAGAGCCGATTCCGTAGACTCACCGCCGGCGACGAAGCCGGAGAACAGCCCCCTCGGGACCATTCACGAAGGATGTTTCGACGCGTGGGCGGTGGTTTCTTTGGCAAAATCCTCAAAGTCGGCCCGACCGTGACGATCCGAACCCACGCTAAACAGCCCGTCTTCCGCCGTCGCATGGCGGCGGTCACCTTGGTCGCGGCCGCGCTCACAGCTGGCGCGGCTCCCGCCGCCGGCGACGAACCGGCGGCGAGCGTCTACAGCCGGCGGCCGGACGGCGCAGCAACCCCGGCTTCCGCGGCCCCGGCGGAGGATGCCGTCGCACAGGCGGAGCGGATCGTCGCCAGTTCACTGGCGGTGTTCACCCGCGCCAAGGCGGTGTCGCTCAAGTTCCGCCAGAAGGCCCGCGTGGGCGACCGCGTGCTCGTGGGCACGGGCCGTTATGTCCAATCGGGGAAGGGTGAGGACCAGCGCTTCCGATTCGACTCCACGCTGACTTGCGACACCGAGACATTCGAACTCACGGAGGTCTGTGACGGACTATTCTGCTGGACGCACCGGCACAACGGTGAGGAGCTGGCGACCCTACAACGGGTCGACGTGCGTCGCGTTCGCGGCAAGCTGTCGTCGCTCAACGCACCGGATGCCGCCGACGGCACGGCCTACCTTGGGGGCCTGCAGCGGACCCTGCGGCTACTGCGTCACTGGTTCCGGTTTTCCCAGGCGACGCCCGGTGACCTCGATGGCATCGCCGTGTGGGTTGTCGATGGCCAGTGGGAACCCGTCTATCTCCCGCTCGTGCTTCCCGAACTAAAGGGCCGCGCCGCAGAGCCCGGCGGCCTTGGGCCCGCCGATCTTCCGGATGGCGTGCCGTGGAGCATCCGCCTGTCGATCGGCAGGGGAGACCTGGTGCCGCGCCGCATCGAATGGCTGGCGATCCCCGGCAAGCGGCCCGTCGCCGACGCGCCTCCGGAGCCGATCGCCGTGATGGACCTCCACGACGTGGAGCTCAACGGGTCTGTCGATGCCACGATATTTTTCTATCAGCCCGCCACCGAGGGGATGATCGATATCACCGAGATGTACGTCAACGGCCTCGGCCTGCTGCGCTAAAGCGCATCCGATTTTGCTTCTGCGGAGAGCGGCGAGATGGCACCGTAAGGAAGGTAGCCAAGGGGGTCGGCGAAGGCTCGAGGAGCCTTGGGCGTTTCCTCGCCCCGGCCGCCACCTGTGTCACCCGCGAGAGGACCGCCCACCGACTGGGGCGAGCTCGTTCAGGCTCACGATGACCGAGATGTCGTGCAGGCCTCAGCCAACGAACTGCCGGTGATCGACATCCACGCGCTCTGAAGCTCCCGCCGAATGTGAAGCCGGAGTCGGTCTGTGCCCTTACCAAAAAACAGGCCCCAAACGGCGACTTCCCCGGCTTCAGAGCCAGTCCGCTGCCCCACAAGAAACGTGGAAGCCCGATCGGCGAGGATTCCGCGCAACCGTTTCGGCACGGAGATCACCCACCGCCGCGGGCACCGGCGGGATGACGCCGTGCCACAATGCGGGCGGACTCGGGGCCGCGTGAGAAACGCGGCGAGCGCGGTGAACATGAGGGCACACGGGGTCACGCAGCAGAAAAGGCCCATCGACCATCCGGTCCGCAGGCCTTGTTTGCTCATGCATCGCCAACCCGATGCTCTGCCCAGGAAACGGGCAGGACGCCTACGGCTAGGGCACACGTGATGAAGCCGATTAAAAAAAGGGCTTCGGCGGAGGTCATTGGGGGCACGGCACGGGGTTTGCACATCTCTTGGACAGTCCGACTCCCATCCGGCGTTTCCTCGTTCGAGGGAAGGCGCCGACGTCGTGATAGTTCTTGATTCCCACCTCAGTCACCGGGCTCTTTCCCGGTGCCATCAAGACCTGGAGATACTATGAAGCGCGGGTATTTGATCGATATGGACGGGGTCGTCCATCGCGGCGGCGAACTGATTCCTGGGGCCGATCTGTTTATTCGGCGGCTACTCCGGGAAAGCATTCCGTTCGTGTTCCTCACGAACAACAGCCAGCGAACCAAACGAGACGTGGCCATGAAACTCGTCCGCATGGGGATCCCCGCTGAAGAGAAACACATCTTCACCTGCTCGATGGCGACGGCACGGTACCTCGCCATGCACAAGCCGGAAGGCACGGCGTTTGCCATCGGGGAAGGGGGGCTTCTCAACGCGCTTCACCACAATGGCTATACAGTGGTCGATCACGCGCCCGATTTCGTTGTGGTCGGCGAGGGCCGGACGGTCACGCTCGACATGCTCGAAACCGCCGTGACGATGATTCTGGGCGGTGCCAAGCTCATTGCAACGAACCTCGATCCCAACTGCCCCACCAAGAACGGCACGAGGCCGGGTTGCGGAGCGACGGTGGCCTACCTTGAGACAGCCACCGGCACGAAGGCCCTCAGCATCGGCAAGCCAAGCCCCATCATGATGCGGGCTGCCCGCAAGGAGCTTGGCCTGGCAACCAGCGAGACGATCATGGTGGGCGACACGATGGAGACCGACATTCTAGGCGGCGTGCAGATGGGATACCGGACGATCCTTGTACTCAGCGGCTCGACCAAGAAGCGCGATCTGGCCCGCTATGCTTACGGCCCAGACATGATCCTCGAGTCGGTCGCCGCCCTTGCCAACCCTGAAGTGGATCTCCAGGAGGTGATTCCGCACGGCGACCGCGCCGATGACACCGTGCCCGATCTCGAAAAATGGCGGCGCATGGCGGCGTCTGAAACCGGTTGAGACGGAGAACAGACCGCCATATCGGTGGCCGCATCCGCTTACGTGTATCGCCGGCTCGGGGGCGGCAAAAGTCTCGTCGCTGAGGGCCGCGGCGGCTCAGGCGCTCCTAAGAGCGTTCGCCGACCCCTTGCCTACCTCCTCCAAGGTGCCATCTCGCGCCATACCAAACTCGGATGCGCCCTCACCGCACGTTGTGCAGAGTGCCCTGGCGAATCCGAAGCAGAGGATTCCACAGGTAAAGTACTCTCGCAGTTCCTCCTCAACGCGAGGTGCCTTCAGGCCAAGGCTGTTCCGGACTCAGCTTGCCTTAACGCCAAGAAGGCCCACTTGATCGGGCGGTAGGCCGGCCCGACGCGACCAACTTCTCGGCGGCGTCGATGGCTGAGAGCATGCTCGACGGATCCGCCAGGCCACGGCCGACAATGTCGAAGCCGGTGCCGTGCGCGACGCTCGTGCGCACCAGTGGCAGCCCGAGCGTGATGTTCACCGCGTGGTGCATGCCGAGCAGTTTGATGGGGATGTGACCTTGATCGTGATACAGCGCGACCACGCCGTCGAACTCCCCGCGGCTCGCCCGCAGGAAGAGCGTGTCGGCCGGCAGGGGGCCCGTCACGGCCACGCCCGCGGCTGCGAGCCGCGCCACGGCGGGAGCCACGATCCGCGACTCGTCGTCGCCAAACAGCCCACCCTCTCCGCCGTGCGGGTTGAGCGCAGCTACCGCGATGCGCGGCGGGCGGTTGAGCAGCGCCGCGAGCAGGCCCGCCAGCCGTAATCCCGCGGCCTCGATACCGGAGGACGACAGCCGCTCGACGGCGGACCGCAGCGATTCGTGAAGCGTGGCGTGGACGACCCCGAGGCCCGCCGCGCGGCCCGCCTGTGGATCGGCCGGCAGCCAGAGCATCATCGACGCCGCCGCGTCGGGCAGTCCGCAGGCCCGCGCGAGGAGTTCTGTATGACCGGGCACGTCGTAGCCGGCCGCGTGCAACGCCTCCTTATGAAGTGGCCCCGTGACGATGGCATCGGCTAGCCCGCGCCGCGTCGCCGCGAATGCCGTCTCGACGGCTCGCGCCGCCGCCGCGCCTCCGGCAGCCGAGATCACTCCCGCGTCGGGGAGTCCACCACCGACGGCTGCGGTTCCGGGATCGACGACAAGCAGCGTGCGGCTGTCGGAAGCGCGTGGATCGTCGACTGCCACCCGCTCCACGGCGAGTGCGGGCATGCCCCGGCGGCGAGCAAGCACGTCGGCCAGCAGCGCCGGTTCGGCGAAGACCCGCAGCCGTGCGGTTGCGTGCGCAGGAGTGGCTGCCCATGCCAGGACGACCACTTCCGGACCGATTCCGGCAGGGTCGCCGCAGGTCAGCGCGAGCACGGGCGGAAGATTGGGCTGCGTCATTGCGGAAGAGATTGATGGCGTCGGTGGTGTCGGACAGCCTATAACGTTTGATGAGTCCACGCACGCGTCACCCGGCGCGATGTGGGGTGGACCGGAAAACGAGACACGCGCGGAGGATCGATCGGCATGGAGAGGGTGTTCACACGAGCGGCGCTTTTCGCCCTCACGCTGCTGGCTGCGACCGCGGTCCTGGGGCTATGGCTTGGGGACCTGCATGGCGTCACCGACCCCGCAGTGCTCCGCTGGGGCACCGTTCATCGTCTGTCAGGCGTCTTCGCGGCGCTCAGCGTGGTGCTCGTCAACAGCCTGACGGTCACCTACTTCATCGGGACAGGACGCTGGTGCCGCGAGGTCGTGGAGGCCTACGGGCTTGACCACAAACTCATCACCCGCAGCGCGGGGCTCAAGCGGGGGGCGTTTCCATTCGCGCTCCTGGGCACGCTCGCCGTGGTGGTGATCGTGGCGTTGGGCGGAGCAGCCGATCCTGCGGCCGGCCGCCGCGCGAGCCGTGACTGGGTGACGCCGCACCTCATCGGCGGCCTCGGTCTGGCGGCGGCGATCGCGTGGTGTTTTCAGGCGCAGATGCCCGCCATCCGTGGCCAGCAGCGGCTGATCGATGACATCGTCGAAGAGGTGCGGCGTGAGCGGCTCGCGCGGGGGCTCGACGTCGAACCGGGGGGCCGCGACGCAGCCACCACCACGGTTGGCGGCCCGATTTAGCGGTCGTGAGCGGGAGCGTTGGCCGGAATCGCGCCGCGCTGCACATGGGCACCGTGGGCATGCGATGACCGCTCCAGGGCAGTGATACCCCAGGCGATCGCTAATCCCATCGCGAGGGCAGTGGTCAGCAGCACGCGGTCGTGGCTGTGAAACTGCACCTCCGGCAGGAGGTCCGCCGCGGCGATGCACAGAAACGCGCCAGCCGCCATCGCCATGGCGATGCCGAGCACCGCGTCCTGCCGCCCGCCGAAGAGCGTGAGGCTCGTGAGGAAGCCGAAGGCACCGAGCGGCACGACGGCCGCGTAGAGCGCGTTGACCACGAGCCTTGTCCGCGGCGACGCTCCCGCGTCGATCATCAGCGTGGCGATGATGCCCGCGTCGAATGGCTTGTGGAGCAGGATCGCGAGAAAGGTGGCGAAGCCCGCCAGGAGGCCGACGCCGTGGGCTGCATCCGACCCCACCGAGGCCGCCAGAGCAGCTCCATCGGCGAGGCTGTGCAGCGCGAGGCCCGCAAACGCCCCGCACCACGCGAAGGACCGGCCGGCAGGGGCCGGGGCGGCATGACCATCGTGACCATCGTGACCATCGTGACCATCGTGACCATCGTGATCATCGTGATCATGGTCGCAACTGCCGTCGGCGGTGTGGTGGGCATGCCCGTGAAAGGCCCGTTCGAGCAGAAACATCAGAAAGAAGCCGGTCAGTACCCACCCCATTGTTTTTTCGATGTCGCGGTCAAGCTGCATCCAGGCGTGGGGCAGCAGGTGGAGCATGCCGACACCGAGCAGCACACCCCCGGTCAGCGACAGGAGCACCTGCATCGGCCGGTGGCCGAGGGACAGGAATGCCAGCGACGACCCCCCCGCGAATGCAGCGGCTGAGATGAGCACCAACTCCACGACGAGGCTGGCGAAGGCCGTCGCGTTGGGCAGCGTGGTGGCGAGGAGCATGGTGCGCACAGCGGGGTTTCAGACGAAGGTCGATCCATGATCCAGTCGCCACCGCCACGAAACAAGGGCCGACCGGCTCCGAGCCGGCGATCCAGCCAAGTGAGACCATATTCAACGTAACGTGTGTCGCCGCGGCAAAAGTCTCGTCGCTGAGGGCCGCGGCGGCTCAGGCGCTCCTCGAGCGTTCGCCGACCCCCGTGCCTCCCGTCAGGAAGCCCCAAGCGCAAGCGCGGGGAATGCGGGTAGCACCCCGCCCCGCTCCACACCGCCGTGAGGGCCCACTCATCTTACTTGTATTGCCACCTCGCCGCTCTCCTGCATGCGAATGCGCTCGAGGTGCGTTCTATCGCCGGAACTGCCACGGCTGTTGTTGCTGTAGTTGCTGCTGCTGGAATGGGCGTGTGGCCTGCTGCATCTGCTGACGGACGTTGGCCATCCGCTCGGTCCAGGCCGCATCACCGGCAGCGATGGCACCCAACACGATCACGATCGCATACGAGAGCAAGTTCGGCCAGAGTTCTGGACCGGCAAACTTCATCGCTGTTCCGAACGACTTCTTGACCTTCGGCCCGAACAGTCCCTGCCTCACGGCCCAGATCTCGTCGAGCACTAGATGCGAGAGAAAGCCGAGCAACACTGCGCTGGAGACGAAGTAGCGGTGAAGTGGCTCTTCCGAGGAGAACGCGAGGAACGTCACTTGGCCCGCGATCGCCGCCGCGGGCAGGCTGTGAAACATGCCGCGGTGCCGCGCATGGTTTTCGAGTAGCCACGTCAGCCCGAACCGAACCGCCAAATAAATAGCCGCCCCGGAGAGAATCATCGCCTCGAGCGGCAGCCCCCACTGCTGAAATCGGTGAATCATCAGCAGCGGGACGAGGGCCGCGGCGAACGCCACGCTCTCGCGGAGCGGCAGGCCCGGCCCGCTGTCGAGGTCGGGGAGCATGCCAGATACAGCGCAGAGCCCTGCTCCCAGGGCGCAGGTCATCGGGGGCATGTCGCCCAGATACCAGGCGGCAGCGCCATAGCTCGCGCCCACGATGGATGAGCCGGTGATGTGCTCGCGGAAGCCGGGCACTACGAGATTCCCCCAAGAAAGCAGCCGAGCGGACTCCATTCCGATCGGCGCAAACCTTCGTTCGTATCGACCGTTGCCTGACAAAGGGACAGCCGACACCGCGTGGCATCCCCTGCACCGCCGAAAGCAAACGTTCGGAACGGTCGTCACCCAGACCTGCGCCCGTGGCGGTGAGCGAAAAACAGTGGAATGGGAGTTATGGGTGGTCTGCGCGGACTGAAAGGCCGCGCGAGCGATAAAATGAATCGCCTAGGGGCTTTGGGAAATGGTTGCCGATTGTGGCGTCGCTGGCTTCATATCAGCTCAAAAGAATCGGGTTTCTGGGCTTCGTTGCCCAGCCGCCCGGCCCCTACACTCCGCCTCCCGCAAACTTGCGGTCCTCAGGAGATGCTGCTCGATGGCGATCGAAGGCTACGACCTGGTGATGCTCGGCATCCTCGCCGCAGCCGCGGTGCTCGGCTATTTTAAGGGTATTGTCTGGCAACTCGCGTGGATCGCCGGCATCGCGGCCAGCAGTTTTCTGGCCCTGCGGTTCGGCGGTTCCCTGGCCCCTTTCGTTGGTCAGCAGGCGCCCTGGAATCGTCTGATCGCGATGCTGGCGATTTACGTGGGCACCTCGCTGGCGGTGTGGCTCGTCTTCCGCGTGATCTCAGGTGCGATCAGCGCCGTCCACCTCTCGGCGTTCGACCATCAGCTCGGTCTGGTCTTCGGCCTAGCGAAGGGCGGACTGATCTGCGTCGTGGTCACCTTCTTCGCCGTTACCTTGGCCCCTGCCTACCGCAACCAGATCGTCGGCAGTCGCAGCGGCCGACTCGTGGCCGAGATCATCGTCCGGGCCGATGAACTGCTCCCCCCGAACATCGTGGAGCCGGTGCAGCCATTCGTGAAGCAGTTTGAAGAACAGTTCCGGCAGCCGGGAGCCGGTGTCGCTCCTCCGCCACCGCCGGGCGGCTTGGCCCAGCCGTCTGCGTTCAAGGCCATCTGGGAGAGCGTCACCTCGCCGACCGCTTGGACGGGCAACGCCGCCGGGCCCGCGACGCTGGGGCAGGGGGGGCAGCAGGCCGTGCCAGCCGGATTCACCTCGCCAGCCGCTTGGGGCGGACCGACGACCGCACCCGTGCAGCCGGCACATCCAACACCGCCAGCAACGAGCGGGTTTCTGAACCGGCCGCAGCAACAACAGATGCCGGGGCAATTTCCGGTTGGCGCGCAGACGCCACTTCCCATCCGCTGATGTGTTGTCGGCACGTCGCCTCAGCAGCTCGGCGACGTCACGCGGGCGTCGCCACAACATCGATCCCCGGGCCGTCATGACTCTTGAGCCCTGACGAGCGGCAGGGGTGCAGGGCGAATGAGCTTGAAAACAAGGCGAAAACGTCTAGGCCCAAACGGACATAAGAGACATTATCGGACGTTGGGGAGAGGGGCGGAATCGGGGCTGATTGGCTATTCTCACCGCATGTCTCATCTCCCTTCCACCGTCACGCTCGCCGACCTCGTGGTGGCCGTCTGCCAGTTTCGGGACGCCCGCGACTGGGCGGAGTTTCACACGCCGAAGAACCTAGCGGCAGCGGTCGCCATCGAGGCCGCCGAACTCCAGGAGCGGTTTCTCTGGAAAACCGACGCCGAGGTCGATCAGGATCTGGCCGACGCCGCCAAACGGGCTGGTGTGGCCGAGGAGATCGCCGACGTCGTGATGTTCGCCATGCTCCTCGCCGACCGGCTGGGTATCGACTTGGCCGAGGCGATCACCGCCAAGCTGACGGCGAACGAGCGGAAATACCCGGTCACTCTCGCCCGGGGCAACGCTTGTAAGTACACGGAACTCGGCGGGGGCTGACCCAGCGTCCGCTGGGACCGCTACCCGCGTGAGGGAATCGCATGTCCACTGAACCGAAAGACATCGATCACGAAACCGAGCCGCTTCTGCAGTCGCTCAAGGCGGATCTGCCTGCGCTGGAAACACTCCTGGAGGAGTCGGACTCCCACTGGGGCTTCGAGGATCCCTTTTACCGCCTCTACCACCAGAGCTGGAAAGTCCTGGGCCTACAGAGCCTGACCCTGCAGATCGTTGAAGCCCTCCGCAAGCACGATCAGGGCCGGGGCCTCAACGACTGGTTCCTGGAGATCGTTGCGGCAGGAACTGGGAAGAACTTCAGCCCGGAAATGAACCGTGACTGGCTCAACGAAACACGGCCGATCCTCGAGGCGTTCTTCCACGCCAAAACGTTCCTGTCTCTGGCGGTGCGCTACGCCAAGTCCCTCGACCACGCGCCGCGACTCCTGCCAAGTGGCTGGGCCGCAGTGCTCTATCTGTACAATGCCCGCTGAGTGGCATCCGGAAGAATCGCCCAAGGCGCCACGGTCGAAGACGCGGGAGCGAATCTGCGGGAAACCCTGGAACTGAGCGTTTGAAAGCTCCGAAAATCAGGCTGACGTCGGCCGTGGCCGCTCGACGAGCCGGCCGGCAATGTATTTGTGCAAGATACTCGAGATGAACGTCTGGTAAGGAATCCCTTCCTCCACGGCTGCTCTCTGCAAGTGCGCGAGATCCCGGGCGGTGATCCGAATGTTCACTCGCTTGTCCTTCCGCACGGTCGCCCGCGCGGCCGCCTGAAGCCGCGCCATGTCCTTGGCCACCGTTCCGGACCGCTTCCAGTCTCCGCGTTCCACCGATGCCAGCAGCCGGGCTTCGTCACGATCGAGTTTTTTCATCGCCTGCCTCCGAAGTAACGCTTTGTCATTTTTCTGCTCGGAATGATCGTCTTCAAGAACAGCACGTCGCCGTCAGCCACGAACGGAACGACGAAGGCGTATCCGTCGATATCCACGATCAAGATGCGCTGGCCTGGGTAGGCTCCTGGATTTGGATGATCTAGCACGTCGAGCAGCCCACCAGCCGCCACGTAAAAAACCACGTCCTCAAACGAGATGCCCCGCTCAGCTTTGAGAGCTCGGCTTTTTTCATCGTTCCAATCGAACTGCGACATTAGCCCATATTACACACAATGTGTGCATTTTGGAAACATCGGCAGAAAACCCCGGAGCGGAGTGTCTGGGTGGCAGATCGTGCGTCACGCCGACGCGTAGCCGTCATCAGTGCGGCGGGCGTGGCCCAAGGCCACGAGGGTGGCGAGGATTTCTTCCACGCGCGGCGACTTCGCATTTTTGAACTGCTTGGCGACGTCGGCGGCTGTCATGATCCCGCCCACGGCTGCGAGCGCGCTGCGAACGGCCCGCGTCTGCTCGGCGAGGTCCTTGGGCCAGGACTGCTTCGACGCCTTCGGAGCCTTGGCCACCCGGCCGGCCGACTTCTTGGCAGCCCCCCTGCCTCGTTTAGGCTTTTCGACGCCGGGCTCGGTGGTGTCGTCGTCCGCGTCGTCGTCATCGATGTCAGCCTCAGCGAGCGTCTGCTGCACGTCGCCGCCGCCCGCCTTGGTGCGAGAACTGTTTTGAAACTCGGGCCGCAGCCAGCGGATGAGGCCGCGCTTTTCCTCGGCGGCCCGCTCGTGGTTCAAGGCTACGAGCCGCTCCAGGATCTCGTCGTCGGTGAGCGTGGCCGGCCAGCCGTAGGCGTCGAACACAGCGGCATCGAGGTCGTCGTGGATCTTCTTGAGCACGCTCACGAGGCCGTCGTCGTGGATCTTCTTGTCCTTGATGGTGAGGGCTTCGCCTGAGCGGAGCTTTTCGAGGACGTTGTACATCCCCGTGATCGTCAGCCCCGGATGCGCCGCCTGCTGCTTCTTACGATGCGCGTCGAGCGCCTCGCCGAGCTCGCGGATTTTTTGTTTCTGGGAGTCGGTCGCCGCTGGGAATGGGAATGGATCGAAGCAAGCGGTTTTGTTGTAGCGAGGGTCGTTCCCGACCCCGAGCCTCCCGCCTGCGGCCAGCGCCCACACGACATGAATGCGGCTCGACATGAGACCCAGTAAAAATGAGTCGTCGGATGCTATGGCTACGAGCATGTTGTCGGGGGCTATAGCTCGGTCCAAAAATTGAAAAACCCGGTACTTGGCTGTTTCTGAAGTCGCGATGTACCGATCTAATCCCTGAAGCATGAGCCGCAGTTGCTTGTTTGGCTCACCAAACACCCACCACAATCGCCGGCGGCTTTCACGCTTGTTTTCGGCTCGTTCGGGCTTCACCGTCATCGCGACGTGCTGGTAGCAATCGGGAAATTGCTCCTGCACTTGCTGCTCCGACAGCCCGAAAAGATCGATGACGAACACGCCTCTGGGGCTCTGCGTCAGATCCTTGCCATTGCGGTAAGGCCGGATGTGACGGTCGAGACCAACCGTGCGACCAAGGCCGAGCTCTCGCGCGCGATCCAGCAAAACAATGAATCCCGAGCCGAATAGACAGAACCCTCTGTTCGCGAGCCCTGAGTTTGCAACAAGTTCGATTGCTACGGATGCGGACGCGCCCACGCGGAGATCCGCTGACAAAAAACCAGATCGTGTGACCAGAGTGACCGGGACATGCTCGTCCACAGCCTCTTCTTCAGCGGTGACCTCCGACAGTTGCCCAACTGTCTTGCCGCGACATCCGACGGTCATAGCGATTCGCACGGCAGCGCCGTCGGCAGAGTCAACCCACGGATGATCCGGAATCGCAAACGCAAGGCTGACCAACTCCGATCCTCTTCTCGGCGAATCTCCCATGAACGCCTGGATGACGCGCCGGGCAAACGATTGCCGTATGCTGTTTGTCGTGATGAGGCCAAACCGACGGAGCTTACGGACTGACAGCAACTCGGCAGCCTTGTGCCACCAATACATGACGTAGTCCGACGATTCGGGAACTTCTGGATAGGTATCTCTGACTGCGTCGGTATAGCCGTCCCCAAAGGCAGCCCGCATCCGGCCCGGCCCCAGAAACGGCGGGTTGCCCACGACAAAATCCGCCTGCGGCCACTCGGCCTTCCGTGGGTTCACGTACCGCTCGACGGATACCCGTGCCGTGTCGTCTGGCACGTCCTCGCCCGTCACCGGATGCTTCTTCGTCGTCACGCCGTCCCACCGCGTGACGGGTTTGCCTGACTCGTCGCGGACGAGTTCCTTCTTGTCGTATTCCAGCAGCGCGTCGCGGCATTCGATGTTGCCGTAGGCCTGCAGGATCGGCTCCGAAAAACTGTCGGGGCTCTTGCGGTCGCGCAAGTGCCACTGCAGCCAGCCGATCCAGAGCACCACTTCCGCGATCGCCACCGCACGGGGATTGATCTCGATCCCCAGAAACTGCTGCGGATCGACCGTCCGCTCCATGTGCTCAAGGTCGGTCTGCGTCTCGCCGAGCTGCGCGAGCCAGTCGCGGGCCTCCGCCTCGATCTCCTTGAGCTTCACCATCGACACATAAAGAAAGTTGCCAGTGCCGCAGGCCGGGTCGAGCACCTTCATGGCCGTGAGGCCGTCGAGAAACTTCCGCGTCTCGGCCTTCGCGTTGTCGAGTCGCCCCGCGTTGGCCTCGGTTAGGCTCGCCGCCCGGGCCGCCTCCCAGTCGTCGCGGACCGGCTCGATGATCGTGGGCACGACGAGCCGCTCGACATACGCCCGCGGCGTGAAGTGGGCGCCGAGCTTGTGACGCTCGCGGGGATCGAGAGCCCGCTCCAAAAGCGTGCCGAAGATCGCCGGCTCCACGTCTTTCCAGTCGGATTTGCCGGCATCGATCAGGAGGGCAATTTCGTCGGCATCGAGCGGCAGCGGATCGTGCTCGCGGAAGATCGTGCCCTTGAACTGCTTGATCCGCGTGCGGAGCGCCGTTGAAAAGCCCCCCTGCCCCATCGTCTTCCAGACTTCCGAAACGAGCGGCACAAACTGCTCGGGCGATTCCTTCATGCTCTCCAAGAGACTCGTGAACCCGCCCCGGGGCGTCAGGCAGACGTCTTCCGAGAAAAACGTGAACAAGCAGCGGATCAGAAACCAGGCCACCTGCTCCGGCTCATAGTCCTTCGCCTCCAGCCGGCGTGCGAGCACGGCGATCCGGGCGGCGATCTCACGGGTGACCTTGGCCGCATGACGGGCCGGGTCGAGCGCGAGCGGATCGAGCCAGAGCATTTTCAGCCGCTCGCGGAGGCCCTCGTCGCGGAGATCGTCGAGCGAGAAACGGTGGCTGCGGGCGTCGGGAAACGCCGTGTAGACCTTCCCGAGCCGCGAGAAGTCGGCGTAGAGCTCAAACGAGTGGCCGATGTCGATCACCAGCAGAAACGGTGGGTTGTCGTCGGCAAGCGCTCGCACGTAGCCCTCGGCCTGGCCCCGGGCCGCGATCATCGAATCGTCCCAGCCGACGGTGCCGCGGACGCTCGTGCCGCTCTTGCGGCGGGCCTTGGGCGCGGCCGGATCGGCCACGGAAAGCGGATCCTTCTCGGGCTTGGCCACCGACTGCTTCGTCTCGCAGACAAACGCCCCCCTGCGGTAGAGATCGATGTAGCCGGTCGACGTCTTGCCGTCGGGGTTTTGAAACGTGACGGCCTTGTCGAAGACGTAGCGGTTGGCCGCCTCGTCGGCCACGCTTGGCTCGGGCCGCGGCACGCCGAGCACGTCGCAGAGCTCGGCGAGAAAAATCTGGTAGTTGGCCCGCTCCGCGCCGGCGCTCGTTCCCCAGCGGGCGATGAAGGCGTCGAGACCACCGGGGGTCCCCTGCTCTGTCGTGCCGCTCGCTGCCGCTTCGTTCATGGCGGGAAGACTACCACACCCCCGCCGTCTTGGGGGAGCGTGGCCGTGCGGTACTCCCCGTCGCGTCAGCCCGCTACGGAGTCGTCGAGAAACTTTCCCATCCGGCGAAACTTGTCGTACCGCTCCGACACGAGCTGGTCACGCGGCCGGGCCAGCAGCTCGCGGAGCGACCTCGCCAGATACATCTTCAGCCGGGCCGCCATCCGCCGCGGATGCCGATGGGCGCCCCCTGCCGGCTCCTCGATCACGGCGTCGATCACACCAAACTCCTTCAAGTCGGCCGATCGGAACCGCAGGGCCCGGGCCGCCTCGGCCTTGAACTCGACGCTCTTCCAGAGAATGCCGGCGCACCCCTCAGGGCTGATCACGCTGTAGTAGGCATGCTCCATGACGGCCACCCGATCGCCCACGCCGATCCCAAGCGCTCCGCCGGATCCCCCTTCACCGATCACCACGCAGACGATCGGCACCGGGAGCGTCGCCATCAAAAACATGCTCTCGGCGATCACCTGGGCTTGGCCGCGCTCCTCGGCCCCGATCCCCGGATAGGCGCCGGGCGTGTCGATCAGGCAGATCACCGGCAGACCATATTTGGCCGCCAGCCGCATCTTGCCCATCGCCTTGCGGTAGCCCTCCGGATGCGCGCAGCCGAAGTGGCAGGCCTGCCGCTCCGCGAGCGTCTTGCCCTTCTGGTGGCCGATCACCATCACTTTGTATTGGTCGAGCTTGGCAAAGCCGGAGAGGATCGCCGGGTCGTCGCCGAACGACTTGTCGCCGTGAAGCTCCACGAACTCGTCGAACACGAGGTCGAGGTAGTCGCTCGTCTTCGGACGGTTTGGGTGCCGCGACACCTCGACGGTCTGCCAGGGGTCGAGGCTGCCGAAGACCTTCTTCTGAACCTCGACGAGTTCCCGCTTCAGCCGGCGGAGTTGCTCCTGCTGCTGGCCCCCGAGCGGCGCGGCCTCGAGGCTGGCGATCCGGTCCTCGATCTCGTAGATCGGTTTTTCCAGCGGCAGTCGATGCAGTCCGGCGGCCATCGGGGGTCTCTCGCGGGGACGGGATCCTCAAACCCTAGAGTTTCCCCGCCGCGGAAACCCCGCGTCAACCGGGAAATCGGCCAACGTTTTGAGGGGCATTGGCGGGAAGAACCGCGGCCGTTTCAAGAAGCCCGGAGCGCGAGCGATGGGAATCGGGGTGGCGACTTCGGCGATCGTGAGGAGCGGGTTGGGGTGGAGGGCGTCTTCCCCGCGCTCGCGCTTGGGGCTTCTTGATAGGAGTCGTATGGCTCACGCCGCTTCGATTTCCGACGCCCCGTCAGACCGTGGCACGTTCAAGAAGCCTGATCGATCGCAACTGCTTGAGCACATCCTTCATCGAGGCTGGCCGTTCCGCGGGCTTCTTGGCGAGCATCTGTCGCAGGTATTTCGAAATGCTCGTCGTGGCGTTCTTGTTCAACGCATCCACCGCCGGCACCGGCGCGGAAACGTGCTTGTTGAGCAGGTCGTTGGTGTCGGTCGCCGTATAGGGCGGCCGGCCCGCGAGGAGTTCGAAGAGCACGCAGCCGAAGGAATAGATGTCGGACCGGGCGTCGAGAGCCGACCCGCGGATCTGCTCGGGCGACATGTAGCTCGGCGAGCCCTGCGGCGGGGTTTTGCCGCCGAGGAGTTTGCCGAGCATCCCCGACGACCGGGCTGCGATCGCGAGATCGATGACCTTCGTCTGGCCGTCGGCGGCCGCCAGCACGTTGTCTGGCTTCACATCGCGATGCACCCAGCCGCGGGCGTGCATGTGATCGAGCGCCAGCGCGATCTCCGTCACGATCCGCTGGAGCCGCGGCGCGAGTGAGTCGACGCCGGCCGCGATCTGCTTCTTGAGGTTGGCCGCCGGAAAATACTCCATCACGAGCAGCGGAAGCCCGCCCTCCTCCGCGAACCGGTCGATCTTGATGATCGTCGGATGGTCGAGCGACTTGGCGACCTTGAGCTCGTGCTCGAGGAGCTTCCGCTGGCCGACGTCCTGTGCCATGTCGGGGACGACCACCTTGATCGCCACCTTCTTCCGGGCCGGCTCGTCGAGGGCCTCCCAGACCTGGCAGTGCTTGCCGACGCCGATCTGCTGGATGAGTTTCAGGGAGCCGATGCGTTCGGGGAGTTTGGCCATCATCCATGTTCCACTGCGGAGGTGTGCGATTCCCACCCGGAATCGAGCTGGATCGACGCGAGCACGAGACCCTGCGGCGGCGCTGTCGGGCCGGCAGCCGGCCGACTGCGGGCCGCAAGCGCCTTCCCGAGCCACTCGGGCGGCCGCCGTCCCGCGCCGACCAGCACCAGCGAGCCGGCGATGATCCGCACCATGTTGTACAGAAAACCGTTGCCTTCAACCTCGATCCAGACCTCGGAGCCGTCCGCATCGTGGGGCAACAGCGGCCGGTCGACCGCGAGGGAGTGAATCGTGCGAACTTTCGAGAGCCGCGGGGAAAGGGTGCTCTCGAAACTCGTGAAATCGTGTTCGCCCACCAGCGCCGCGGCAGCCTCCCGCATGCGGTCGACGGCGAGCCGGCTCCGCCAGTGCCAGACCAGATGCCGCTCAAGCACGGGCCGCCAGCGGGCGTCGTGAATCCGAAACCGATATCGCTTAGCGACCGCCGCCGTCACCGGATCGAAGTCAAGGGCGACCTCACGCCCCTCGCGGACGGTGATGTCCGACGGAAGCACCGCGTTGAGCGCCCGCACCCAGACAGTGGCAGAGTGACCGCTCAGCGAGGTGAACGCCGCGACCTGATCGAGTGCATGGACGCCCGCATCTGTGCGGCTCGCTCCTCTGGGCAGGATCTCCTCGCCCGACACCGACCGGATCGCCTCGGCGATCGTCCCCTGCACCGTCGCCAGTCCGGGCTGCGTCTGCCAGCCCGAGTAGCGGGTGCCGTCGTAGGCCAGCCGGAGGGCGATGCGCCGGCCACGAGCCAGCGAGACATCGCCGCTGGACGGGCTCGTCATGCCCGCACCGTGTGGCCCGCCCTCATGTCGGCGGGCCGCACGCCGTGCTTGGCGAGGTATTCGGCGATCTGCACCGCGTTGGTCGCCGCTCCCTTGCGGAGGTTGTCCGACACGCACCACAGTGCGATGCCGTTCACGCAGGAGATGTCCTCGCGAATCCGGCCCACGAACACCGCGTCGTAGCCGGTCGCCTGCCGCGGCATCGGATACCGCTTCGCGGCGAGATCGTCCTCGACCACGATCCCGGGAAACGCGGCGAGCAATCGGCGGGCCTCGTCGGCCGTGAGCTTCTTCTCCGTCTCGATGAGGATCGACTCGCTGTGGCCATTGGCGACCGGCACGCGCACGCAGGTTGCGCTCACGGCGATCGACTCGTCGCCCAGAATCTTCCGCGTCTCGAGCACCATCTTCATCTCCTCGCTCGTGAAGCCGTTTGGCCGCGGGGAGCCGATCTGGGGGATGAGATTGGCGGCGATGGGGTACGGAAAAATCTGCCGCGGCTCAGCCTCGCGGGCGAGCCAGGCCGTCGTCGCCTGCTCCAGTTCACGCGTCGCGGCCAAGCCAGCGCCGCTGACCGCCTGATAGGTGCTGACGATCACCCGCGTCACCCGCGCGGCGTCGTGCAGCGGCTTCATCACCATCACCATCTGGGTCGTCGAACAGTTGGGGCTGGCGATGATCCCCTTGTGCGTGGCGATCGCCTCGGGGTTGACCTCGGGGATCACGAGCGGCACCTCGGGATTCATCCGGTAGAAGGCGCTCTCGTCCACCACGACGGTCCCCTGCTCCACCGCCCACGGCACAAACTCAGCCGCCACCTCATCGGGCGTGCTGCCGATCGCGATATCCACGCCCTTGAACGAATCGGGGCCGAGCACCTCGACGTCGAACGTCTGGCCGCCCACCTGCATCGGCTGGCCGGCCGAACGCGCTGAGGCCAGCAGTTTGATCTGCTTCGCCGGAAACTTCCTGGCGACGAGCATGTCAACGATGATGCGGCCCACGGCGCCGGTGGCGCCAACCACTGCGAGGGTGTCGATCATGAAAGTCTCGATGGGATTCCTGGAAGGTGCCTGGACGGGGATGAATCAGACGGGACGAACAAACGCACGAGTTGGCGGAAGACACCGGCGGGCACAAAGGCCATGTTGGCCGTGATCATGGCCAGCCCAAACTCCATCATGCCCATGGTCAGGCCGATCCCCAAGTGGACCGCCACCGCCAGCGCCAGAAACAGCCTGCGGGTGAGCCGGGGCCAGACGAGCGCCGGGTAGGCCACCTCCCAAAAGAGGGTGGTGAGCGTCAGGACGTTGATCACGAGCGGGTGCCGGGCGAGGCTCCGTAGGTCGAAGGTGCGATACATGTCGTTGGCGATCGCGCCCCAGAGGGCTGTCCCCTCCCACCAGCTCGCCCCGAGGAGTTTGCCGGCGCCGGAGAAGAGGTAGACGACACAGAGATGCACCTGGATAAGCCGCAGGGCGACATTGGCCCTGACCGAGGCCGCCGACTCCCCCGCCCTGCCCTGCTCTGCCCCGGCGAGCAGCCGATCGACCGACCAGCGGCAGCCGCTCGGCCCGATCACCAGGCCGACGAGCAGCAGCCCGAGCGTGTCGTCGAGGCCAAACACATTGAGCGGGGCGCGATTGGCAGCGCTGACGAGGCCCGCGAACGACACCACCGCCGCCAACGGCGTTGCGAGCCCGATCGTGAGCGCGACCGCGGCGGCCAGCGACACGCCGGCCAGCACCCGAATCATCGTCGGCGACGAGCCTGCGAAGTACCAACTCCACTGCCACGGCTGGTCGTTCATCCGCCAGACCTGCGTCGGCGACATCCAGCCGCGGTCACCGAAGAAGGCATCGACATCGAGCAGCCAGACGACGCACGACCAGGTCAGAAGCAGGCCCGTCGCGATCCGGATCGCGGCCAGTGGCAGCGGATCACATGGAGTGAACCAAAAGGCATTCCACCCGGCCGCCCATTCGGCAAACCAGCCGCGGGGAGCTGCGGTAGCGCTCGTGTGGTGAATGTGGTCGTTGGTCCTCACGGCCCGCTCCTTTCCGCCCAGGCGTAGGTGCCCAAGGGCGTCACGGCGTCACTCGTGACCGCGGCCGAGATCACTTCCTGGGGATCGGGCAGGTAGTGCTCGACCGTGTCGATTCGCACGCTCAGGCCGCCCTCCCTGCGAAGCAGATTGACGGCGACACCCTTCACGAGCGGCTGCCACTCCCGCCGTGCCTGTTCGCGAACCTCCGCGGGAGCGTCGGATGGCGGCACTAGCGCGGCGATCTTTTCACTGACCATGAAGCGGCGGTGATAGAGCAGCCGCGGCCGGTCGGCGACGTTGTCGGGAATCCGGCCACTTCGGGTCGAGCCATCGGGCATCGTCATCGTCCAGAGCAGCGAATGGCCCGGTCCTGGATTCGGTGCGAAGAACCGGTAGCCGTGGCCGAGATAGACCGCGCCGACGAGTGGCCGCAGCGGTTGCAGGATCCAGCCGGCCAGTTCGCTCGCCGGCGCGGGCCCGGCCAGCGGCGGCACGATCACAGCCGCGAGCCAGACGAGCAGCGCGACCGTCGCCGTGGCTCGTGCCACCGTCGACCATTCGGGCTGCTTCGGGAGTGGGGCGTTCATGGGGGTGGCCACCAAGACAACGGGCATCCATTGAAGGCAATCGGACCGCCCAACGGGTCGGCTGCACTCGCCCTCGAAGAAACCTTAGGTTGCGATTCCCATGCAGTCCGTGACCTCCGGCGTGGGTCGCTCGTGACGAATGCGCCAGTCGCACCGCCAGGAAGCCCCAAGCGCGAGCGCGGGGAATACGTACCCCATCCCAACCCGCTCCTCACAACCAACGAAGTCGCTATCCGGATTCCCATCGCTCGCGCTCCGGGCTTTTTGGGGGTACCGCCAGGAAGCCCCAAGCGCGAGCGCGGGGAATACGCCCGCCACTTGCTCCCACCCATAAAAAAACTCCCGCGCGGCACTGGGCCACGCGGGAGTCTCGTGTAAACGCATTCGATCCGTATGCTGCTCGATCAGTTGACCGAGGCGGTGGTCTCGGCCGAGGCGACGCGGGCCGCCGGGTCGAGCGTCAGATCGACCGAGTCGCCAGCGGCGAGGTCGATGACCTTCGACACGGCCTGCTCGCGGCCGTCAACAACGGTCGCGACGCGGATCTCATAGCCCTTCCAGCTGGTGCCGTTCGACAGGCTCGATGTCTCAAAAGTGCGAACCTCGCCCGTCGAGGCCGTGGCGTTGCCGGCGAGCCAGACCTTGGCGTCGGTGGGAACACGCAGCGTGACGGTTGTCTTCACATCGGAAGCAGCCGCCATGAACGACACGCTCGACTGCTGGCCGGCGGTCAGCGAAACGACCTTGGTCGCTTCTTTGCCGCCGTCGATCGCCATCCGGACCACGAACTCATACTTCTGGCCGGCCACGAGGCCGCGCGACAGGAAGCGGCGAACGCCACCCTGCGACGTCGTCTTCGAGCCGTTGACGTAGACCGTGGCCTCGGCCGGAACCTGGACCACGAGCAAGCCTCCGTCGGTCGGAACCATCTCACGCGACGTCGAGTCGAGTGAGTTGGGCGTCGCCGAGGGAACACCGATGATCTCGCCGCCGGTCATCGAGGGAGTCTCGTTGATCGCGCGGTACGACTCGATCGGCATCGCGGAGGAGTAGCCCTGGACGGCCGACGATGTCGAGTAGCCACTGTACGAACCGCCGTACGATCCGCCGGCCGAACCGCCCGAGGAGCCACCAGACGAACCACCGGCTGAGCCGCCCGAGGAACCGTACGAACCGTAGCTGCCGCCTGACGACCCATGGCTGCCATGGCGGTAGGCCCGCATTGCCCGCTTCTGGGCGTGGTGTGAACCCCAACTGCCGTGCGAGCCGGACGAGCCGTAGCTGCCGCCAGACGAGCCGCCGCCGTACGAGCCGAAGCTCCCACCGGACGAACCGCCGGCCGAGCCACCCGAAGAATCACCGGACGAACCGCCGGACGAACCGTAGCCGCGATAGCGATGATTCCACCCAGCCTGCACGTCACAAGCCGCCGCGACAACCGCGACGAACGAAAGCACACCCGCGATCCTGATCCAGCGACTCTGAGCCAGCATGACGATCAATCTCCCTTTAATATTTCGAAGTCAGACGTCGCCGGCCCCGAACCGGTTTCAAGGGGCTAGAGCGCAGTCTTTGCCAAGAGTAGTTTGTCGATTAGGCAAAGCAAGGAGGCTGGGAAAGATATTTCGGGTGGATTCTTGGGAGCATCGCCTCCTTGACCCGCCAGCAAATCACCATGAAAAATAGGGGAAAACATCCCGTTTCCCGGTCCGAATCCCCGCCGCAAGCCTCAGCGGGGCTCCGCCGACACCGCCACCTGATCGGCGTCGAGCGTTCCCGTGGCGCCCCCCAGGCCAACCATCAGGCTCGCCTCGCGGGCCCAGGCCGGCACAGCGGCGACCTCCTCGACCTGTTTCCATGAAAACGTCCCGCTCCACGGCCCCATCCGCATGATGGACGACCGCTTTCGACCTTCGTCGAGAAACTTCACGATTACGACCGGCTGCTCGTCGTCGCTTCGGCCGGCGACCAGCTTCCGCCCGCGGACCATCAGCCTTACCCGCAGCCGAGACACCTGACTCCCGTCGATGGCGAAGCCCTGAAAGATCTGCGCGGGCCTGCCGGGTTCGGCGTTTGCCAGCCGCAGGTGCCGCGTGCCCTCCCCTGCCCCGTCCGAGACAAGCTCGCACTGCCGAGCGTAGTACCACGCCTCCGGCAACTCACCCTCGTCGACCGCCTGCTCGAAGCCGCCATTGCGGATCGCCGGACGCCCGCCGTCGGGCTTTACTCGGCGCGACTCCTCGGCGGCGCCGGTCATCGGCACAAAGAGCGTCGGCTCGAGTGTCTCCCGGACGAGCACTCCCTGCCGCTTCGTGATCCGCACCAGCTTCTGATCGAACCGCTCGCCGACTGGAATGACCATCCGCCCTCCCTCGGCAAGCTGCTCAAGCAGCGGCTGCGGCACGTCTTCCGGAGAACAGGTGACGATGATCCCGTCGAAGGGCGCGTGCTCGGGCCAGCCTTGGTAACCGTCGCCAGCCTTGGTGACGACGTTGGAGTAGCCGAGTCGCTTGAGCGTCCGCGCAGCCCGGTCGGCCAGGGGCTTCATAATCTCGATCGAATAGACGGTCGCGACGAGCGGAGCCAGCACCGCAGCCTGATATCCGCTGCCCGTGCCAATCTCAAGCACGCGGTCGCCCGGTTTCGGTTCGAGCTTCTCGGTCATCGACGCAACGACGAACGGGCCTGAGATCGTCTGCGATTCCCCGATCGGCAGGGCCATGTCGAAATAGGCCCGGGGCCACTGCGCAGGGGGTAAAAACTCGTGTCGAGGCGTGGTCCGCAGGCTCTCGAGAACCCGCGGATCGCTGACGCCCCCCGCCGCGATGTCGTCAGTGACCATTCGCTCACGGGCCGCGGCATAGTCGTCATCCTGCGGCCCGGCGGCAGCGGCGGCAACGCCCACGGCCCATACCACAACCAGCGCGATTCCCAGCCCTGTAGGCCGCATCGTCAACGCTCCGGCGCGGGCTTGCTGCGGATGAGTTCGATGTCGAACACGAGCACCTCGTTGGGTTCGATCGCGGGGGGCGAGCCCTGCGCACCGTAGGCGAGCGGCGCCGGCAGGTGAATGCGCCACGTGGAGCCGGCCTTCATCAGGGGCAGCGCCTCCTGCCAGCCCGGCACGACGCCGCGCAGAGGAAACTCCGCCGGCTCACTGGCTGGGTCGGTCCCGTCAAACTCCTTGCCGTCGATGTGCTTTCCCGAATAGTGGGCGACGACAACATCGTCGAGCGTCGGCTGCGGTCCGTCGCCCTGCTTGAGCACCTCGTAGAGCAGGCCGCTGGGCAATGACTTTACGTTCGGCTCCGCGGCCTTTTTCTTGAGATACTCACCGCCCACGGTGAGATTCGTCTTCGCAGCCGCCCGCATCCGCTCGGCAATTCTCTCCTGCTGCCGCCGCATGGCCACCTCGAGGCTCGCCATAGCGACGCGAAACTGCGGTTCGTCGAGCAGCGGCTTTTTACCCGACACCGCGTCGGCAAGGCCTGCGGCAAGCCCCATCTGATCGACGGGCGAGCCGATCTCTTGCTGTTCGGCGAGGATCTGCTGGCCGATCCGAAAACCCATCGCGTAGCCCATGTCTTGCGCCGAGGCGGAGGCCGCACCCGCCGGCGGCGGGGTGGCGAGCCGTTCCTGCGCCCCTGCCCGGCCGCCACCGACGGCGGCCACGATCACCAGGCAAACGATCGGCAGGATCCTCATGACTCTCCTCCAAATGGCTCGTGACAGGCGCCGCAGCGGCTCCTGAAAAGATAACAAAACATCGCGTATGGGCATGTCGTTCAGCCAGCCGGCGGCTTGGCGAGCGATCCCCGGGTGAGTTCTAGAAATGCGGTTTCGAGGTTGACGTCCTGCTCCCGCATGGCGACGAGGCCGTGTCCTTCAGTGACCAGCCGAGCCGCGATCGGCGATGGGTCGGTGACGCCGTCGGCGATCGCCACCACCACCTCGCCGTCCTTCACCGTCACCGCGGCCACCTCCGGGCAACGCTCCAAAGCCTTGGCCGCCGCCTCCGGCGACCCGACGACGCGGATCCTCACCGTAGGCCGGCCGCGGACGCGGGCCAACAGATCCTGCACATCTCCACAGGCGAGCAGCCGGCCATACTCGATGATGCCGACGCGATTGCAGATATCGGCGAGCTCCGGAAGGATGTGGCTCGAGACGAGGATCGTCTTGCCCATGCCCTGCAGCTGCTTGAGCAGGTTTCGCATCTCGATCCGGGCCCGCGGGTCGAGGCCGCTGGCGGGCTCATCGAGGAGCAGCACCTGCGGATCGTGGAGCAGCACGCGGGCCAGGCCGAGCCGCTGCGTCATGCCGCGGGAAAGGCTCGTCACCAGCTCATCCCGCTTCGACACGAGGTCGACGAGTTCCAGCGACCGCTCCGCCACACGCCGCCGCGCGGGCCCGTCGATCCGATACGCCGCCGCGAAAAACTCGAGATACTCGATCACCCGCATGTCGTCATACACGCCGAAGATGTCAGGCATATACCCGATCGCCCGGCGGATCTCCCGCGGATGCGTGTAGATGGAATAGCCGCAGACGTAGGCCTCGCCCCATGTCGGCGACAGGAGTGTCGAGAGGATTCGGATCGTCGTTGTCTTGCCGGCGCCGTTGGGGCCGATGAAGCCGAAGAGATCTCCCTGCTCGAGCTTCAGGTCGAGCGACTCAAGCGCGAAGAAATCGCCGTACTTCTTGGTGAGGTCGATCGTCTCGATCATGGGACTGGCTCCGCAGCGAGGGGGATCACGATTCGACAGAGCGTGGCAGTGGCGGGCAGCGCGTCGATAGTCCCAGCACCCTCGAGCGCGAGGTGCCAGGTCGTGCCCCGCTCTCCTGCGGCCGCCACGCCCACGAGCACCGCACGGTCGAGCGACAGCACGGGCGACAAGTCGAGCCGGCCGAGTCGACCGGCACCGCAGACGGTGTAGCCGGTGCCGCCGGCAGCGGCATGGAAAGCCGCCACTTCGAGGATCCGGCCGACGTCGGTCGACGCGGTATCCCAGCGCGGGGCCATCTCCCGCTCCCGGATCGCGGCACGGCGGGTGATGGCGCTGGCCAGCGACCTCGGCCCCCTACCGGTTTCGGTGTCGTAGCGGTCGCCGGGCCGCAACGTGCCGACGTCGTAGAGCCAGCCCGCGTGCAGAAGCCGGCACTCCTCGAGAACGAAAGGCAGGTGGTGGGCGACTCCGCCTCCCAAGGTGCCCTGCGACGTCCGGTGGAGCGAGGATGTGACGACGGGCAACGGCACCACCGCGGCCCATCCCGCCTCGAAGAGGCGGCTCGATGCGGCGGCGAGCGGGGCGTCTTCGAGGCTCGCAAGCGACTCGCCGTAACCGTAGTCGGTGGCGGCGAGGGAGGGATGCGGGGCCGTCGATTCGACGCCGGCGAAGCCTCGGCCAGAGTCGGCGAACCACGACACCGCCACGTCGCCATCAGCCCAGGCAGCCGGCACGGCGGCTGATGCATCGAGCACATTGTTGTCGGGAGAGAAGACGGCGGTCCACGACGCACCGCGGGCCTGTCCGCTCACCGCATCGACGTCGATGATCTCGGCGACGTCTGCTCCGGCCGGCCTTCCGCCTCCCCACCAGGCCGTCAGCGCCCAGGCTCCACCCGTGAATGCGGCGGCGAGGGCTGGCAGCGTGATCCATGAGAGCCATGGACGGCCTCCCCGCGACACCAGCCACCAGTCGAACGGATAGAGGCAGAGGACGTAGATGATGCCCAGTGCGGCGATCAACTCGAAGGGGACCGGCCGCGACGACTTGCCGCTGCCACCGGTCGGGAGCGTATCAAGCGCCGCCCGCAACTGCCCGGCGAGGTCAACGCACCCCTCCAACATCTCGCCTGCACCCTCGGATCGTGTCCGGCCACCGAGCATCGCGAACAGGAGCGTTTCCCAACCCTTCCAGCCCCGCAGCGGTTCCTCGTCGATGTCGATCCCGAGCCAGGTGATCGTGCCGAGGCCCCGGCAGCGCCGTACCACGAGCGGGACAGACGACGCGCCTTCGCCAGCGGCGACCTCGACGACACCAGCGCCGTCCACGCGCGCTGTGCCAAAGAGCGGTGCCATCAGGCCTGTCGGAGGGACACGATCCGCGAGACCGTCTGCCCGGGCATGCGACTCGATCGCCCCCAACCGGCGCAGCGGCACCATCCGTTCGAAGGTTCCCGGCAGCCATCCGGCGACGGTGCCGACCATGCCGGCGACCAGCGGTGCTGAGCCGCCGGCAATGAAGACCAGCCGTCCGCCGCTACAAACCCAGGCGTCGATCCCGGCGACCACGTCGGTGGGAAGCGATCCTACCGCGCGGCCGCAAACAATGATCGTGTCGGCAGCGTCGTAGTCGCGGGCCAACGCCCCCTCCACGAAACGACCCCGCGGATCGACGGCGATCACCCTGGTCTGCGTCCCGTGCTCACGATCGACGAGCCGGGCGGCCCGCACCGCAACCGGCAGGTCGCCGTACACCACAAGCACACTCTCCGTGGAGAGGATCGGCTCACCGAGCCGCACCTCCTCGACCGCGGGGCCGGCGGCGTTGCCGACCGGGGCACCGCGCTCGACTCGCACCCGGCCCGAGGGCCTTCCGAACCGCACGCACGATCGCGCCCGCGACTCGCCGGTGGCGTCGGCCATCACGACCATCGGCGGCGAGCGGACGAACTGGCCCTCCGAATCCTCGACGGCCACGTGGATCACCTCGCCCGGTTGCAGGACTTCAGCGGAGGATGACACGACCAGGGGCGTCCACGCGGCCGTCCGCCTCACGCCGCCGATTCCCGCAGTGACGTGAAGTTGCGTCGCATCGCCGCCACACACCGGGCAGGCGGCATGCGCCGCCAACAGGAAAACCGCGATCACGCCACCCAAGACTGCCCGCCGACTCATGGCTTCTCCGCGTCGGGGCAACTACAGGCAAACTGCCCGCACCCAGGGCAGCCGGTGCCGTACTTGCGGCGAACTGCCTCGTCGAGGTCGACACCCACCACGTTGGCGATCGTGGCCAGCCATGCGAGCACGTCGGCAAACTCGAGCGACTGCTCGTCGTGGGTTCCGCTCCGAAGCGCGGTGGCCAGTTCGCCGATCTCCTCAGTCAGCCACATGAAGGTCCCCTCCACGCCGCGCGATGCGTCCTTCTCGTGATACATCGTGCGGATCAGGTCCTGGAACTCGCGCAGCGTCATCCTGGTGGTGCTCCTTCATGGGGCCGGTAGACATAAGCCATGTCATCAAGCCATCCGAGTCTACAAAACACCACGGCCGACGGGGGGCTGAGGTGGCGGGGTGCCGGCGGCGAAATCGCCGGCTACGATGGGTGATCGTCGGCCTGCCGCCCCTGCCCTCCCGGCATCGGCGTGCCCACCGCCGCCACCACGGACCCTCCCATGACCACGCCCCGCACCATCCGGATCTTCGACACCACGCTCCGCGACGGCGAGCAATCGCCCGGCGCGAGCATGAACCTGACCGAGAAAATGGAGATCGCGCAGGCGCTGGTGTCGCTCGGCGTTGACGTGATCGAAGCGGGCTTCCCGATCGCCTCGCCTGGCGACTTCGCGAGTGTTCGCGACATCGCGGGAGCCGTGTCGGGGGCCACCATCTGCGGCCTGGCCCGCTGCAACGACGCCGACATCGATCGCGCCTGGGAAGCCCTCCAGCATGCCCGCCAGCCG
The DNA here is from genome assembly GCA_040877375.1 of Pirellulales bacterium. Taxonomy (GTDB): domain Bacteria; phylum Planctomycetota; class Planctomycetia; order Pirellulales; family UBA1268; genus QWPN01. Next base: position 39,309 of record JBBDNW010000177.1, on the reverse strand, counting down.
CGAATCCACGTGTTTCTCGCCACGAGTTCGATCCACCGCGAGTTCAAACTGCGGATGAACGAAGACGAGGTGCTTGCCCGGGCCGTCGCCGGCGTGAGCCGGGCTCGCACGCTCTGCGGAGACGTTGAGTTCTCTCCCGAGGATGCGGCCCGGACCGAGATCGACTTCCTCTGCCGCGTGGTCGAGGCGGTGATCGCGGCCGGTGCCACGACCGTCAACATTCCCGATACCGTGGGCTACGCGACGCCGATGCAGATGCACCGCGTGATCAAGAGCCTTGTGGACCGGGTGCCCAACATCGACAAGGCGGTGATCAGCACCCACTGCCACGACGACCTTGGCCTTGCCGTGGCCAACAGCCTCGCGGCCGTGGAGGCAGGGGCGGGGCAGATCGAGTGCACGATCAACGGGATCGGCGAGCGAGCGGGCAACTGCTCGCTGGAGGAGGTCGTGATGGCGTTGCGGACACGCGGCGATCACTACAACTGCGACACGCGCATCAACACCCAGAAGCTCGTGCCCACCAGCCGCCTGGTGGCCAACATCACCGGCATTCAGGTGCCTCGCAACAAGGCGATCGTCGGTCGCAATGCCTTTGCCCACGAGGCGGGCATCCACCAGGACGGCATGCTCAAGGAGCGGCGGACCTACGAGATCATGCGGCCCGAGGACGTGGGGCTGGAGCGAACCGACCTCGTGCTGGGCAAGCACAGCGGCCGCGCGGCACTCGCTGATCGGGCGAAAGCCCTCGGCTACCAGCTCACGCCCGAGCAGCTGCAGACGGTGTTCGAGCGATTCAAGCTGCTGGCCGACCGGAAGAAGGAGATCTACGACGGCGACGTCGCCGCGCTCTGCGAGCAGCAGTTTTCAACGCTCCCAGAGCAGTTCGTCTACGAGGGCTACAGTCTCTCGAGCGATTCCGGCTCCGCACCCACGGTGACGCTGCGGGTGCATCAGGAGGGCGTGCCCAAGTCGGTGTCGATCACGGCGGGTGACGGCCCAATCGACGGGATCTTCCTGGCAATCGAGAAACTCACCGGGATCACGACCGTGTGCCGCGACTTCCGCGTGCAGGCGGTAACGGTCGGCAAGGACGCGCAGGCCGAGGTGACGGTGGAGTTGGAGCACGCGGGCCAGATGCAACGTGGCCGCGGCGTCTCGACCGACTCGCTCGAAGCCTCGGCGAAGGCCTTCCTCGCCGCCACCAATCGCCTCGCCCTCGGCGCGACGCCCCGCCTCCACCCGCAGCGGCCATGACAGACGCCTCGCGCTCGCGCTTGGGGCTTCCTGTCGGGAGACACACTCTCCCGATCGTGAGGAGCCGGTCGGAGGCACGCGCAGACGCCGGGGAATCTTTGCGACTCACGAGCAATGCCCCGTCGGCCAAGCGAGCATCCTGTAGCAAAATCCCCCGGCGGCGAGCATGCCACCGCCGGCGAACCAATCCGGCATCGTCTCGAGGCCGCCCGTAGTCCCCGCGATTGCGCTTGGGGCTTCCTGACGGCAGGCATCGCCGAACTCGCAGGCAGCCTGAACGGAAGGCGTTAGATCGCCTCGCCGCCGCGCTCGCCGGTGCGGATGCGGACGCACTCATCCATGGGAAGAACGAAGATCTTCCCGTCGCCAATCTCACCGAGCTCACCAGATCGGCCACCCTTCACGATCGCCGCGATCGTCGGCTCGACGAAGTCGTCGTTGACGGCGATCTGGAGCTGCACTTTCCGCAACAGGTTCACCGAGATCTCATGGCCGCGGTACGTCTCCGCGTGGCCGCGCTGTCGGCCGAAACCCTGCACGTCGAGCACCGTGAGCCGAAACACCTCGACTTCCGAGAGTGCCTGCTTGACGCTCTCGAGTTTGCCTGGCTGGATGATCGCGATAATGAGTTTCACATGCGGCTTCCCGGACGCGTGCTGTGCAGAGCAGCCGCAAGGCTACTCGCGCTCCGCCGCCCACACCAACCGCGGGACGATTTCAGCGCCGTGGGGGGCCACTGCGTGGCCGCATGCCGCGGCCTGGGCGAGTAAGGCGGATTACCCACCCAGACCGTGTGCGGCATCCTTGCGGACGGTATGCCAGAGGCGGGCGCAAACCGCAGCGGCGGGCCGGCCGCACCGACCCACGTGGCACGTGAGCGACAACTCATAAGGAAGCAAACCCCATGCCGTGCCCGACGGGGGGCAATGGCGACGTGGCTCAGATGGCGTTTCGCCGCCAATTAAGCGATGTTCACGGTGACCGCGGCCACCGTTACTTCTCCCGCGGCGGGAGGAGCCGAGCGCAGTTTCCCGGCAAGGGACTGCCCATGGTCGCAGCAGACGGCTACGGTGCCAGCAGGCTCACGCCATGAACCGAGCCGACAACTTCCAGGGAGATTCGTGTGGGCGACAAACCTTTGGCGACGGATCTCACGCCGCTCGTCGGCATGCCTCGTGATGAGCTCACGGAGGCCCTCGCGGCGGCCTTTCCCGAGGCTACGTCAGGGCCGGGGCGCAGCCTGCCGGCGGCCGCCGTCCGCGGTGGCCGCCGGGCCGCCCTCGAAAGGCTGGCCGCGATCGACCCGGTCGCCTACGAGCGCACCCGCAACCACGTCTCGGGTGCGGTGACTATGCTCTCGCCCTGGATTCGACACGGTGTGCTCGCACTCGCGGAGGTCCGTGACGCCGCGCTCGCCCGTGTCGACCGACCCGAGCAGGCCACGAAGCTCGTGTCGGAACTCGGCTGGCGGGACTACTGGCGGCAGGTCCAGCTGGCGCTCGGCGACGCGATCAACCGGGACATCGAACAGCCCGCCGCGGCGTCGAAGATTCCCCCGCTCGACCGCCTGCCCGACGACGTCCTCGAAGCCCGCACCGGCATGCGCTGCATCGACCGGTTCGTGCAGAGACTGCACGAGACCGGCTGGCTGCACAACCACGAACGCATGTGGCTCGCCTCGTGGCTGGTGCATGCCCGCGGCGTCCGCTGGCGGGCCGGCGCCGACTGGTTTCTCGAACACCTGCTCGACGGTGATCCGGCGAGCAACCACCTCTCGTGGCAATGGGTCGCTGGCACGTTCTCCGCGAAGCCTTACATTTTCAATCGGGAGAATCTCGAGTCGTTTACCGCCGGGGAGCACTGCCGCAGTTGCCCCGTGCTTGGTGCATGCGACGTGGAGGGAACCTACGAAGACCTCGCCGACCGCTTGTTCGTGGCAGGCGGCGTTGCGATCTCCAGGCCGCCACTCCGGATCAAGCCCCGGCAGCCGGCGGCCCGCGCCGCTCCGGCCGTGCGGCCGCTCGTCTGGCTGACACTCGACTCCGCTGCGGCGACGAGCCCGGCGGCCGCGGCTTTCCCGGAGTCGCCCCGGCTGTTTGTCGTCGACAACGCGTGGCTCACGGAGGAACGCCCGTCGCTCAAGCGGCTCGTGTTTCTGTTTGAGTGCCTCGCGGATGTACCCGGCGTCGAGATCGTCGCGGGTGATCCGCGGACGGTGGTCCCGACGCGGGCGGCCGCCCTCGCCTGCGATGCGGTCGCCGTAGCCGAGACGTCATGCCCGCGGACACGAACGGCCGCCGAGGCGATCGCGGCCGCGCTCCCAATGCGGACGGTACCGTGGCCAACCTTCTGCGATCGCTCGCGGGTGACCGACCTCGGGCGGTTTTCCCGCTACTGGCAGCAGGTCAGCCGCTCGGCGCTGATGCCGACCCCAGCGTAAACGATGACCAGGGAGGTCCCACGGCGGGAGCGACCGACAGCGACAGGGGGACGGCCGTCCGCGGATGGGAAAATGCGATCGACATCGCCTGCAGCGCCAGCGGGCCGTCCACTCCGCGGCCGTAGAGACGGTCGTTGACCAACGGACATCCGAGCCAAGCGAGATGCACGCGGAGTTGGTGCGACCGGCCGGTCACGGGTTCGAGTTCGACCAGCGTGAGCAGGTCGCCGCAGCCTGCTGTTGAGCCTGCGGCACGCCGCGCACGGATCCACCACCGCGTCGTCGCCCGACGTCCGCCGATCGGGTCGACCCGCTTCCGCGGCCCGCGGCCAGGATCATCGGCCAGCGGAAGATGAATCGTGCCCTCATCGGCCGGCGGCGTGCCGTGCACGACCGCGAGATACCGCTTCGAAATAGTCCCCACCTCGAAGGCTCGTCCCAGGAGCCGCCGTACCTCGCGGGACCGCGCCAGCACGATCAGACCCGACGTGTCGCGGTCGAGCCGGTGCACCGCCTCGAGCGGGCCGTAGGAGGCCGCGAGCACGCGGGCGACGTCGGGTGGATCGAGCGGCGTGCGAGCGGGAACACTCGGCATGCCCGACGGCTTGTCGACGACGATCAGGTCGTTGTCGATAAAGACGATGCGGAGGCCCGAGGCAAGGCGGCCGTCCATGGCCAGCAGTGGGGAAAGTGGTCGCGCGATCAGAGAAGTCCTAATAGCGACGCCCACCGAGAAAGGACCGTGGCAGACGCCGTTTCATCGGCGTTGACCACGAGCGAACCGACGGGATATCCGGCCCGCTCGAGTCGCCGCCGGTCGTCTTCCAGACGCCGCTGGAGCGATTCGCTCCCCGCTCCCAGCAGGATCCACTGCGAGTCGCCCGGCTGCGAGGGCTCGATCGTGAACGCTCGGGGCATGGTGGCATCGACGATCGCGATGCCACGGCACGCGGCGCCAAGCCGTTCGGCGACGAGCCAGGCAAACGCCCCCCCTGCCCCACTGCCGGCGACTGCCACGCGGGCCGGGTCGATGGGCCGCTTCGCATGCAGCGACTGGAGGGAGCGGAGCACTGCGGGGATGTCGTCGCGACTCCACTGGCGATTGTCTGATGATCCGGGCAGGATGATGGCCACGCCCGATTCAGCAACGGCTGCCTTCCACCTCGTCGCCTCGTCGTCCGCGACCGGTCCATGCGGGAGCCCGAGGTAAACGAGCACGGCGACCGCATCCCGACCGCCACGAGGAATCACCGCCAGCGGCGGGTCGGCCATCTCCGCCGCCTCGAGCCGGACAACCCGCACGGCATCGGTCGGGCCTGTCAGCGGGTCGCCCATCGTCGGCCCGTACGGCGGCCCGGTATCAGGAACCTCGCCGGGCAGCGCGGCCAACTCCAGCTCGGCCTGCGTCGGCGTGCCGTCCGCTTCCACCGTCACCCGGACTCGCTGCCCCGGTTCCATGCCCGCGAGAAACCCGGCAATCGCGGTGGCCGATGGCTTCACAAGCGGGGGAATCGTCTCGTCCGTCACCGCCCCGATCGACGTCACGATGACACCCGCCGCGAGCCCCGCCCGGTCGGCCGGTCCGCCCGGCAACACCCACGCCACCTGCATGGGTGCCGACTCGTCGTCCTCTGGCACCGCGGTCATGCCGAGCACGGCCCGTCTCCACGGCGGCAGCGCCGCGGCGAGGGTCACCTTCACTGTCAGCCTCGCAGACTCTCCGGCGGCTGCCTGCCGCTCGATCACGAGTTCGACTTCGTCGCCGGAGTGCTGTGGCACGAGCCCATGACGCACATCGGCGATTCGTGCCACGGGCCGGCCTCCGATCTCCACGATTCGATCGCCGGCCCGCAATCCCGCGCGGGCCGCGGGCGACCCCTGCCGCACCGATGCGAGCACGGGTTCGCCGTTGATCTCGTCACGCGAGCGGTAGCTGATGCCCAGGATTCCGCGACCAAGCGACTCACCACGGGCCAGCCGCGGCAGATCGTGGAGCAGATCTTCGAGCGGCACGGCGAAACCGATGCCGGCGTCGTAGAGCTCGGTGCCGAGCTTCATGCCCGCGGTGTCGGCCGGCAGCGGCGCGAGGATGCCGATCACACGGCCGGCGATATCGACGAGCGGGCCGCCGTAGTTCATCGGCGAGACGGATGCGTCGGTCTGCACCGCGAGCCCCCAGCCGCGGTCGACGGCCGACAGGATACCGACGGCGACGCTCGGTTCGGCCGCGGTCCAGGCCCGACCAACCGCGATCGTCCACTGCCCCGGCGCGAGGTCCCGGCGCGGCACCGCCTCGACCGCGGGTGCCGTGGGAAGTGGCGTGGTCTCGAGCAGCACGATGCCCCGCGCAAGGTCACGGCCCCGCGGCTTCGCGGCCCGCCGTTCACCGTCGGCAAGCACGACGATCGCTTCCGTCGCATCCTCAGGCACGGCAAACGTGGTCGCCAGAATGAGCCCCGCCGGATCGATGACTAGCCCCGTAGACGGCCCCGACGCGCCGCCGGCCTCGGCTGCCGCCGAAAGCGTGGCCCGCGTTCCCACGGCGGGCTCGATGCGGACGACGGCCCCCGCCACGCGGGCCACCGCCGCGCGAAAGGCCGCCTCCTCGGCGAGGGTCGGCTCCCCCCCAACCGCCGGCGCCGCCAGTGCCATGACAGCCATGACAGCCACGCGCATCAGGAACAACTGCACCGCGACCGCGAGCCCTGTGCTGCGACGTGGCTGCACTAAAGACCTCATAGCTTCTCCCGACCCCGGGGCCGCGGGCCCACGTCGCACTCAACCACGGCGCCATCGCGGATCACAGACAGCCGCACCGGGTCGCCCGGCTCAATTCCGCCGACAGCCTGCTGCACTGCCGCCCGAGACGCCACCGACGCGGCCCCGACGGCGATCACGAGATCATCGGCGCGGAGCCCCGCCTGCGCAGCGATGGAGTCGGCGACAACCGACTCGACGAAGGGCGGCGTGCGGTCGATCAGATCCGGCACGAGCACGATGCCGATGGCCCGCAGATCGAGCGACTCCAGAGGCCTGCCAGCAGGCTGCTCTGCGGCGGTGCCGGACATGATCGCCTCACAGCCGCGGGCGATTTCATCGACGGGCAGCGCGTAGTTGAGCCAGATGCCGCCCGCCGTCGAGCGCAGCTCCTTGCCAAGCATACCGATAAGCCGCCCGCGTGAGTCGACCACCGCTCCACCGGGCGATCCCGGATTATTGGTCGTACAGTCGAGCACGTAGACGTCGCCGGTATAGGGAGCCTCCGCGGCGCCGCGCCGGGCCGCGAGTGGCACGACCGCCGCCACCACGCCCCGCTGCACGCTCACCCGTTCATCGCCTGCTGCCACGGCGAAGAGGTTTGAGAGCGCGAGGATCCGCGTGCCGGCGACCACCCGGTCGGTAGCCTCGAGCGTGAAGGCCGGGAGATCGGTCGCGGGAATCGTGAGCAGCGCGATCTCCCGCCGCGGATCGACTCCCACCAGCGTGCCCCGAAACCGCCGGCCGTCATCGAGCACGCAATCGATCTCATCGGAATCGAGCACGGTGCTCATCGAGGTCACTATCCGGCCGTCCGGCGACACCAGCATCCCCGACTGATACGACTCCAGGCCGCGGACGCCCCCCGCCCCATGGATCTTCACCACCTTGCGGGCCGCCGCCGCGGCCGTCGCCTGCCACGACGCCCTCGGCGGCGACCAGCACGGGGCAGGCCACGCAGCACAGCGCCATCACGACCACGCTGCGGATCATGGTGCCTTTCCCCGGGGTGCGGACGGCTCGATCACGAACGTGCCAAACTCCTGTCCGCCCCGCCTGACCTCCAGCCGCGCGGGCGTCGGCGGCGGCTCCCCTTCCCCCAACTCGTCCCACACGAGTCTCACCTCGCATGGTTCGGCATCGGGGCTCGTCCAGAGATCGATCGACACCACCCGGCCGCCGTCCACGGCGAACCGCGCTTCGACGCCCGACGTGGCCGACTCCAGCACGTCGACAAAGTCGACGATCGCCGCGTCGCCCAGGGCGCTGGGATCGCGTGGTGCTGTGCCCCAGTAGGTGGTCCGTCCGACGGCGGCGGGGCCCGCGGTGACGAGTTGCCGCCAGAGCACGAGCGCCGCGAGCATGCCACCGCTCCCAGGGGGCACCGGGTTGCGATCGAGCGCGTCGTCGACGGTAAGTGTCGAGGTGCCCGTCGGGAGATCGATCGACGCGGCCGTGTCGGAGAGCTCGATGCGAAACTCGTCCCCCGTCGCAAGCCTTCCGGAAAGCACCCACGGCCCCAGCGCCGTGGCGTCGCGAACTGCGACCATGGCGGCGGCCACCCGGTCGCGCTCAACCACGTTGAAGTGGTGGTTGGCGAATCCGGGACGGGCGTCGTAAACACTGCGGACCGCGGCGGGGAGTTCTGGCCGCGCAGCATCCGCACCGGGCCGCGGCTTCTCCTCCTCCGCACCTCCCGCGACGATCGTCGCCAGCTGGGCGGGGGCGTGGATGCCGGCGAGCCGCACGAGCACTTCGGTGCGACGGCCCCCGCGCCGGTAGACCAGCGGCACCTGCCAGCCCGCCGGCAGCGTTCCGAGCACATTCTTGAAGGCGTTCACGGTGCGGACCGGCCGGCCGGCAAGCGCGATGATCTCGTCGTCATACCGCAGGCCCCGCCGCCAGGCGTCAGATGATTCGAGGATGTCGGAGACAACGACGCGACTTTCAGCGCTCGTCGCCACGGTCGCGCCGAGCGTCGCGTGATCGCAGATTCGCCCCGCCCTCAGACAGCCGAGGAAGTTCCGCACTTGATTTGACGAGATCGCATATCCGGCTCCCACGTTCACGCGGCCGCGCTTCTCGAACGACGCCCTGCCGTTGACGCCGATGAGCCGACCAGTGGCGTCAAACAGCCCACCCCCGGAGTTGCCCGGATTGATCGCAGCGTCAACCTGCAGGCAGTCGGTGTATTCAAGGATCGTGCCGGCCGGGAACTGGTAGCGGTGCACGCCCGACACGATCCCGGCGCTGATCGAAGGCTTGAGGTCGGTGGCCAGCAGGAAGGGGTTGCCCGCGGCGAAACAGAAATCTCCCACCTCCACCAGATCGCTGTCGGCGAGCACGGCGCAGGGGAAGTCGTCGCGGCCGAGCAGTTTCACGAGCGCCAGGTCGCCGGTCGGATCGATCCCCACGAGCACGGCGTCGTAGAGCCGTCCGTCGGCCAGTCCGCAGGTCATCGCGGCGCCGGCGGGCTGCACCACGTGAAAGTTGGTGGCCGCGTAGCCGTCGGGGGTGAGCAGCACGCCCGAACCGCCCCCCGCGTCACCAGCGAAGATTGACACGGCCGCGGTGGATGCCCGCCGAATGGCTTCGATGCGGCTCCGCTCCGCCTCGAGCACCACGGGATCGACGTCGAAGGCCCGTGCAGTGGCACCACTGCCGGCCATGACGATCAGCGCTGCTACGATTCGCCGCCAGGCCGGAATACCGCGTCGCAGAAAGAGCAGAGTCGGGATCATTTTTCGAAGACCGCGCCGTCAAACCGCACGGGGCACCCCATGTTGCCGGGAACGAAATCGACCACGAGGGTCAGCCGGCGGGCAGCCGTCATGTCGACGTCGATCGGCAGGCCGCCGACCGCCGCGGCGTCGAGCCGTTGTTCCCACACCGCACGGTCGTCGGCCAACACCGCGACTCGCACGGCCCCCCCTGCCTGCCCCGCGGCCACGCGGACAACCGCCGCGCGAAATCGCTGGCTATCGGCGGGCACCAGCCACACGGCGCGGGTTCGCGGCCGCATGAGCAGCGAGCGGTTCGCCCCCGCTTCGTCGGCGGCCTTCGCGCCGGGCGCCGGCACCAGCCGCGGCGCGAAAAACGTCGCGAGGCCATCGACCGACGCGAGCGCTCCGAAAAATGGTTCGGCCGAAACCGTCGCTGGCGGCAGTGCCGCGAGGCTGACTGTGCGGCCGGCGGCGTAATCGATCGATTCGATAAGACCGCCGGGGATTCGCACCGTCCCATCGAGCACGAGCTTTTCCGCCGTCCACTCCACGGTCGCGGCCGTCAGGCTGCCTCCGGCGATCGTCACTCGGCTGCCGCTGCCCGCAGTCATCGGCCGAACCCAGACGAGGCCGAGCACCTTGCCACGTTTGACCGGAATCCGTTCTCCGTCGAGCACCACCGTCACCACCTCCGGCGACACTGCTGTGATCGCACACTCGACAAGTTCGAAGCCGCCTTCCCGCGACACGGCGACCAAGTCGGCCGCAGGCTCGGCGGGTACCGCCGCCATCCATGCCCCGCGCTCGGCCGCAGCAGGACCCTCGACCGGCCGTGCCCCCCAGGCCACCGTCTTCACGCGGTCGATCGGCAACTCGATCCGCTCGGCCCCCCGCACGATCACAGCCGTATCGCCCTCCCAGAGAAAATCGTCGCCGGTGATCCGCGCGCCATCAGCACCCATCACCTCCACCGGCAGTGCGGCAACCAGCGGGTCCGCTCCAGGCGGCGGATGCCTTCCGATCCTGCGGATGGTGGCCAGCAACATCTCCCGCCGCCCGGCCGCCAGTTCGAGCGTCACCTGCGACTTGTCGATCGCCTCGAGCAGTCCTTCCACGACCGAACCATCCGTCATCTCGACGCGGACCGCCACGTCGGCCGCGGGTGCCGCCGCCACCGACGCCACGCCCCAGCTCGAGATGGCAACCCCGGCTCCGCAGACGGCCACGAGGGTTCGGCGACGAAAAAAAATCACGGCCTGCACGCTCAGCGGTCCTCCCCGCCGGACGCGAGCCGCTTGAAATACTGTTCGATCGCCTCCCGGTAGTGCGGTGGAAACTCGCGTCCAATCTGCTGCAGCGCCTGTTCGCGATCGTGGGGCGGAAGCCGGCCCCAGTCGTCGCCCACGCCCAGATCGCGCCCCTGCACGTCGCCTGGGCCGCGGCCTCCGGCAGGTCGGCTGTCTTCCATCGGCTTGCCGGCGGCCCCCTGCCCCGGGCCGCCTCCGGCACCTGCGGCTCCACCGCCCCCCTGCTGCTGTTGCTGGTCCTGCAGCTGCTCGATGAGTTTGTCGAGCGACTCGATCACGCCGTCTTGAACATCGCGGGTCGCGGAGCCGGCCCGGCCGAGGTCGAGCCGGCGGGTGACGTCGCGCATCCGGCGGGCAATGTGGTCGAGCGAATCGCGGTCGAGCGCCGCCATATCGACCCGCAGCAGGCGTGCCACGCGGGCATAGCGCACCGGGATCTCGTGTTCGCGCTCGAGCAGTCGGTCGAGGCTTTCGAGCGCGTCGTCCACGGCGAGGAGCCAGTGCTGGCAGGCCGCTCGATGAAAGAGCAGCGTGGCGGGATCGACCGCGGCGGCCACGTCGAGGCCCACGAGCAGGGGCATGGCGTCGTCGAAACGGTCACGCCGCACCAGCTCGCGACCCCACCAGAGTTTCACGGCGTCCCGCACGAAGGGCGTCGTCACGGAATCGTCCAGCCAGGAGAGATCAGGGTCGCCGGCCGCGGCCGTCCGGATCGCCTCGGCCCGTGGCTCGCCGCAGCTCACGGTCTCCATCACGGCGTCGAGCACGTCGACACGCGGCCGACCGTCGGCAGCCCCCCAGGCCGCACGGGCCCGCGTCGCTGCTGCCGAAGGCTGCCCCGCAGACTCGGCGGCCGCGAGCCAGGCGAGAGCCCGGTCGCGAACCTCCTCGACCGGCGGGATGCGCCACGACGGCTCGCGGGCGAGTTCGGGATCGGCGATGCCGGCGGGCATCGCTGCCACGAGAGCACAGCGACCGGCGCCAAGGCACACGCCGAGCACGATGGCACGGGCGAGACGGCGGCCAGACGGCGATGTCATGCACAACTCCACAGACCGCCGGAGATGTCCGCGGTCAGCGTCGCGAACCATTCTATGATAGTCGCGGCCCTGCGGATTGTCGCTGTGGGCCGCGCCGGCCCGAGGCTCCTCGAGCGTTCGCCGACCCCTCGCTCCCGTCAGGAAGCCCCAAGCACAAGCGCGGGGAATCCGGGTAGCACCCCGCCCCGATTTACCAACGCTTCACTTTATCCATGCCGGATTCCCCCTACTCCACCAGGCCCGACACAATGTCTCGCGCGGCCCGCTCGATCGCCCGCTGCCGTTCGGCCAGCCGGTCGAGAACGGCGCGGACTTCGGGCTGTGCGGCGTGGTCGGTGTCGTCGAGGACCTGTGCGAACCGCCGGGTGCGGGTGTTGACCCGCATCTGCAGTGAGCGGAGCATCTTGAGCTCCGCGAGCTTGTCGACCAGCGGCTGTTCCCCCGGCTCGCCGGCCCGGCCCCCGGGAGCTCCCCCGGCCTCCTCCTCCTTCTTCTGCGATTGCTGCGCCTTCTCGACCGCCGCGAGCATCTCCTCGAGACCGGTCACGATGTCGCCCACGATCCCGATCGTCTCGCGGCCAGCGTCGCCGCGACCGAGTCGGGCCGCCGCCTGCACGGAGTCGTCGTGGACCTGCTCGAGTGCCTGGGGGATCGCGACCGCGGTGCCGTCGTCGCGCACCAGCGTCATCGCCTTCGCGGCCTCGGTCGTGATCGTCGTCTGCTCGCGGCCGAGCCGGGCGGCCTCGAGCTGCCGCTCGCGTTCGGATTGAGAGGCGTCTGCCGCCACGAGCTTCTCCGCATCGGCGAGCACCGACCGTTCGGCCCGGAGCATCCCGCGCAGGCGAGACTCGAGGTTGACCAGCAGCCGCTCCACTTCCTGTTCGCGGAGTTGCCGGAGGATCTCTTCCAGTTCCGCCCGGGCGGTCTCCAGTTCCTCGATCGCCTTCTCCTGCTCGCGTCGCGCGTCGCGACGTTTGGCTTCGTCGAGCCGCTCCCGGGCCTGTTGCATCCGCTGCTCCGCAGCCTGCAGCCGCTGCCGCGTCCGCCGCGCGCGGGCCGCGTCGTCGTCGCCCTCGGCCGGCGGATCACCAGCCGCGTCCTTGGCTTCACCTGCGTCACCAGAGGGCTGCCCCGGCTCGCCATCGCCCCCCTCGGCGGGCGGCGTGGAGTGCCGATCCGCAGGACCTTCGGCACCCGCCTCCGCGGCCTTCTCGCCGCCGGCCGCGGGGTCAAGGTCGTCGATCCGCCGCGCGAAGGAGTCGATCTCTTCGCCAAGCGCTCCCGCTTCGTCGGCAGCCGCCCGCTGCCGTTCGGCCAACTTCGCCTCCGCATCGCCGGCCTCCGTCGAGCCCTCGATGTCTTTTTGTTTCGCGATCAGTTTCGTGACCCGCCCGATGAAGGCCCGCACCTCCTTCTTCGTGTCGGCGATCCGTGACTCGCCCGCCCCCGATTCGAGCAGCTGGAGCAACGCCCGAAACTGATCGATCGCATCCTGCTGACTCGTGCCCGCCTTCAGCAGTTGGCCCTGCTCGAGCAGCGTCACGATCGCCGCCACCCGGTCGCCCACCTGCCCCTCACGGGCCCGGTCAAACGTCGACCGCAAGACCGCGGCCCGACGTGGATCGGTGGCGACGAGCAGGTCGGCCAGCCGGAGAAACGACCGCTCGAGTTCACGGTACTGCTCGAGCAGTTCGGCTTCGCGGGCGGCGAGCGCAGCATGTGCCGGCGGCGTCTCGGCGGCCATGGACGGGAAGACGATCGCTCCCGTGGACAAAAGCAGCGGGAGGGCGGCAATACACAACGCTCGGTGATCTCGGGACTCGATCATGGCGACTCCAAAGCTTCGCGGCCGCGCTTCCGCTGTCGTTCGAGCGTCTCCGCGCGGATCTGCTCCTGCGTGCGGATCACGCTGCGGAGCCGCTCGATCACCTCGTTGACCGACTCGAGTTCAAGCATCCGCTCGAGCACCGCCCGCATGCGGGCCAGCGCTACGTCAAGGAGCCGCACCACACCCCGCTGATCGCCGGCGGCACTACCGCTGCCCGCGGGCCCTCGGGAAGCCCGGGCCACCGCGGCGAGTTCGCCATCAACGAGGGCCGAGAGGGGAGCGGCAATCTGCGTCACCAGTCGGGCCTCGATCTCCGGCGTGAGCAAGGCGTTGTTGGCCAGCTCCCGGCCGATGCCCCGAAACTCGGCGGCAATCTCGGACGTCTCGCCGATGGCGCGGGCGGTCGCCTCGCCACACCGGGCCAGCGCGGTTGAAAGCGACCCGGCGTCATCGGTTCGCGATTCGTTCGCCACGACGTCACGGACCTTCGCACAATCATCGATCGTCGCCTCAAACCGGCGGCGGAGCAGGATCTCGCGGGCCTCGAGCATCGCTCGCAGCGATTCAGGGGTGACCACGTCCAGCGTCCAGCGGTCACTTCGTCCCTCGTTCGGTTCACCGTCGAGGGTACAGGTGTCGCGGGCCGACACGACGACCTCGAGCCGCGCACCCACGGCCAGCCCCAAGCCGGCCAGTGGCACCAGTTCCGGCTGCGCGGCCGGCAACTCCACCAGCGGCTCACCGCCGCGCACGCGGGCGATCGGAAGCGTGCGGTCGAGCTCGCCCGCGGCCAGCAGCACTGCGGCACCGCCAAGGGCATGGTCGTCGGAGATCGTGCCCTCAAGGGGCAGCACTGCCTGCGGCGTGACCGCCGACGAGATACCGACGAGCCGCAGCGCGACCTCGGGCCGCTCGTCCGGCACCGCCGAAAACACGACCACCAGCGGATCGCGGTTCTCGAGGCCCACGGTGTCGGTAAGACGCACGAGCACGGCGGTGTCGGCGTCGATCGCGGGAATCCGCCCACTGATCGTCCGCATGTCCGCCGCACCACGTTTCAGGCTGGCGATCGGCTGTTCTGCCCGCGCCTCGCCACCGGCCTGTCGCACTGCGAGCGTGGCGGTTGCCAGCGGCTTGGTCGAGGTGCACTCAAACTCCACGGCAGCCCCGCGGGGAACCTGCACGAGCCGGCTGGGCACGAGCTGACGGGACCCACCGCCGAGGTACTCTGGCAACGTGGCAACAATCCTGACATCGGCGACCGCGGGTGGATCGGCGACGACGATCCTCAGGCCGCGCAGCCGGGCATCGCCCCCACGCACGTCGACCGTGAGATCGTCGTCAACCCGTTTGAGCACGTGGCCAAACACCTGCCCGGCCTCGGTGGGTCTGCCGCGGGTACCCATGCGCTCGGTTCGCCAGCCATCGCGGCTCCGGGTGCGGAGTTCGACGACGTCGGGCATGGTTCCCTTCGCCCGCGCGAGCACCACCACGTCGACATCAGACCCCCGGGCCACCGTCCGAACCCCCGCGGCGAAGTCAGGGGCCTCAAGCGTGACGCGTCGCGGCCAGGGATCATCGGTGAGTAACAGGAACCGCCGCGCCCAAACAGTCGCCACGCCCGGGCTCGCCGCGGCCGCCGCCGTGGTCGCTCCGAGCAGCGCCAGCGCTGCCAGCGCCAGGCCCATGAGACGCGTGCGCCGGAAGAGCACCTCGGGACGCACGCGGTCAACCAGCGTCACCGCCCCTGCGATCGTGCGATCAACGAGTTCGCGATCGACGAGTTCGTCTGTGCCGGATTCATCCGCGCCGGATTCATCGCCGCCGGTACGAAGGCGGGCATACGCGACCGCGGTCGAGAGCCCGTCGTGGAAGCCGGGATGCGTCCGCTCGATCGCGAGAGCAAGCGACTCGTCGGTGAGCGGCACGCGCAGCCGCGTTACGAGTCGGGTCACGAGGATCCACACGATGGTCGCCAGCGCGACTACGAGGATGCAGGCCCGCACCCAGGCCGGTGGCTCGACCAGCCAGTCAACCGCAAGCGAGAGCCACGCCGCCGCGAGGGCGGCGAGCAGGGCGAGCGCCAGCGACTCAACCCAGATCCAGCGGGTTGCCTGCCGACGAATCGAGGCGAGCAGCACCGCCAGCGGCGCAGCGGAGACCGCCGCATCCTCTCGGGGCGTCGCGGGAGTGTCAGCGGGTAGCAGGGTCACGGCCATCGGTCAGGCGAGCCTCGCGAGCCGGCGGACGAGCCATTCGACGCACAGAAACCCACAGCCCGCGGCGAGCAGGATGGAGTTAATCGCCTGTTTGAAGCCGGCGTCAGCCGCACCAGTTTCGTATTCGCGTCGTGAACGATCGGGAATCGAATCGACGAGTGACCGCACCGCCTCGGCGGTGAGTTTGCCATCGGCGAGGAACCGCGGCGTCGCGCCGCTGACGACCGCGAGTTGCGACAGGAGGCCCCGATTCAGTTTTGGGTTGGCAAGTTCGCGATCCGGCAGCTGTACCTGGATGCGTCGCGATAGCGGCCCACCGTCGCCCGGGGGCGTCTCGACCTCGATCTGCCAGCTTCCTTCGCGCGACGCGACAAACGATCCTTGAAGTGTCCCCGGCCGCGCCGGCTCGGCGGCCAGCGGCACCGTCAGCCGCGTGCCATCGGGCGCGACGGCCTGGAAAGAGGAAACCCGTTGCGCAAGCGCTGGGTCGGCGGCCACCACGCGGACCGTGACGGTGCCGCCCACCGGGAAGCGGTCACGGTCGACGATCAGCCGTCCGCGGCGGGCCCCGCGCATCAGCCGGCCCTGCGACACGTGCCGCACCAGTTGCGTCGCGAGCCGCTCGTAGGCGGCGTCCTCAATCGCCCGCAGACGCCAGAGTTCGCCACTGCCGACGGAGACCACGATCCCCGACCCGTAGAACTGCCCCGCAAGATAGATGTTCTCCCGCCCGGTGACGGCCGACGCACCGACCCGCGCGTAGACGGTAGCGCCAGGCTTCGTGCCCGCAGATGAAAAACAGGAATAGACACCGGGAAACTCCCGCCACACTTCCTCACTTGCGTCGCGGCTGCCCGCGAGCCAGAGAAACTCCGACTCAAGGCCGTCGCGGGTGAACTCAAGCGGCCATGGCTCAGCGTTGTGCAATGATTCGCCGGCGACAACCTGCCCCGGCCGGCGGAGTTCGACGGGACACAAGTCGCGAATGACCGCCGTCCGCCGATCGGCCAGCCAGGCATCCATGAAGACCGGTCCCGCGGAGAGCACGAGTCCACCCGACTCGGCGGCCACCCACCGCTCGAGCCGCGCCTGCGCCGCGGCATCGAGCAGCCGCCAGTCATAGTCGAACGCGAGGATGGCGTCGTACTCGCCGAGCACCTCATCGGATGCCGGGAAGGCGTCGAGAATCCGCCGTGCATCCTGGGAGATGCCCGCCGCCGCCGTTCCCAGGAGGACGTCGACGGCGAAGCTCTTGTCGCGCTCGAGCAGATTTCGCATGAACTGGTATTCGCGGCCCGGGCCGCCCGCCATCAAGAGCACCTGCGTGACGCGATCGACCACCTCGACGTCGGCCACCTGCATGTCGTCGGCCGCGGTGCGGTCGCCAGCCGGAGGATCGACGCGGACGACGAGCGTTCGGCGTCCGGTCGTCGCGAGCCCCGGCACATCGAATCGGACGGGCACCAGTTCGCCATCGGCGTCGAGCGCGGCCTCGACCGTGTCGAGCACCCTGCCCGCCCCTTGGTCAGCAGCGGCCCGTTCCGAAAGCTCGACCCGCACCCGCCGGTCCGCGAGTCCCTGCGCTTGGAGAAACGCCGTGACGGCGAACCGATCGCCGGGAAAGACGCGGGACGGTGCCAGCAGGTCGGCAATGCGGACGTTGGCCGGGAGCACATCAGCGCCAATCCCGATGGGCAGCACCGCCACGCCGGCGGCGGCGGCGGAGGCCGCGGCGACACGCGGATCGATTCCGGCGTTGTGGCCGCCGTCGGAGAGCAGGATCACCCCCGCGAGCACGGCGGTCGATTCGGAGTCGACCACGTGAGCGATGGCCTCGCCCAGCCTCGTTTCGTAGCCGCGGGCCGCCAGCCGCTCCCGCCATGGGGTCTCCATTGCCGGCTCGTCACCCGCGGCATCGACGGCACGGGGTAGCCGGAGCACCGGTTCGATATCGGCGTCAAACCGCCACACGCTCACCTCGTGTCGCGACCGCAGCGCGCGAAGCAGGCCTCCGGTGTCGAGGAGGTCGAGGGCCTGCCGCGACCGCGAGGCGGCGGGATCGTCCGCGTCGGCGAGTGACATACTCGCGCTCGAATCGACCACCACCGCGACCCGCGACGGCAGGTCGATCTCGTGCTCGGCGATTCGCTCGAAGTCGAGGAGCGCAGCGGCGAGGGCGGCGAAGGCGGCAAGCCGTAGGGCGGCGAGGGTCACCGCCGTCGCCGGATGCAGTTCGGCCGCGTCGCGGCGATACATCCAGATCACGAGCGCGGCGATCGCGACGACCGCGAGCACGGCGGCCGGCATCTGCCACCACTCGTCGAAGCCCTCGATGAGCCGGCTCGCGACACGATGCCGCACATCGGCGGCAGCGAGGAGGCACGGCAGTGAACACATGGCGGGCATGACGTGCATGACGTGCAGGCGGCTTCAGGTCGCCGCCGCTCGGCGGGAGACGGGATGATATCCGGCCGCATAGGCGACCGCCTGCTCGAGCAGGAGAACGACGACGAGCGCCGCGAGCAGCGGCATCACCAGCGACGTGCCGCCAAGACCGCCCGCCGCCGCCGCAAACGTCTCGGCATGGTCGAGACGGTAGGGTAGGCCACCGGCAGCGCGGTCGAGACGCTCGCGACCGATCCGCTCGAGCCGGCCCTCGGCAGGGTCGACGTTGACCGCGATCAATCGCTGTCGCTCGGTGCCGTCAACCCTCCGCCAACGGGCCTCATAGACGCCGGCCACCAGCGCGGCCGGCAGCCGTGCCTCGAGCAGTTGCCCCTCCGCGACCGCTGCCGACTGCCGCACGACGTCGCCGGCCGGGGGCACCAGGAAGTCGACATCGACCTCATCGATACCCGATTCGAGTCGCACAGCGATGGGATCACCGATGGCGAGCGTTTCAGCCCGCCTCCTTATCCGCGCCAGATAACTTTCCATTTCGAGGAGCACGACGACCCAACTGGGGTTGCCGCGGGCCCAGTTGTTCCAGGTAGGCCCCGCGGTGGTCAGCACCGCGACGATGAGCCCGTCGCCGAATGGCCTCTCGACCACGAGCGGCTGCCCGGTGCGCAACGACAGCACGCGGCGGACGCCGTGCTCCGCGGGATCATGCCCGCGCTCCACCGTCATGGCGCGATCAACCCGCACCGCATCGACGAGCGGATTTCGCTGCCCCGAAAGCACCGCAACCACGGGGTGGTCCTCCACCACGAGATCGGGCACTGGCGTCGCCGCCGTGCCGGGGAGGAGATCGACCGGCCCGGCCAGCGGAACTGGAAACAGCCCGACGCCCCCCCGATACAGCGTCGTGTTGACTGTCTCCGCCTGGGTCCGCGGCCCGCAGAAGAAAACGACACCGCCTCCGCCGCGGGCATAGGCCTCGAGCGTTAGAATCTCCCCAGCCTCCAGCCGCTCGACGTCGAGCACCCAGACAACGTCGAACTTCGCGAGGTCGGCCGTCGCGAGCGCTCGGGGAGACTTGATCTGCGGCCGCAGGCCCGTCGGCGCGCCGGAGCCGGGCGCCAGCGCCGTCGCGACGTAAAAGGCATCGCCCGCCGCGCCTCCCGCCCGCGGATCGCCATCGATGACGAGCACATCGACGCGATCGACGACCTCGACCACGGCCCGGCGGACGTCGTCGACTGGCAGCACGTCGGCCGGCAGCGCTGCCTCGAGCGGATGGCCCCCGGGCGACGCGAACCGCACGTCGAAGCGGCGGACCGCGGTGCCGCCCGCCGGGATCTCGTCGATGCGAACCCCGGGACGGCCCCCGCCGTCCTCGCGAAGCTCGACCATCACGTCTTGTACCGGCACGGCAGAGTCGTTGCGGACCTCGACCTCGACCGGCAGAAGCACGCCGGCGGCCGGCACGCCTCCCACCACCTCCAGCCGCTCAATCGCGAGATTGCCCCGGCCGGCCGCCTCGGCGGCGCAGTCGATAAATCGGATCGCCACGCCATCGGCGGCGAGCCGGCGCAGCGTCGCCATGGTTTCCTCCGCGCGTAACCAGTCACGGGAGCGAAAGTCGCTGATGATCCACAACACGCGGTCCCCGGCTCCGTCGGCCGCGCAGGCCGTGGCAGCCGTCGCCAACGCCTCGCACGGGCCCGCGCTGCCAGCCGAGACGCGGGCCTGCGCCACCGCATCCCGCACCGACTGCACCGCGGCGGGCGTGAGCGGCTGCCGCGGCACGAGCAGCCGCGGCGGCCCGGCTCCGGCGGGCGCGACGGCAAGCGCCGAAGTGAGCCCCACGGCCAACTCCTGTCGGCCGGTCGTCGCCGCGAGCTCCGTGGCGATCCGCTCGACCACCCGCCGACCGCGGTCAAACGCGGTGGCCGGCCGCGTGTCGCCTTCCGCCGCGTCCGTCACGGCCTCTCCTACGGCTGCACCACCCGTCTGGTCTCCCATCGAATAACTGTCGTCGAGGACGACCACGTGGCTCGCCGCGGTGCCGCCCAGGAGGCCGCCAATCGCCTGTTGCCAGCGCGGCTGCGCCAGCGCGAGCACAAACCCTGCCACGGCCGCCGTCCGCAGGGCGAGGAGAAGTAACTGCCGCAGAAGCACGCGTGTTCGATACTTCCGTTGACTGGCGACGAGAAACTCCATCGCGGCCCACGGCACCCGCTTGTGACGCAGAAGGTTGATGAGATGGATCGCCACCGGAACCGCCACGAGAGGCAGGCCCCACCAGAGCAGCGGCGCGAAGTCGAAGGTCGGCATGGCTCACTCCGCTCTGGCTAGACGGCCGCGCTCGCACGACGCGACAGAAAACGCACGAGCGCCGCGTCCACGGGCTCACCCGTGCGAACCAGCGCCTCATCGCAGCGAATCGCCGTGGCCCGCGTGCGGACATCGGCGAGAAAGCCGTCGATCGCCTCCAGATATCCAGCGCGGAGCGCCCGCGGGTTGCAGGCAAGGTGCGCGGGGAGTTCGAGCCCCTCGAATCGCGTCGGCCCCTCGAAGGGAAAGTCGAGCTCGTCGTCGTCCATGACGTGCAACAGCGCCAGGTCGTGCCCGCGCGTCCGGAGGAGCTGCAATCCCTTGAAGATGCCGTCTCGGTCACCGAGGAGGTCGGAGATCACGATCACCATGCCCCGCTTGGGCAGCGTCTCGGCGGCGGCCCGCAGCACGCGAAGAAAGTCGCCGGCCCCGGCGTTGCGGGGCGTCTCGAGCACCTCGCAGACACCCGTCAACTGCGACCGCTTCGTCCGCGCCGGCACGCTGGCCCGCAGCCGGTCGTCAAACACACCGCAGCCCACCGCGTCGCCATGCGAGAGCGCGAGCCAGGCGAGGCTCGCGGCGAGCGTCGCAGCACACTCAAACTTCGTGGGCCGCGTCGTGCCGGCCGTCGCTGCGCCGGAGTAGTCCATGCTCGTGGAGCCGTCGACGAGCAGGGTCAGCCGCAGGTTCGTCTCCTCCTCATACTCCTTGACGTACAGCCGGTCCTGCCGGCCCCAGACCTTCCAGTCGACCCGGCGAAGGTCGTCGCCACGGACATATTCACGGTGCTGCAAGAACTCCACCGACTGCCCCTTGAACGGGCTCTTGTGGAGGCCGGCCAGCACGCCCTCGACCACCGCCCGGGCGCGGAGCTCGAGCCGGTGGATGCGGGCGATCGCCTCAGGACGCAAATATCGTCTGGAAACGCGGGTCACGCGACAGCTCGTCCTCTCTGGCAGGGGTGCACTCGATGATCCGCCCGATGATCGCGTCGGACGTCACGCCCTCGCTCTCGGCCGCGAAGCCGACCACGATGCGGTGCCGGAGCACCGGTGCCGCGAGCGCTTGAATGTCTTCGGCGGCGACGTGGGCACGGCCCTGCAGCAGAGCTCGGGCCTTCGCGCCCACGACGAGGAACTGCACGGCCCGCGGCCCCGCGCCCCACACGAGCTGGTCCGATACGAAGTCGGGCACTCCCTTCTCGCCGGTGCGCGTCTGCCGCACGATCGCCAGCGCGTAGCGGACGAGATGGTCGCTCACCGGCACCTCGCGGACGCTCCGCTGCAGCGCGATGATGTCGGCGGCCGACAGCACGGGCTGCGGCTCCTCGGTCGGCAGCCCGGTGGTGCGGCGGGCGATCTCAAACTCGTCGGCGAACGACGGATAGCGGACGAACACCTTGAACATGAACCGGTCTTGCTGCGCCTCGGGAAGCGGGTAGGTCCCTTCCTGCTCGATCGGATTCTGGGTGGCGAGCACGAAGAACGGGTCGACAAGCGCGTGCTGCACGCGTCCCACGCTCACCTGCCGCTCCTGCATCGCCTCCAACAGCGCGGCCTGCGTCTTCGGGGGCGTGCGGTTGATCTCGTCGGCGAGCACCACGTTGGCAAACAGCGGCCCCTCGAGAAACCGCGGCTGTCGCATGCCGGTGACACGATCCTCCTCCAGCACGTCGGTGCCGATGATGTCGGCCGGCATGAGATCGGGCGTAAACTGAATGCGGCTGAAGGAGAGGTCGAGACTCCGGGCAAGCGTGCTGACGAGCAGCGTCTTGGCGAGCCCGGGCACGCCCTCGAGCAGGCAATGTCCGCGGCTGAACAGGCTGATGAGAAGTTCGTCGATCACCTCCCGCTGCCCGACGATGACCCTCGACAACTGTTCGAGGATGCGGGCGTGCGCCTCGTGCAGCCGATCGACGGCGGAAACAACGGGATGACTCATGCGGGACGATTCTCCGGGAGTGGTTCGGGCTCGGCGGCGGCTGGCGGGGGGCGGGTCACCGCTGATAGATCGGGAGCGAACCCTTGTCGAGTTGCAGGATCACGAGATTAGTGGCGGTGGTATAGACGTTGCCAATGTACCCCTGCGGCCAGAACACGCCGTCGCGGTCTTTCTGTGCCTCGGAGACCAGCCGCTTTTCCACCTGCCCGCGGTACGACTCCCACGTGGGGTCCCCCTCTCGATACATCACCTGCGCGTAGTAGAAGTGGGCATAGTGCCAATGGCCGAAGCTGTTGTTGGCGATGTTGCCGAGGTGTCGCTTCGCGTAGTCGAGCATGCGGGGCACGTGGGTGTCGTCCTCTTCGCCGGCGTTGAAGAGCGAGGCGATCGCGGCCGCCGAGATCGCGGGCCGGCCGCCGCCCCCCTTGGAACTGTATTGCACGCCGCCGTCGGGCAGGGTGCAGGCGTGGATGTAGCTGATCGCCTTGTCGATGATCTCGCGGGGCACGGGAATGCCAGCGTTGCGGCACCCGCGCAACCCCTGCACCTGCGTGATCGTGGTCGAGCCCTCGTCGAAGTCGTGGCCGTCCTTCGCACTGACATAGCCCCAGCCGCCATCCTTGGTCTGGGCCCGGCCGGAGAAGACCACCGCCTTCGTGAGCACCTGCACGAGTTCATCGCGCCGCCGCTCATCCTCCTCCTCGCCGAGCACCTGCGACAGGAAGAGCATCGAGAAGCCGTGACCATAGGTGTAGCGGTCGTCCGTCTTGGGATCGCCGATCAGCCCGTTGGGCCGCGAACGGCTGGCGAGATAGTCGACGGCCAGGCGGATCGCCTCGGCGTGGGGGCCCTGCGACGTCGTCGAGCCCTCCATCAACAGCGCTGTGCCGGCCAAGGCCGTCATCGCCGTCGGATAGCGGCCCTCGTTGGCGGCCCAACTGCCGCGGCGCGACTGCTTCGCCTCGAGCCAGTCGAGCCCCTGCGCCACGATCTCATCGACGCGGTGCCGCGCGGGCTCCTCGGCGGCACAGCGGCCACCCGAAACGACGACCGCCGCGCACGCACATCCGACGACCCACGCACTCACTCCGATGGAGCGATGAGGACGGCCATTCGGAGTCGCGGCGTCGTGTTTGGTCATCCGGGCATTCTATGCCGGAAACCGATTCATCGATCTGGATCGGCCAGTTGCGACTGCTCCAGGCCCTCCATGCCGCGACGCGACGACGGCGGCCAGGCCTGCGCCTGAAACGGCGGCATCGGCGCTACCGGCTCGCCAGTAAACTCGAGGACGACCGGTCGGGTCGTCTGGTTAACGCCCCGGATCGTGATGGTGTGGTCCTCGGGGCTGCCGACCAGTTCACAGCCGACAAACATGTGTTGCTGCACATCGAGCCGAGTCTCGTCGAGGATGGCATGGCCCGTCCGCTTGTCGAGACACAAGAGGCTGACGTGCTGCTTTCCAGTGCCGGCCGCGGCCATCTGTCGGCAGAACAGCAGCACCGGCAGTGCGGCCGGCTGCGCGACGGGCAGGCTGTGCCGCGCGATCGTCGCCGGCACCGGCCAGAGGAGCCGACCGTCGGTCCGTCCCACCGCCCACACGGAGCACGCCGTGGCCGCCGTCGGGCCGCCGGACATGAGCAGTTCTTGGAGGGGAAAAACCGTCTCGCCGGCAGCCTCGTCATCGGGCAGGCCCGGGGGACTGTTGCCGCCGCCGACGATCACGAGATACCGATCGTTCCAGGGCGTCACGACCAGCGTTTGAGGATGGCTCATCATGCCCGGCAACCGGCAGCGAATGGCAACGCCGCCGGCGGCAAGGTCGAACACCGTGAACTCACCTCCCGGTTCGACCACGGCGAGATGGTCGCCACCAACCGGCGCGGCTCGGGCCGTGCCGACGAACTCTCCGATCGGCCGTGCCTCGCGGTCGATGGTGTCGATGAGGTCGAGCCTGACCCGCTCGGCGATGGGTCCCTCGTCGAGCGGCGTGATCGCCACGATGCGTCGACCGTGCGAGCCGAGCCGCTGGCGGCGATGGGGGAGATCGACTGAATGGGCCAGCCGGCCGTCGTTCATGGAAAGCACCACCGAGCCGCGACCATTCACGGTGCAACCGCATGCGAACTCGTCGTCGCAGATCCAGTCCGACACGCCGGGCAGACCCCGGCGCTCCCAGAGCACGTGCCCCGACACCGGATCGAGCAGCGTCACCATGTGGCCATCGGGCACGAGCACGCCGCAGGCACGAGCAGCCGCTCCCTGCACCGACACGGGTCCGGCAAGGTCGTCGGGTTCGGTGATCCTCCGGCCCAGGGGCACGCCGCCGTCGCGGGCCACCCGTCCGCTTGCACCGACCGCAGGACGCACGATCGCCAGATTCCGGCCCCGTTCCTGTCGCAGGGAATGCCGCCAGATCATGCGGCCCTCGCCGGCGGCCGCGCCGATGTCGAAGGCCACGAGGGCCCGGTCGCTCCGCACAAACAACAGCCGGCCTACGACCGACGGCTCGATGAAGACTGACTGGCCGAGCCAAGGCACGCCGGCGGTCAATCTCGCGCCGTCGATCGGCAGTGGTTCGGTGAGACGGCGACCAAAACCATCGGAGACCAGCAGCCGCCGCTGCTGCATGTCGTATCTGACGGCGATGCCGTCGATGACCGGTGCACTCGAGCCGACCAGTGGCAACGACACGATCTGGCTGCCGATACCGTCCGTTGCGTGCGTCCGTTCACCCCGCGGATTGCGCACCGCGACCAGGCCCAGCGGCCATGCCGGCGCATCCGGGCTGTCGGGCGGCAGGCTGTTGGGCCGGGGGCGGTCGGAGTTGAACCGCACGAACTCCCGCCGCAACTCCAGGCTGCGTGGGAGGTCGCCCTCAGCGACGGCCCGACGATCGATCGCGGCGAGCAACGCCTCCCGGGCAACGCCCGCGACCGCATGGCCGCCCAGCCGATCGACGATGGTCTGCAGCCTGCGGAGCTGCCTCGAGCCCGCGGGCTCGGCGGCGGCTTCCGCCACCAGCTGCCGCAAGTCGGCGGCGATCTCTTCCCGAAGCGGCTCGGGGGCGCGGGCCGCCAGTTCGGCGAGCCGACCTCGAACCCACCGATCGGGATGCACTTCGAGTTGCGGATCAGATTGATCAGTGAGGAGTTCCAAAGGCTGCGGCCCGTCGTCGGTTCGCAGCACCCCCTGGCAGGCCTGCCAGGCGGCTCTCAAGTCACCGCGAGCCAGAAAGCCGTCGACTACCACGCGAACCACTTCACTCGCCGCTGCGATGGGCTCCGGCCACTCCGCCCAACGGCGGGCCGCCTCCGGGAAGTCGCGACGCATGCCATAGACAATCGCATCGGCGATGGCCCCGGGTGGCACGCGAATGGCCGCGGTGCCGGCCGACTGCCGCAACCGCGCGAGCCCCGCAGCCACGTCGCCGCCGTCGAGTTGCAGCTGCCCCTTCCAATAAGATGCCCACGCATCATCGGGTCGGTCGCGGAGCGCCGTTTCGATCCTCGACTCGAGCGGATTCGCCTGGTGATAGACGTCGATCGCGTCCACCCCGCGGGAGATGATCTCACCCCGGTGGGCGACGAGGTTGCCGGGGGCGACGGCCCCGCGGGCGGCATGCCTCGAGACTACTGAGCCGTCGGCGACGGCGACTTCCACGACTTCCGCCGAGTCGAGTGGCAGGAAATAGCTCGTGGCGGTGAGGATGCCGCGCCCGCTGGGTTTGATGCCGGCCGGGTGCGGCCGCTCCCAGAGCCGCAGTCCGGAGTCGGCCGCCCGCGCCTCGACGCCGTCGCGACCGACGATCACGACCCTGCCATCGACGACGCCGGCCAGATGCCAGCGACCTCGAACCGGCTCCCGCCATACCGACGCGCCGTCGCGGAGTCCAAGACAAATCAGCTCCTCCGAGTCATACGCCGCCAGCAGCACGCGGCCGCCCGCGATCACCGGCAGAGAATCGTGCCGCCGGAAAGCCGCCTCCTCTTCCTTGCCCTCCGCGACCGCCCCCAGACGGCCCATGCCGGCCGGCATCTCAGCGACGGCAGTGGAAACTGGATAGTGATGGGCCCAGAGCAGCGTGCGGGTCGCCACGTCGACCGCGACGACGACACCACCGCCCAGCGGACACACGAGCACGCCGGCGGCAAACGCCGGGGTCAAACCGGCCAGGCGGCGTCCGAACGACTCGGGGGCGGCTGCCGACTGCCGCTCATCGAGATCGGCAAGTGGCTGGGACCAGCGCACCGTTCCCAACGCTGCATCGAGCACGTCGAGCCGCAGTTGACCGCTCTCCTCGACGAGCACGAACAGGTCATCGCCCACTACGAGCGGCGCGGCCATGTACCACATCGACAGGGCTGCTCCCGCATCAGCCGCCGGCAGCCGCCAGCGGATGTTTCCTCTCGCGGCGACGTCGTACGCCGTGAGGGTGTTGCCGCCACGCCACCCACCCCCGTCGCCGCGACCGAGTCTGGCCTCGAGCACTCCCGCCGCCGGCGGCGTCAGGGCATCAGGGTGGCTCTCAACGGCGAAGATATGCCGGCCGTCGCTCGACAGGCAGCCGCTCGTCGCATCGTCGAACACGCGGGCCAATCCTGATTCCAGTCCGCTTTCGCCGACCGACGCTGCGGCGGATGGGGCAAACGAGGAGCGGAGCCAGAGCCGATTGCCCGTCTCGAAGTCGATCGCGAGGATGCCAAACTGGGTGTGCGTGACGATGGTGCCGTCGATTGCTAGCGGGATCGCGGCGGGAATGGCGAAGTCGCCGCCCACGACGATGCCCCGACGACGCTTCTCGAGCAGGCGTGACTCCTCCGGATGACGCGTCAGCGGCACTCGGTATCGCGGCACCAGGAGGGGCCGGGTCGCCTCGACAATCGCGTTACGAGCAGCATTGCCGCGGGGCTGCAGCCAGTCGCCTTCAGTGCGGTGGGCAGCGACGCCCGATCCATCGAATACTCCGAGCCAGTCGGTGGCGCCGCCGTCGTCCTGGGAAAGCGACACGTCCCGGCCACCGACCCGCACGGGGCCGGCGGCACGTCGTCGGGCAATCCGAAGCATGTCGGCCGCCTCTGGGTCACCCGCTCGGCGGCCTGCCGCCGCCCGCATCAACGCGAGCGTCGGCTCGAGCGCGAGAGCGTCGCCAAATCCCGTGAGTCGCTCAATCCACACCAGCGCCTCGAGCGGCTCCCCCGCCTCGAGCGCCTCGAATGCCGTCACCAGCGCCGCCTTGCGACCCGCCGGCGTGTTGAGCCAGCGGCGGGCCACCGCGACGACGCCTGCGGAGTCGTCGCGAGCGAAGGCTTCCGCCAACGCCCGCTCCGCGCGGCTTCGGCAGAGAAGTGCATACGCGTCGCGGCCTTGCTGGGGCATACCTTCCAAGAGCCGGGTCGCCTCGCTGCGAATGCTGCGTCGAGTGGCCCCGACCGTGCCGCCCTGAACGAACGCATCGCGATCATCCGCGAGCAACTCGTCGATCAACGCGGCCGCGTCGGTCCATCCGTCCCCGTCGACGAGACGCCTGGCCCGGTCGAGCTGCCGCTCCTTGACGCGATCAGCCGGCAGAAACACGCCGTTGTCGTCGTCGGCCGCGGAATCGGCTGCGTTGTCGAAGAGTCGCTCCCCGGCATCGTCGGCCGCGTGCAACTTGAGCATCGAAGCCAAGAGCATCGAAGCCAAGAGCATCGAAGCCAAGAGCATCGAAGCCAGGAGCACGACAGCGAGCATCACGGGAGCCGCCCACGTGTATCCGCCGCTCGGCAAGGCGGGGGTTCGGCGTTGGCGTTGAAGGACGGGCACTGACATGGAATCACGGATGACTGGCGACCAACCGTCTCGTGGGATCGTACCACCTGCACCCAAACGGGTGTGCCGCGTGCCATCCGCTCCTTGAATCGCGGGGTTTTCCACGAACAATCGAGCTATTCACGACCGCACCGTGGAGAAAAACACGCCCCGAAGCCAGGAAAATGGCCTTTTTTCAGGGACGGATGCTTTTTTTGGGTTGCATTTTCAGACCCGCAAAGTCTAATCGGCGTCTCGTTCGGCCTTTTGAGCCGAGATTTTCTGACGGCGGTGGGGCTCCTACCGCACTCAACTCTGACATTTTGGAGGACTGGCGATGGCGAAGAAGTCGGGAAGCAAGCCGATGACAAAGACGGAGATCATGCGGAGCATCTCCGAGACGACAAACCTTCCGAAGAAGGACGTCGTGGCAGTTCTGGAGTCGCTGACCACCGAGATCCAAAAGGCCCTCAAGGGCTCAGGGATCGGCGTGTTCTCGATCCCCGGACTCGTGAAGATTGAGCGTCGCAAGGTTCCGGCCCGCCCAGCACAGAAGGGTGTTAAAAACCCGTTCACCGGCGAACTGCAGGACCGTCCGGCCAAGCCGGCCAGCGTCAAGGTCCGCGTTCGCGCCTTGAAGAACCTCAAGGCCATGGTTTCCCCCTAAGCCAGGAAATAGACAGTTCGCGAGCAATCGACGGGCGGCATCCATTGTGATGCCGCCCGTTTCTTTTTTTGCTTCCCAAAAAGCCCGGAGCGCGAGCGATGGGAATACGGGTGGCGACCGTGTCGATAGCGCGAAACGGTTCGGGGTGGCGGGCATCTTCCCCGCGCTCGCGCTTGGGGCTTCCTGGCGGGAAGGCAAGCTGGGCAACAAGGGCGACGGCAGCGTCCGATCATCGCAGTCGTACGAACTGGGGAAACGGGGCTGGCTTTGCCGATAGACCCCGTATCGCTCGCGCCGTGCTTCTGGAGTCTCCGCGATGATCACGCCGTCACGCCCCTGTCCGCTCCTTGAACGAGACTCTCGCGCCACGCCCCTCGGTGACGCACCGTCGCCCTGGCAGCTGCGTCGATGCGAGGAGACGGGCTTCGTCTATCTCGCCAATCCCCCGGCCCAAGAGCGGTTTCGTGACGAGTTTGCCTGGGAAGTGACCCATGCCGAGGAGTCACACCGCCGCCGCCGCGCCGAACCAAAGCTCTATGCGCTCAGCAGCGCCCTGAAGACGTTTCGGCAGCGATTCCTCAAGCGTGACAAGGTCGCTTCGATCGTGCAGTCGCTCGTGCGTGAGTTCGGCAGCGACGACGACGGATCGATCCGACTCGTCGACGTCGGCTGCGCACAGGGCACGCTTGCCATGCGGGTCATCGGCCGGGTGCCACAAGACGTGGCCGCGCGGCTGGAGCCTATCGGCATCGAGATTTCAACGCAGCTGGCCGGTATCGCGGAGTTTGCGCTCCGCGGCCGGGGTGGCCGTTGCATCCACGGCACCGGGATCGAAGGGCTTGGCCAACTCGATCGGGGCAGTGTCCACGTCGTCGTGTTGTCCTGCATTCTCGAGCATGAGATCGAACCCTTGCCGCTGCTGCGCAGGTGCCGCGAACGGCTGACCCACGACGGACGGGTCGTGATCAAGGTGCCCAACTACAACTCCGTCGGCCGCCACCTCCGTGGGTCAAAATGGTGCGGCTACCGCTGGCCTGATCATGTCAACTACTTCACGCCCCGCACGCTCGCGGCGATGGCCGCGGCTGCCGGTCTCGAGGTGAAGCGGATGAATGTCTTCGACCGCTCGCCGACGAGTGATTCGCTCTACGCCGTCCTCGGCCGTGATCACTCAATTACCGTCGCTGCCCCAGTGGCTGCGGCTCCGAGGCTGCGTCACGCGGCTTGAACAGTTGGCCGGCGGTGGATTTCGCCCGAGCAGGCCGCCCGTTTGCCTTCGGCACTGGCCCGCGCCTAGCATCCCCACGGATCGGGAAAGACGGCATTGCCCGTAGGCCCTGATCCAATCTTCGACTGGCAGACGCACCTCACGAAGAACAGCCCGGCCCGCCGGGAGGTTCGTCGGGACGTAAGCCGGCGTGATTCGTCACCCACGAGGGGTGCGGATCGCGGCGGCTTTTTTGTTGCGCCGATAGCCATGTCGGCGCGTGACCAGGCAGTGGAAGCCGCGAGCAATCCCCTGGCTTACGCGGAGTCCCACCATGAACGTCGCCCAGCACCCCGTCTGTCATCTCCTCCATTCCGTCGCGGCCGCGGCCGCGCTCGCCGCAGCCACTGTGGTGGCTTTGGCGACGTTACCGGCCCGAGGCGACATCTTGAACACCACCACGCTGACGTCATCCGGCACGTCGATGAGCGGCACACCGATCGCCAGCCGCGCCACGCTCACGATCAGCAACACCACGCTCACCGTGATGCTCGAGAACACCTCATCGGCCGATTCGGCATACCCGTCAGACCTGCTGACGAGTTTCTATTTTGACATTGTGAAATCCGGCGGTGTCCGGCCGACGCTCACCTCGATGTCGGGCACGGGCTCCGCCTGGCAGGTCTTCACCGCCGCCCCCGACGTGCCCATCAACTACTCGCCGCCGTCCCCCGGCGGCGTGATCCCGAGTGGCACCGGCCCGCATCTGTCGTCCAATCTCGTCGCCACCAAAACGAACGACAACTCCTGGCAGTTCAAATCGTGGTCGCTCGGATTGTCGCAGTGGGACGTCATGCAGTTTCCCCAACTGGGCTTTGGCATCGGCACGGCGGGCAACAACGGCACCACATCGGGCACCTTTTTCAACAAGTTCAACGGGAATATCGTCGATGGGGCTGACTTCGGGATCTACCGCGCCGCCGGCGATCTGACGGTCCACAATAAGAGTCTCAACGGCCTCGTGCTTGTGCGGAACTCGGCCACGTTCGTGTTCACCTCGCCTGATCTGACCGGCTTCACCGTCGCCGACGTCAGCCCGAACCACCTGTTCGGATTCGGTACTGACCCGGAGACGGTCCTTACGCCGGAACCAGAGGCCATCGCGTTGCTTGGGTGCGCCGCGGCCAGCGTTGGGGTTCTGGCCCATCTGCGGCGCCGGTCCCGCTGGCGGCTTCGGCTAGGATAGATTCGATCACAAGCCAGCGGCCGACTTCTACGGATGATTCGCCATGGAGCGATCCGAACCGCATCCACCCGCTGTGCGGGTCGATTCGATTATCAACGGCGGGCTCAGTGCCGCTGGGCTGACCGATTTGCTGCGGCCGTCTCCTGCTGCTTCGACGGTGGGCGACCTCGTGCCCGGCGCGCGGCTCGGCGACGTGGCGATCGTAAGGTTCATCGCCGAGGGGGGCATGGGGCGGGTCTACGAGGGGCTGCAGGAGATGCCCTGCCGGTCCGTCGCCGTCAAAGTGATCCGCCCCGGACTGCTCTCAGCCACCGCGGCGCAGCGGTTCGAGTACGAGGCCCAGATCCTCGGGCGGCTCACCCATCCGGGAATCGCCCGCATCTACACCGTGGGGATGCAGGAGTTGCCCGGCTGCACGGTGCCGTATTTCGTCATGGAATACATCGAGGAGGCCCTCTCGATCACCAGTTTTGCGAACAGGCACAGCCTCGCGGTTCGCGACCGCGTGACGCTTTTTCGAGAGGTCTGCCGCGCGGTCGCCCACGGCCATCAACGGGGCGTGATCCATCGCGACCTCAAGCCGGGCAACATCCTCGTCGATGCTCAAGGGCAGCCAAAGATCATCGATTTCGGCGTGGCTCGAAGCACCGACGGCGATCTGGCGCTCACCACGATGCACACCGATCTCGGGCAGCTCGTGGGAACGCTGTTTTACATGTGCCCCGAGCAGTTCGATGGCACGACCGCCGACCTCGATGTGCGGGCCGATGTCTATTCTCTAGGCGTCGTCTTCTACGAACTCCTCGCCGGCAGGCAGCCCTACGACCTCAAGCGTCTGGCGGTCTACGAGGTGGCCCGCGTCGTCAATGAGGTGGAGCCGCCGTTGCTCTCCACCGTCAATCCAAGACTCCGCGGCGAGCTGACGACAATCGTCGCGAAATGCTTAGAGAAGGACCGTGGCCGACGGTATTCCAGCGCGGCCGAACTCGAGGCCGATCTGGGCCGATATCTTCGTGGCGAAGCGATCACCGCCAGCCCGCCGCGGCTGATCGACTCGGTCGTGCGGCTGGCGCGGCGGCACAGGCTTGCGGCCATGGCGGCGGTAGGCATGGTGGCAGCGCTCCTGATCGCGATCGTTGGCATCTCGATGTTTGCGGTGCGTGCCGAGCAGCAGCGGGTGCTCGCGGTCGCGGAGCGGGGGCGGGCCGATGTCGCCAACCGGGAGGCGATGCGGCAGCTCTATATCTCCAATCTGCGTTCGCTCCGGGGGTGTCTAGACAGCCACAACCTGCGAATGGCACGCCAAATCTACGACGACACGCTCCCGCTCGCGGGGATGCCGCTACCGCTCGAGATGCGGGTGCTGGGCGCAGGAATCGATGAGGCCCTGGTCGCCATCAACGTTGGGAAGGGGCAGGTCCGCGAGGTCATCTACAGTCCAGATGGCAGCGTGCTGGGAATGGCAGCAGTTGCGAAGCTGGACCGAAACCTCTCCAAGACAGTCCAGTCGCTTCTCGAGCACCCGACATCCCACGTTGGAATCCATCGCCTCTCACTCGCTTTTTTCTCCGCGGACGACCGCCACCACTACGTCCCCCTCGCACCGCAGGACGAGGATTGGGTGCGGGTCTGGCGCGGCCCCGCAGGCCTGGGGAGCGACGTCGGCAGCCCATCGGCCGGCTCGCTCGTGCCGCTGGCCATGAGCCACGACGGCACACGGCTGGCTGTGCATGCCCAGGACGGCAGCGTCCGCATCGTGGCACGGGCAACGGGACGCGACGAGGTCGTCCTCGACGGGCATCGGGGACGGCTCAAGCTGGCGGTGTTTAGCCCCGACGCCAGCCGCATGGTCATTCAGAATGACAGCGGTGCACTTGGGCTCTGGGATGCAGATAGCGGCGGGTTCATCACCTGGTGTGGCGGCAACGATGCGGAGATTCCCGCGTTTCAGTTCAGTCCCCACGGCGAGCGGATTGCCGTCGTCGTGAATGGGGCGAAAAAACCCTTCGATGTGCTCGTGCACGACGCCGGCGACGGGCGACGGCTGTGCTCCATCACGAAGCCGCGGGGGCTCGGGCCGACGTCCGCCTTCCTCACGTTCAGTCCGGATGACGCCCGGCTCGTCATGACAGGCGAGGAACACGAGCTGCGCGTGTGGAGCGCCGCCGATGGGCAACTGATCGCGAGCCTGCCGGGCCACGCCACGGCGGTCACGGCGGTGGCGTACAGTTCCGATGGCAGGCAGATCGCCGAGGGAACCGCCAACGGACATATTCGGCTCTGGAACACGCAGACGTTCACCTGCGAGCAGGATCTGATGGGGCACGACGGGCTGATCACGACGCTCGCGTTCCGGCCCGACGGCGAGACGCTCGCCTCCGGCTCAGACGATAGCACGGTGCGGATCTGGTCCCGATCGGCGACGGAGCCGCTCGCCGTGCTCGCGGACGTGCGCGGGATGACGGCCGCCGTGTTCAGTCCGGATGGCAGCCAACTGGCCATCGCCCCCCAGGAGACCGGCGACATCGAAGTCTGGGACCCGCGAACGTTGGACCGACTCCGCACGCTCCGCGGCGCGGCGGGCAGCGTGACCGAGGTCGCCTACAGCCCCGATGGCGGGCTCCTCGCGGCTGCGTCCAAGACGTCTGGAGCGAAAGGGAATGTCTGTATCTGGCGAACGGACACCGGGGAAGTTTTCTCCTCGCTCGGGGACCACACGCATGGCGCCGTGACGATGACGTTCAGCCCCGACGGATCACGGCTCGCGACCACCTCGCACGAGGGCGTCGCGACAGTCTGGAACGTAAACACGGGAGACAAGCTTCTGGAGTTCTCCGCGCGGCGGACGTCTCTCGACATCGACGTTGCCGCGGTGTTCGGCCTCAATGGCACACGACTGGCATACGTGAAACCAGAACTGCACGACGCGGCGACCGGCCAGGTGATGGCGGCTACGGGCCCGCGCGGCATCATCAACTGCCTCGCAGCCAGCCCCGACGGGCGGGTGCTGGCCGCCGGAATGGCGATCGGCACCGTTCATCTCGACGACTTTGCAACTGGAGAGCAGTTGGCCAAACTCGTCGGCCACAGCGACCAGGTGCGGTCCATCGCCTTCGATTCCAAAGGCACCCGCCTCGTGACGGGTTCGCTGGATGAGACCGCCCGCCTCTGGGACATCACAACCGGGGAGGAACTCCGCGTCTTCCGCGGTCATGAAGGCCGCGTCGAAAAGGTGCTGTGGAGCCCCGACGGCCGCCGGATCGTGACGGCCGGGACGGATGCCACAGTCCGCATCTGGGACGTGGACTCGGGCTCCGAAGTCTGCCGTCTGCCGGGGCAGCCGGATGTGCCCCGGGCGCTGGCCCTGAGTCCTGATGGCACGACGCTCGTCACCGCGGATGCCGAGGGCAAGGTGCACATCCACGGACTCTCCAACGCGGCCGTCACCGCCGCTCGGCGAGCCGTCACCGTTCCTCGCTGACGGGAGGGCCCTCGAGCCCAGGGAGCCTTGGCGGCCGCATCCCGCGGGGTGGCTCCTCGAGCGTTGCCAGGAAAGCGGCGAGGTCGGCCAGATCCTGGCGGTTCAGCCCCAGCGGCTTCAGGTGCGGTGACTTGATCGGAAACTCCTGATCATCCCGCTCGAACGGCTGCCGCTTCAGCGTCACCATGCCTGCGTTATACATCGCGAGCACGCCCCGCAGTTCGAACATGCCGTTGTGCATGTAGGGCGACGTCTGCGTGATGTCGCGGAGCGTGGGGGTGCGGAAGCGGCCCTTGTCGACCGGATCGTGGGTGATCCGATAGCGGCCGAGGTCTTCGTTGGTGCGCCCGTGGTGGCTCAGGCCGAGGTCGTGAAAGCGGCCGTCGCTGAAAGGGGGGCCGTGGTGGCAGTTCATGCACCGGGCCTCACGCCGAAAGAGGTCGAGACCGAGGACTTCCTCATCAGAGAGCGCGGCGGCATCCCCCTTCATGAAGGCGTCGAATCGCGATCGTCCGCCCACGACTGTTCGCTCGAAGCAGGCGATCGCCTCGACCACGGCCGTAAACTCGATCGGCTGCCCCGGAAACGCGTCATCGTGGAGCTTTCGATAGCCCGGGATCGTCGCAAGCAGATCGACCACTTGATCGCG
This sequence comes from Pirellulales bacterium, assembly GCA_040877375.1. GTDB lineage: Bacteria > Planctomycetota > Planctomycetia > Pirellulales > UBA1268 > QWPN01. Next base: position 4,038 of record JBBDNW010000177.1, on the reverse strand, counting down.
GTCGGCGTCCATCTCCGCCGGATTCGTGAGCGCCTCCTCGATCTGCTCCTCGAGACTGGCCGCCCTGCCGTCCCAGAAGAGCGCTGACTGGAAGGCCGTATTGCGGATCGTCGGAGCGTTCCTGCCGGGGCCTTTGCCGCGCGGCTCACTCACGCCCCGGCCATCAGCCCATCCGAGGCTCGGCTCGTGGCACGAGACACAGGCCAGCTTGCCGCTCGACGAGAGGCGGGCATCGAAGAAGAGCGTGCGTCCCAGCGCCACCTTCTCGATGCTCACGGGATTCGACTCGGGATGGATAACCTCCGGAAGAAGACCAATCTCGCGCCACTCGATTCCTGGATCGACGTGGGGCGGCGGCCATGCCTGCGAGGCCCCGCGGTAGATGTCCCGCAGCCGGCTGGCGGCGACGTCACGCGTTGCCGCCGTGCGCTCGGGCCGAGGTGGTTTTTTTGAAGCAGGCGACTGCTGCGCCTCGCAGGTGGAGCCGACAACGACGGCGATCGCTGCGACAAGAAGCGTTAGCACGGTGCCGCGATATTCCCGCGGAGCCGAGGTGCTGGACAATGGTCTGCGGTCGTTCACTCGCATGCGTCTCACTGGTATTCAGGGCATGACCGCCATGTCGGCGGCCTGCACGGTGAGCAGCGCCGCCACCACGTCGGCTCTCATCGTATCGTCCAGGAATCGCGTCGATCCGTCGGCGAACAGCACGTTCGCCCCGCCGGGGTGAAAGGCGTAGATACCGGAGTTGTTGCTGCCGTTGACCAGTTGCGGCCCCGGCGACTTGCATTGGCTTACAGGGTCGACCTGGGACAAGTCCTGCCGGAAGCCCTTCACGGCGACCTGGTTGGGATCAGCCCAGCCGCACCGCAAGACGTATTTACCGGACGGGCTGGCGGCGAGCCCCGAATCGGCGATCATGCCACCGAAGGCCCAGACCTGGGGCCGACCGGCGGCCTCGAACACGGCAATGCTCTTCGCCGTGCCATCGGTGATCCTGCCGATTCGCCAGCCCTTTTCACCAGGTTTGACCCCGCCCTTCATAAAGCCGTCGATGCTGCCCGGCATCGGAAACGAGATCACGGCCGGGGCGGTCCAGAGGGTGCTGCTCGGGCCATCGGAGCCGGCGTAATCCGTCGCCGCCGCCCCCCAGGCGGGCGTCCCGGTCTTGAACTTCGGGTGCTGGAGAGGTGCGCCAGGGGTCGACGGACAGCGCGTGAACCGCGGCGATTCCTGGACGGCCTCACGGTTTTTGATGTCGTTGCACGCCACCGTGTAGTCGTAGATGCCCGCCAACGGGTTCTCTTCCAGGTAGGGCAGCATCTGGGCTGTCCAGTAGTGGCGGACTCCGCCCCCGGAGACAGCCGTTGGAAAAAAGCCGCGGGCGGCGTGAAAGCTGTGCAGGCCGGTGCCGATCTGCCTTAAGTTGCTCATGCAACTCGTGCGTCGGGCGGTCTCGCGAGCGCTCTGCACCGCCGGCAGCAGCAGGCCGACGAGCGTGGCGATGATCGCCACGACGATCAGAATCTCGATGAGTGAAAAACCGCTGGCCCTTCCGGAGAACCCGCTGGCCCGTGCAGAGAAGCCAGTGGCCCTTCCGGGGAACATCCGGTGTGAAGTCCCGCGATCGGATGCGCTGTTGCCTGCGCTCATGTCCGGGCCGGTGCTCATGTCTGCCAACTTCACGACAGGAAGCCCCCCCTTCGCTGGAAGTAAACCCTAAAGGTATCGATGAGAGGATGAATCCCTCAACCCCCCGTTCAGAACGGCCCCCGCGGAAATCTTCCGCGGTCCCCACGGCTTGCGCCGTTGGGTTTCTGACTCAGGAAGCGGCGCTGCCGACGGTCGGTTCGCGTGTCGAGGCGGCCGGCCTGATTGACGACTCCCCGGCAACCGGGTATTTTCCCGCAGGGCACTTTTTTCCCTCTCGTTGGAACCGCTCCTGCTCGCACCCGTCATCGCCGTCCATCCGACGCGTTGACCTTCTCAATCCTGCGGCAGTTTTTCGTTTGGCAGCGGATCGTTCGCTGCTGGGCCGATTTCCTGTTTTCCAGCCGCTTTCGAAGGTGCGTGTCCCGACGCCCGCGTTCACGGCTGCTTGCAGAGCTGAATCCCTCAGCCGCTCATCCTCGAGTCATGACGGCTTGAAATCGATCCTCCACAAATGGCCCACTGTCAGGTTTTTCCCCGTGCTTCCACCAGTCGGATGACGTTTTCGGCTACCGTGCTAGTGCTGGCGGCCCTGTTCGCCTGCCACGACACGGCGGTGGCGGCCACGGCGACCTACACGAGCGTTTGGGCCGGGGGCACGATCGACCTAGGTGACACCGCGATCATCAACGATGGGGCGAGCATCACTGGCAACGTCGTCGCCAACGGCACGCTGCAGTTCAACCAGACGTCGGCCCTGACAATGAGCAACACGATTTCCGGAACCGGCGCCGTGGCATTGACGAACACCGGCACGCTGACGCTCACGGGGCTGTCGTCGGGAACCGGCAGTTTCGACATGGCGATCCGCGTCTCGAACGGCCAGTTCAACATCGGCACCAGTGGCACCAATCCGTTGATCGTGGGCAACTCCGGCACGGGCACGCTCGAGGTGACGGGTGGCCAGTTCACCAATCGCACCGGGTACCTCGGCTACTCTGCCGGCAGCGTCGGCAGGGCGACTGTCAGCGGCGGCACGTGGAGCAACTCAACGCGTTTCCTCTACGTCGGCTACGGCGGCTCCGGCACGCTCGACGTAGCGGGCGGCAGTGTCACGAACTCCAGCGGTGTCATCGGCACCATCGCCGGCGGTGTCGGCGCGGTGACGGTCAGTAGCGGCACATGGACCAACGGCGGCACCCTCTACGTCGGCGGCTCCGTAACCGCGACGGGTGGCACAGGCACACTCACCGTAACGGGCGGCCGGGTTACCAGTGTCACGAGTAACATCGGCTTCTCGGTCGACAGCAGTGGCACAATGACCGTCACCGGTGGCACTTGGTCCAACTCCTCCAGCGTGTTCGTGGGCCGGTCGGGCACGGGCACGCTCACCATTTCGGGCAGCAACGGGACGGGAGGCGTGGTCATCGTCGGCGGCACGCTCACGACGGGCTCGTTCGGCACGCTCAACCTCAATGCCGGCGGCACACTGCAGATCGGTACCGGCACGACGACGGGCGTCCTCAATACCGATCTGGTCAACAATGGCGGGTTGGTCTTCAACAGGATCGGGACCGGCACTGTCTCGAAAAGCATCAGCGGATCCGGGTCGCTGACCGTGCTGGGCACCGGCACGCTCATCTTCTCCGGCACGAGTAGTTACTCCGGCGACACGGCGGTCGATGCGGGCTCGCTCCTAGTCGCCGGTGCGCTCGGCAACACGGCCGTCTCCGTCAACGCGGGCGGACTCCTCGGCGGCTCCGGCGCGATCGGCGGAGCGGTTGCAGTCGCCCGGGGCGGCACCCTCTCCCCTGGCGCCGGCATCGCAAGCCTCGCCACCGGGTCGGTGACGCTGCTGGACGGATCGACCTTCACGTATGACTTAAACTCCTCTGCTTCGCCGGCCGTCGGGGCAGATCTGCTCCTCGCCTCTGGTGATCTAGCGCTCTCGGGCACGGTGGGCCTCACGCTCACTGACCTGGCCGTGTCGCGAGCCGCCTTCGCTGACAACACCACGTTCTCGCTCATCGCCTACACCGGCAGTTGGAACAGCGGCCTGTTCAGTTACGGTGGTGCGTCGCTCGCCGACGGCGGGATGTTTTCCGTGGGCAGTCAGGCGTGGATGATCGACTACGACGCGAGCAGTGGCGGGGTGAACTTCTCGGGTGAGTACGTGCCCAACAGCAGTTTCGTGAACATCGTCGCCGTCCCGGAGCCCACGTCCTGGGCGCTGCTCGCCGCGGGACTGGGCTGTGGCAGCTACTTCTGGCGGCGGCGGCGACGGCAGGCTTCGTCCGCACGCTGAGCGTGCCGCGAGCGTGGCAATGGACAGGGCCGGAATCGAACCGGCGACACATGGATTTTCAGTCCATTGCTCTACCAACTGAG